>JBOGLH010000196.1:0-32310 GCA_050746025.1 Terriglobales bacterium | reverse complement strand
CCCCGATTTCCCCTAATCGATTGATAGCTTCCTTCAATGCGACACCCGTGCGCACGATTCCGACGTTCTTCCACATAAGCTCTTGTAATTCGCGGATCGATGTGTCGACCGGAACGCTCACCGGTCCATTGGAATACGCGGCCGGTGGAAGCGTGGAAGCCCGTTTCGGCGGAGACTTAAGTTCGTCGCGCATCTTTTTTCCAGCCCGTGCGCCGAATACCAGACCTTCGAGAAGGGAATTGCTGGCTAAGCGGTTTGCGCCATGAACTCCGGTTCCTGCGGCCTCTCCGGCGGCATACAGACCGGGCAAGGTCGCGCGGCCCTCGAGATCCGTGCGCACCCCACCCATCGCATAATGCGCCGCTGGGCGGACCGGAACAAACTCGCTGGTTATGTCGATGTTGTACTGCATGCAGGTGGCATAGATCCGAGGGAACCGTTTGCGAATGTGACCCTCCTCAAGGTGGGTCATGTCGAGGTAAACTACCGGGTCCTTCGCTCGCACCCTTTCCAGTTCATGCATGATGGCGCGCGCCACCACATCGCGTGGTGCCAGCTCGCCCATGGGGTGGTACTTCGACATAAAGCGCATCATCTCCATGTTGCGAAGATATGCGCCCTCGCCGCGCAGGGCCTCGGATAAAAGAAAACGCGGTGCCTTTTTTAAATAAAGCGCGGTTGGGTGAAATTGAATAAATTCCAGGTCCGTAACTTCTGCCCCGGCGCGATATGCCATAGCCACTCCGTCTCCGGTCGCCACGCTGGGATTGGTGGTATTGACATAAAGCTGCCCCATACCGCCCGTGGCAAGTAGCACGGCAGAAGCATGGATCGTGCTATGAACTCCATGTTCATCGATTACTTTGACGCCGCGGACGCGGCCATCTTCGAGAACCAGGTCGGTAGAGAACTCGAACTCGCGCACCGAAATCTCCGGAAGAGTTTTGGCCTTGGCATAGAGCGCGCGCTGAATTTCGCGTCCCGTGGAATCACCGTGAGCGTGCAGAATGCGGTTGCGGCTGTGCGCGCCTTCGCGTCCAAATGTCAGCTTGGTGCCGTCGCGGTCAAACTGCGTTCCCCAGGCGATCAACTCTTCGATTCGATCGGGGGCGTCCTCAACCAAAACTTTTGCTGCTTCTGGATCGCACAAGCCGTCGCCCGCGACCAGCGTGTCCTGCAGATGCAGGCTGATTTCGTCCTCGTCGCTCAACGCTGCCGCGATTCCGCCCTGCGCATATTGTGTGCTTGAGTCGGCGATCTCACGCTTGACCAGCACCGTGACTTTGCCGGCAGCCGCCAGCTCAATCGCCGCGCGCAGCCCGGCGATTCCGGCGCCAATGACCAGAAAATCAGTATCCGAAGGAACTGCTGGCATGACGAAATGGTATACCTGAAACCCGCGCCAATCTACAAGCAGCACTGCACGTGAGGACAGCAAATCCCAAACACTGTGGGGACAGCCGCCCTCGGCTGTCCAATCGAGCATAGCTCGATAACGAAGTTCTGGATCTGATAGCTGACGGCTGAAGGCTGCCAGCTTGTTATCATGTTCAACAATGCTCCGCATCCCAATCAACACTGCATCCCGCAACTACGAAGCCGTGATTGAGCATGGCTTGCTTTCTCGTGCGGGAGAGATTCTGCGAGAAGCCGTCGGCGGCAGTCCGCCCATATTCGTGATCACCGTCCCGCCTGTTCGCCGTCGTTGGGGCAAAGTGTTGTTGAAGTCTCTTGCGGCGGATGGGTTCACCGCGAAATTCGTCGAGATGCGAGACGGAGAACGATTCAAGCGTCTCGCGACCGTTGAGAATCTAGCCGATGAACTGGTGAAACTTGGCGCCGATCGCAAGGCAATGGTGATTGCCTTCGGCGGCGGTGTTGTAGGCGATGTAGCCGGCATGCTTGCGTCGGTCTACATGCGCGGTATTGAACTGGTGCAAATACCGACTACGGTGCAAGCCCAGCTCGACGCAGCTATTGGCGGCAAGACGGGAGTGAACCTGAAATCCGGTAAAAATCTGCTGGGCACGTTTTACCAACCAGCGGTTGTACTCATTGATCCGGCAACGCTTTCAACTTTGCCTGAGCGCGAATTCCGCGCCGGAATGTACGAAGCTGTTAAATGCGGTGTGATCGGGGACCCGGAGTTGTTTGCGCACCTCGAAAAATGTTCAATCAAATCGTTGCGGAAAGATCGGGAGTTGCTCACCTGGGCAATTGCGCAATCTGTCAAGCTCAAAGCGCAGGTCGTATCCGCCGATGAAAAAGAAGGTGGCGTACGGCGCGTCCTTAACTTTGGGCACACCCTCGGCCATGCGCTCGAAACCGCAACATCCTACCGACAATTTTTGCACGGAGAAGCAGTGGCTTGGGGAATGATTGCGGCGACCAAGATTGCAGAGGAAATGCGCTTTTCTAATAATGGAATCTTCGCCCGCGTTCGCGACGCGAGTCTCGCGTGGGGAAGCCTGCCGAGTGTCAACCTGACTACCGCGAAGGCGATGTCGCTAATCCGCTCTGACAAAAAAACCGAGTCAGGCGTGGTGAATTTTGTCTTGCCCAAAGAAATCGGCAAAGTGGAAGTTGTGAACCGTGTGCCTGAAACTGCGGTCGCGTCCGCGCTGGCGGAGATCCGGCGGCTTTCGCGTGAGTAGGGAAGTGACCCAAAAGGCTGAGGTCGCGGTAGAAACAACGCCAGTTCGCGGTGCCACCCCAACCGGTGCTTCCGATCGCGACTCTGCCGCGCGCGCTGTTCGCGAGATGTTTACCGCGATCGCGCCTCGCTACGATCTGCTCAACCACCTGCTGTCCGCGAACATCGATAAGCTCTGGTGGAGGCGAACCGCGCGAAGCTTCGCCAATGTCCTGGCGCGCCCTGAGGGGGTCAAGGTGCTCGATCTCTGTTGCGGCACGGGAGACATGGCATTGGCGTTGCGTAGAGAAGCTCCGCAAGCCGAAATCACCGGCGCTGATTTTTCTCACAGCATGCTGGTGCTGGCTTCCAGGAAGAACTCTCGACCGCGTCCCATTACGTGGATCGAAGCTGACGCGCTGCAACTACCATTTCCCGACCAGAGCTTTGACTTGGTCACCTCTGCGTTCGGGTTCCGCAATCTCGCGGACTATGACGCCGGCCTGCGCGAAATTTTCCGAGTGCTGCGCCCCGGAGGCGAATGCGGCATTTTGGAATTCAGCGAGCCCGAAGGAATGATGGGCAAAATCTACGATGTATATTTCAAATCTATTCTGCCGTGGATCGGCAGACTGATTTCCGGCGACGGCGCCGCCTATTCATATCTTCCGGCTTCAGTCCAGTGTTTTCCGCAGCCACCGGAGATACTTGCCAGAATGAAGACCGCCGGATTCCGCGACGCATCGTGGACACCCTACACGTTCGGCATCGCAGGCGTGTTCCGGGCCACGCGGTAGAAGTCTGGAAGTGCTTCGTTCACGCTTGCTCCCAAGTCAATGGCTTTTGACCGATAAAAGCTCACCACAGAGGACACAGAGTTGCACGGAGGAAAACCACAGAGGAACTCCGGCCCGCTTTATGCATTTCTCTGTGGCGTTCCTCTGTGTAACTGGGTGTCCTCTGTGGTGAAGGTTTTGACGTCGCCACGTCTGCTTAAACGGTAGTAAACGTAAACTTCAGCTCTTCGGCGCAGGCATGACCTCAGCGCGCTCAGCCTTAGCAAAGCACTCGGCGAAAGCGTCGGCAATGGAGAACCGAAGAATTGCCCCGCGCTCAGTGCCGAGGAACTCTTCCAGCCGCGAAGTATCCATCACTGTGTCTGAGGTCATGTAGGGAGCTACGTCCGGCGGGATGGTGGAGATTTTTAAATTCCACAAAATTCGCAGCACCAGCGCGAATAATTTCTCGGTTGGCACGCGCACCAGTTTGGCATTGGCGAGGCGGACGCATTGCTCGTAAGTCAGTGTTCCGCCGCGCGCCGCCACATTCAGAATAGTCAGCCGTCGGCCTTCGGGTTCGTTTTTCTCAAGGATGAATTTCAACAGTCTGGCTACATCGTCGATGTGAACGAATTGAATGCGGTTCTGCAAATATTGATCGCCCGATGGCAACATGCACGGCAGCCGTTTGCCTTGCTGCCGCATTCGCTCTGCGCGTTTGCTGGCGCCCCCGGGAATGCCGCGGAAAGCTTCCATGAAGTAATTGTCCACGGACGCACCCGCGAAAATGTGCGGACGCAAAATGTAAACACTGCACCCGCGCAGCGCCGGCGCACGTTGCTGCACTACGCGGTCGGCTTCCATCTTATGGATCCCGTACGCGTAAGTATGTGCCCCCAATGGAGATTCTTCGGTAGCGGGAGTTGAGAGCCCCGGGCCATAAGCGGAAACGCTGCTCATGAAAATAAATTTCTCGACCATCGGCCACTCGCGATTGGCCTCCGTCACCGCTTCCATCACTCGCGCAGTGCCGGCCACGTTTACTTGCCACATGCGGTCACGGTCCAGAATTCCCGTGCGCACTGCATCCATGACGAAGGCAAGATGCACCACCGCAACCGGACGCACCTCCTGCAAAAGGCGCATCATTTCCAGACAAGAAGATTCCAGGCTGAAGTCCATCTGCACGAACTGCAACGGGAAATCAGTCTGCGGAGGGCGAAAATCGACTCCAACAACCCGAAACCCGGACAACATGGGCAGCAGACGCCGCCCAAGATTTCCGGAGATTCCCGTCACCAATACGGACGGAAGCGCGTCCGCCATTTATTTCTTTCCAGGAGGTGGAGTTGTACCTTGCGGCGCCGGAGTTTCCCCGGGGTTCCGCAACGAAGGCGCTGCAGGCGTGGAAAAGTACGAGTTGTCAAACGTTGTCTTGGCAGAGTTTTCCAGCGAATCGAACGAGCTTTTCATGTTTTGTCCCTGCAGGGCATGCGCGATTTCGTCATGCACACTCGCCAGCGGCAGCTCTTTGGTTTCCGTTATCTTGTAAATCCTGTAGCCGGTTGGGTCGGTGAAAACCTGTGAAACCTCGCCTGCCTTCAAATCGAAAATTGCAGCGTCGGTTGGCGGAATGCTGGTCTTGCGCATATTTTCCACTTTGACGTTTGTAACTTTGGTCTTGTTTCCAGCAAAGTCGTTGGCCTCCTGCTGCAGCTTAGTCGGGTCCTCCCCAGCCGCGGCGCGGGCGCGCAATTTGTCAGCTTCATCCTTCATTTCAGCATCGGAGGTGTCGCTCGCCTTCGCCGGATGGAGCTCATTCGGCTTGCCCGCAGTCTCAGGTTGCTTCTGCTTAGGAACGAAGATTCGCTCGAAGCTGATGCTCTTGTAATCATTCGCATGCTGCTGGTAATAATCGCTGATCTGGCTATCCGGAACGTTTGCAGCATCGCGTTGCATCTTTTCCCCAGCTTGCCGTGCGAGAAGTTGCAGCCGCGCAATATACATCTGCTCGTCGAACTCTGGGGTCTTGTCCAGCCCCATTTCATGGGCCTTTTCAGCCAACAGCAGGATGGTGACATAGCGACTAGCAAATGGTTTTCGGTTGGCCGCAGGCATATTAGGCTGCACTGCATTAACCAATTTCTCGAAATCAGCGCGGGTAATTACCGTGCTGCAGTCGACGGGCGTAGCGTTGCTGTTCGGCGGGCGTTCGCAAAGCCCCTGTATTGTGATTACTGGGGCATCAGGGGCGACGTTCGACCCCGGTATCAACTCATTTGATTCAGAAGGGCGGGGCTTAAGGGTCGGAGTCGGTTTGGTCGTCTGGCTTCCGGCCGTTATTGCCAGCATTAGACAGACGACTCCGAGCGAAACACTTTTCAAAGGATACCTCCGGAAAATTTGAAAGGATAATAGAGAATCCTAGCACAGGCCCGAGTAGATCAACTTGCATCTGGTCACTTGGCGGAACCCTTCTGCACAGCGATAATTCCTATATGTCGGGCGCTCCAGCCACGTTCGCTTCCGAGTCGATGCGGGCCGAAAAGCGCAAAGCTGCCGGCAATTCGTTGTTGGCTGCGTTGGCCATTACTGGCCTGAAGATTTTCGTAGGGATCACCACTGGCAGCCTGGGAATTTTGTCCGAGGCCGCGCACTCTGCCCTGGATCTGGTCGCGGCCACCATAACGCTCTTTTCGGTGCGGGTCTCTGATAAACCAGCCGACGCTGATCACCAATACGGGCACGGCAAGGTCGAAAATTTCTCGGCGTTCATTGAGACCGGCCTCCTGCTTGTAACGTGCGTGGTGATTGTTTACGAAGCTATCAAACGCCTGTTTTTTCACCATGTGGAGATCGAGCCCAATGCTGCCGCATTCCTTACTTTGCTTTTCTCCATGGCCGTCGATTTCTGGCGTTCGCGAGCCTTAGGAACTATTGCCGCCAAATACGACAGCCAGGCGCTGCAAGCCGATGCCCTCCATTTTTCAACTGACATCTGGTCCAGTGGGGTAGTCGCACTTGGACTTGCTCTGGTTGTCATCGGGCGACGCACACATACGCAATGGTTAATTTCTGCTGATCCTGTGGCTGCCCTGTTCGTGGCCGCTGTGATTGTGTTCGTCAGTACGCGGCTTGCGCGCCGTACGGTTGACGCGCTGCTCGATGCCGCACCGGTCGGCGCCCGCAATAAGATCGTGAAAGCTCTCCAAAACATTGAAGGCTTGCTCGAGGTCGATCGCGTACGCATCCGGCGTGCCGGCAACCGTTACTTTGCTGACGTATCCGTTGGACTCGCCCGCAATGTAACCTTCCAGCGTTCGGGCCAGGTCGCGGATGAAGTCACCAGCGCCGTACACCGCCTGCTTCCGAACGCCGATGTTGTCGTCCACTCTATTCCTCGGGCACCTTCAGCGGAAAATATCTTTGACCGCGTGCGCGCCGTCGCCACTCGCCACAACATGAATGTTCATGATGTCAGTGTTCAAGACCTGGACGGGCGCTTGCATGTCGAGCAGCATCTCGAGATGGACGAAAAACTAGCGCTCAAAGAGGCGCATGATCTGGTGAGTAAGCTGGAATCGGAGATTCGCGAAGAAATTCCCGAGATTGCTTCCATTCTCACGCACATTGAAAGTGAGGTCGCCACCATTGAGGCGGGTGAACAGATCCAACGTGATGCACATCTTGAGGAACGCTTGAAATCGGTCTCGGAGGAATTTCCCGACATCCTGGATACTCATGACATCGAGGTGAAGCGGGTGAACGGCCGGGTTTACATCTCCTGCCATTGCACTTTTCCGGACGATATGCCGCTTTCTCGCGTGCATGATATTTCCACGGCACTCGAGACCCGCTTCAAGCAGGAAGATCCAGAACTATTCAGGGTGTTAATTCACCCTGAGCCAAGCACTGACAATCGGAGATGACATATGCGAGCGACAGCAAAGTGGTCAGGTCAACTGCAGTTTGCCGGAACCGGCAATGGCGGACATTCCGTGCTGATGGACGGCGACAATAAAACCGGTAATAGTCCGATGGAACTGGTATTAGTCGCGTTGTGCGGATGCACGGCCTATGATGTTGTCAGCATTCTGCAAAAAAAGCGCGAGCCGTTCACTGCTGTCGAAGTCACCGCTGAGGCGGAAAAAGCTGCCGATCCGCCACGTGTATTTACCGACATTAGACTGCAATACCGGATTGTTGGAAAGGCCGCGCGCAAAGCCGTGGAAGATGCCGTTCGACTGTCCGAAGAAAAATACTGCTCAGTTGCCGCCATGTTGAATAAAACCGCCCGCATCACGTACGAAATCCGTTTGGACGAAGCTTAATAATGGCAGGAAGCGTCGACTCATCTCCGGCTGCGGAATCGACGGCCTTAGAACCTCAATCTGACACTCGCGACTCATTGCGAGGTTTTTTGTACATAGGTGCGGCCACGTTTTTCTGGGGTTTTTCCGCCACTCTGGGCCGCGCGGCATTCACCGGAAGATTGTTGCCCAGTTTAGAAATTCGAAATATCGATCCGGTAATTCTTTCGCAGTGCCGGACCGGCTTTTCCTTTCTTGCGCTCGCCGCGTGGTTGATTGCGCGGCGTGGCATCAGTGCGCTGCGCGTGCCTAGGCGAGACTTGGCGAAACTTGCCTTGCTGGGAGTGGCTGGCCTCGTGCTCTCAAATTATTTTTATTACCTCGCAATCCAAAGGACCAATGTAGCGACGGCGATTATCGTTCAATACACCGCGCCGGTGTGGGTGCTGCTCTATATGGTGGCTCGCGGAGCGGAGCGCCTGACGGCGTCAAAAATGGGATCGGTCTTGCTCGCGATTACAGGAATCGCCTTGGCGATTGGAATTTTTCACCGCGGCGGAATCCAATTGGATGTGATTGGGGTGGGAGCCGCGCTGGTCGCGTCGTTTTCATTTGCTTACTACAACGTCGCCGGACATTATCTGCTTGAGCGATATGATCGCTGGATGGTGATACTGTACGCGACGCTTGCAGCATCGCTGTTTTGGATCGCAGTGAACCCCCCTAATAAAATTATCGCGGCGCACTATTCGGGCAGTGCGTGGGCGTTTCTTGCGCTTTTTTCTTTCCTATCCATGCTGCTGCCGTTCACGCTTTATTTTGCAGGCCTCAAACTCCTGGTCCCGACCAAGGCAATCATTGCCAGTTGTCTGGAGCCGGTATTTGCCATTTTGATCGCGGCTATTGCCTTGCGAGAAGCCGTCGGATTCGTGCAGGCGATCGGGATTGCCATGGTCCTGGGTGCAATTGTGCTGGCCCAAAAATCTGGCCCGGATCCCCGCCCCATTACTGGTCCAGTTGACTGACCGTTCTCAATTGTTCACGAAATATTTACAAAAAGCCCCAGCTTAAACACTTTGGTTATCTGGCCTCGGAAGGTAACTTTTAGCTAGCCTGATCTTTGGAGTGAATGTATGAGAGTGACTCGTTCTCGCAATGGCGCCGTGCTTCTTTTTGCCATTATGTCGGTGGCCCCGTGCTTCGCCCACCACATGGCGGTGGTGGTTTCAAAACAGAATGGCGTCACTGCTTTATCTTCAGCGCAACTGCGCAGAATATTCCGCGCGGAAACGAAGAAATGGCCTGACGGTAAATACATTCAGCTCGTTTTACATACGGCATCAAATGGCGAAGCGGCCACACTTGAACACTTGAACAAGATGACAGCGCAGCAGTGGCACAACTGGATTGCAGAGCACAAAGACGCTTTGGTCCTGGTCGAGTCTGATGATGATGTCTTGAATTACGTGCAGAGCGCGCCGAACGCCGTGGGCCTGGTTGATGTTCGTTCCCTGAACGATCACGTCAACATTGTTCGAATTGGAGGCAAAGTTCCCATGGAAGAAGGGTATTTGCCTCACTAACTAGTCATCATCCGGCGATAGGCGTTTTACGCCGCATCAAGCCAAAATAATGCTGGGCTTTGGCAACGTCCTTTTGGATCTGCTCTCGCAGTTTCTCTACCGAGCTAAATTTTATTTCATCGCGCACGCGCGCCAAAAAAAAGATCTCAATTTCAGTTTCTGCGGTTATCACTAGCGGATGAAAGTCCAGCAGGTGGCTTTCGATGGCGAATGAATCGCTGCCAAATGTCGGACGATTGCCGACGTTCGTCACCGAGTCGAAGCATTCCTCGCCAACCCGAGTCTGCGTGATGTAGACGCCATCGCGCGGAATTAGTTCTTCGTAACGGCTCAAGTTAATGGTAGGAACCGTGTACTTCGAACCGTAACCACGGCCGCGCCCCGCGGTGGATTGAATGCTGAAGGGGCGTCCCAGCAAAAATCTCGCGCTGCGAATATTACTCGCCTGAATCAGTTCGCGGATCCGAGTGCTCGACACAGACTCGCCACGCAGCCGCATCTCCGGGTATTTGATTACCTCGAAACCGCATTCTGAGCCCAGCTGGGTGAGCAATCCAATGTCGCCCGCGGCTTTATGCCCGAAACGGAAGTTGTAGCCTTCGTGGACCTCGAGGGCGCGCAATCGATCGCACAGGATCAGTTTCACGAATTCTCGCGGGCTCATCAGGGAAAGATCACGCGTGAATGGAATCACAACCACGGCATCAATGCCGGTGTTTCCAAGCAGGCGAATCTTCTCGGGCGTAGGGGTCAAAAGCTTGAGTCCTGCATCTGGCCGAAGAATCCGCATCGGATGCGGTTCGAAAGTCACCGCGACTGACCGAGCGTGTTTCTGCGCTGATCGGGCCACAATTTCCTGTAGCACACGTAAATGTGCCCGGTGTACGCCATCAAAATTGCCGACACTGACTAGGGATGGGCCAAAATTCGCGGGTACATCCTCGAGTTTGTAGTAAATGTGCATCCGGCTTTTCGACTCTGTGTCGTTTCCCTGTGTAACTCTGTGCTCTCTGTGCTTACGGTTTCTACCTGCTGCCAAAAACCTTCACCACAGAGGGCACAGAGTTACACACGGAACAACCACAGAGCTGCTTCAAATCTCGAACTCCAACTTCATCCCGTCATACAGGTATTTCTCTGCGTTCTCTGCGGCTCTTCTCCGCGAACTCTGCGGTTAAAAGCTTTTCCATTCAAATCTCGAACTCCAACTTCATCCCGTCGTACGAAAGCTTCACATTCTCCGGCAAGCTCGCATTGGTTTCTTCATGCGGCAAGTCGTGACATATGTGTGTAAAAAAAGCCCGCCGAGGTTTCAGCCGCTCCACCGTCTGCAACGAGTTTTCAACCGTTGAGTGCGTGGGATGAGGCTTGTAGCGCAACGCGTCCAGGAACAACACATCTAGTCCCTGGAGCTTAGCCAGCGAGCTTTCAGGAATGTCGCTATGGTCAGTCAGATAAGCTGCCGATCCGAAACGAAACCCGTAAATTTCCGCTTCTCCGTGAATAAGCACGATCGGATCGAACCGGGCTCCGAACAACTCCACCGGTCCATTTATTGGCCTCAACTCAACCTGCGGCAGTCCGCCGAACTTGTAACTGGCGTTGAAAATATATCCAAACATATTGCGGATAAATTCCGCGGCATCAGGGTGCGCATATAGCGGCAGGCGGTTGGGTTTGTGCAGAAAGCTCAACGGACGCAAATCGTCGATTCCTAAAAGATGATCTGCATGAGTATGGGTGTAGAGCACCGCATCCAGGGTACGGATGTTCTCGCGGATGGCCTGCTCGCGAAAATCCGGCGTGGTGTCGATGATGACTGACCGCCCGCTGTATTCAATGAGGACCGAAGGGCGCGTTCGTTTGTCGCGAGGATCGAAAGAATGGCAAACCAGGCAATCGCATCCAATTGTAGGCACGCCCATGGATGTGCCGCTGCCCAGCACGGTCAGCGTCGCCTTCATTTTGAGGCGGGGACCTGCTGTGCATTTTTAGCTATAGCGTTGGTCACTTCTACGTATGCCATTCGCATCTCGTAAAGCGCATTTTGCAAAAGGCCCTCTTCTTTCGAAACCAGGTTTCCCTTCGTCTTATCTTTGAGCAGCGCGAGCGTGTCGATGGTTTGTCGCGCGCCCATCAGATCCACCTGCGGTGGCATGCCTTGCTCATGCATGAGTCCGAGCTGCATCATCCCGGTCATGTAAAGCGAAGCCAGAAAACGCTCGAAGGTGATGTCCATATCCTTCGTGGAAATTCCGTTCGCCTCAGCCTGCCGGTCCATCTCCGCCGAAGACTTCTGATAAGCCTGAGCCTGCTCGTGCTGCTCCGCCGCGCTGGGACCCTGCAGCTCCGGACTTTCTGCATCCGGGCTCGCCACCGGTTCTGGCGGATTGGCTGAAACTGGTTGGACCGTTGCAGTCTGTTCTTGCTCTTCCGGGGCGTCCTTGCGTAACTCGCCATCGGCCGTAAAAAGCCGCCGATCGGTTACGGTGAATGTCTCTTGTTTTCTCTCTGCCATAAATATGCTCATTGGTCGGGCACTCTTGTCCGACACTGCTTCCTTTTAGAATAGACCAGAAAACGGAAGGGTCACCGCTTTCACTTGGGCCTCGCCCGCAGTCAATGTTTTATCCGTTGCCAGAAATTCTCGCCGCAAATATCCGAGCGCCAGCCGCTTCCCCTTGAGCGGTTCGGAGGCAATGCTGGTAATCTCACCCACATCTTTGCCTTCACTCTGGATTTTCGTCCCCGCCGCCGGAGCCAGCCCCTCTACTTCGAATCCGACGAAGGTCCGATGAACCGCTCCCCGTGCTCTGATGCGCTCTACAATTTCCTGTCCTATGTAGCAGCCTTTGTTGTAATTCAACGCGCGCTCCTGGCCAGTTTCCTGGGGAAGAGTTTTCTCTCGCGTGTCCTGACCAACCTTTGGAATCCCGCACAGAATTCGGAATGTTTCTAAAGTTTCACCGTGGACCTCTACTGCACCCGCCTGCACCAAAGCATTCCAAATTGATTCGGCCTGTTCTGCCGGAACCCACAATTCGTAATTCGGAAAAGAAGGATTATCGCCGCGCACCACGGTCACGGCGGTTCCATCCCAGTTCATGTCCGCCAGTTGCATCTGGCCGAGATCCTTGCTCAAGCCTAAGGAAGCCAATGCATCCGCAGACTGAGGGCCGGTGATCGCGAACACCGTAACTTTCTCGCTCAGGTCTTCGATCTCGACCTTATCCATGATGATGTATTTGCGAAAAATGCGCAGCAAAGCTTCTGCTTGCATGCGATCGGTCTCGACCAGCAGGCTCTCTCCGCGATTGAACGCGTACACGTCAGCCTGAATATGGCCCTGCGGGGTGAGCACAAATGCATAAACGCCAGTGCCCACGGCCAGATCGCGAATATTATTGCTGACCATGCCGTTCAGCCAGCGCGTGCGGTCGCGTCCGGTCAGTGAAAGCAGCACACGTTCGGGCCGATAGATTCCGCAGCCCGCGACAAGCGCTGTTAACTCCTGCCGGCTGTCAATCAAGCCCGAGGCGTTCGGATTCTGTTGTGCAAGAACTTGCATGAATATATTGATTATAGCGAAGCAAATCAGGTCGCATCCGGGAGCAGCATGGTGATTCCTGTGGCGGAAATAGATCATGTGGGGACAGCCGCCCTCGGCTGTCCGTTAATGCAGGGCTTTAGCCCTCCATTAAACCAACAATGAGAAAGCTTCGCGCTTGATCTTGCAGGTTTGTCAGTGCATCAATTTCTGCTATCTTCCTCCCGTGGCTTCGAGGAAAAAGATCGCCATCATTCCCGGCGACGGAATCGGCAAAGAAGTCATTCCGCAAGCCGTCAAAGTCCTCGAAGGCTCTGGCGCGCCAGTCGATTTCACCTACTTCGATTGGGGCGCTGACAGATATCTTGCCGATGGCACCACCGTCCCCGCCGATGGTTTCGCAATGCTGGGGCGCGAATTCGACGCCATCTTAGTAGGCGCGTTCGGTGATCCCCGCGTGCCCTCAAACATTCACGCAAAAGAAATTCTTCTCGGCATGCGATTCAAGATGGATCTCTACGCCAATGTTCGCCCAGTGCGCCTGCTGGACGAATCACTCTGTCCGCTGAAAGGCATCGAGCCCAAAGACGTGGACTTCGTCGTCTTTCGCGAAAATACCGAAGGCGTTTACGGGGACTCAGGCGGCGTCTTCAAGCAGGGAACTGCGGATGAAATAGCGATTCAGGAAGACATCAACACCCGCAAAGGCATCGAGCGAATTATTCGCTACGCATTCGAATATTGCGCTCACAACAAAAAAGCCGATGGCAGTCCGCGCAGTCGTGTCCTCATGTGCGACAAATCAAATGCCATGACCCACGCGGGCGGCCTGTGGCAGCGCGTCTTCAAAACTGTCGGCGCTGAATACCCGCAAATCAAATCCGAGCACATGTACGTGGACGCGCTCTGCATGCAACTTGTCCGCGATCCGCGTCCTTTCGATGTGATTGTGACCAATAACATGTTTGGCGACATCATCACCGATGTTGCCGCCGCGTTGCAGGGAGGCCTCGGCATGGCCGCCAGCGGCAATATTCATCCCGGCAAGACGTCAATGTTTGAGCCCGTCCACGGCTCTGCTCCGCCTCTTGCTGGAAAAAATGTCGCCAATCCCATGGGCGCAATTCTCACTTCAGCAATGATGCTGACTCACCTGGGATTCTCCGATTCCGCCAGCAAAATCGAATCCGCTGTCCACCAGGCCGTCCGCGAAAAAAAGATGACTCAGGATGTGGGTGGAACCTTGGGAACGAAAGAAGTGGGAGAGTGGATAGCAAGAAAAGTTGAAAGCTGAGGGTCGCCGCGGAACGTACCATGTCGAATCACGAGCCGGGGCGCGCCCGTATGACGACTATTCTTCGACCCGCTGTGAATTATACTGAGCACATGGAACTGCATCTCCGCCCGGAGACTGAGTCTCGAATTCAAGAGCTTGCGGCACGAACCGGTCGCGCCCCCAATGAACTGCTCGAGGATGCGATGGCCGGCTATCTACAGGAACTCTCTCTTATTCGATCGATGTTGGACCGCCGCTACGATGAGTTAAAGAGCGGAGGCGTGAAGGCCATTGAAGAAACTACTGGCCGCGATTAGTGGCCAGCTGCTTCTCTTGCGGCGTCATCTGCCGCCACAAAACCTGAAGGTCCGCTGAGATACGGCTGTTCTGAGGCTCCTCGTGCAACGCTCGCGCAAACCATCGATAGGCTGACGGCAGATCGCGTCCAACACAATGTCCGGTGGCATACATGGTGCCGAGCACAGTCTCAGCTTTCGAGTTTCCATGCATTGCCGCTGTGCGCAAGCTGCTCTCGGCACGCGCGCAATTTTGCGGTACGCCATTTCCGTAAAGAAATTTTTCGCCCGCAAGTTCGAGATCAGCGTCCGGCGAGGCGCCGGTTGCGGCGGCCCCGGCAACACGTGAAGGCGTAGGCTTGGGCTCACGCGTTCGCGCCGGTTCCTTAGCTACCTTCGAAGCCTTGGCGACACCCGGAGGCGGAGTCGCATTCGCCTCTTCGGTTGCGTTCTCATCGGGCGAAGCGGCTTTTTTCTTCTCGATCGAGTTATTTTTATCAGGAGTTGCTGCCGCATTCTGCTGTGGCGTTTGGTTCTGTTGCGGAGGCTGGTTCTGCTGCGCAGAACTCTGAGGGGCTGAACCGTTTGCCGGAGGAATATCGGTTTCAGTCGGCTTGCCAGGCGTTTGATTTTGCGCGTTCTGGTCGGGCTGGGTTGGCAGTACATCTCCTGCACCGGTCATCGGCTTGTCGATATGCGTCTGCTGGTCTGACGTGGGAGCGGGCGCAACTTCAGAGGGCGAGGCCGACGCCTGCTGTCCGTTCATGCCCATGCGATTAAATGGAAATCCATTGTGCTTCCACTGCCAGCCCGCGTACCCTGCCGCCCCAAGGGCAACAAACAACAATAGGATTAAACCCACATGGCTCTTCGGCTGCTCGTCTTCGTACAAATAATGAAATTCAACTTTAGGGTCCTCTGCCAAACCCAGGAACGAAGGCCCGTGCACGGGTTCAGTGTGCCCGTTGTCCTTCCGGGGGGCGGGCCGTGCCTCTTTCGCAGCCACCGGCTCAGCCGCTGGCGGATGCGAAAGCGAGGCGCCGCACATTCCGCAGAAGCGATATTCAGGGCTATTGTCGTACCCGCAATGGGTACATCTCACGTACATGGTTTCAAGCATATCTCAATACTGTGATGGCAGAAAGGGTGTTGCTGTTGGAAGCTGCTGGAGTGAGCAGTACAACGTTAACTGCCGAGGATCGAAGGTTTTAGGGCAACTGCTGCCGGCTCAGACAGTTAATTAAACTGGAAAATTTATTATGGCCGGACACTGCGCTCGCCGGATGGTTGATTTGGCCTGGATTTCCCACCGCCCCTAGCAAGTTGGGATGGATTCGCCACCCGCACAACAACGTGAACACCGTTTGGGCAAGGGGGAGGCCATTGATAGTTGGCGTACGACCAACCGGCAACAATAGCAATCGATAAAATCAGACCGGGGATAAATACTGACGCCCTGATGGGAGATCCTCTGAGTGGCATGTAGGCATTGGCATCGGCGAGAGTGGCGGTGGAGTGAGTTCCTTCCAGCCAACAACGCACTATGCCAAGGCTGGTATCCACGAAGATCAGCCGCCATTCAGAGATATCGGCCGCTGCCGCCAATTCCAGCATCTCTGGCGCAAACCGTCTTCTGAATGAATGGGGATATAACGCGAGCAGGACCCGGTAAGCGCACAACAGGCAGTTTCGGATGATCATGCTCCCCTCTCATCCAACTTTCCCAGACGGCTCCGCGCCACATTGACGACTTGTCGGAGTCGGCGCACTTCAAGGCGCAAAACGCGCTCTCCGTCCGAGGTCAAGCTGTATTCGCGCCGGGTCTCGCCATCCTTAAGTTTGCGCTCAGTTTCACTCACTAGCCCACTGGCCAGCAGCCGGTCCAAGTTCGCGTACAGAGTTCCCGGTCCCAGCTTAAAAGTGCCTTCGGACTGCCGCTTCACCGATTGCATGATTCCATAGCCGTGCAAATTGGATTCGGCGAGCGCCAGAAGAATGTGAAGCGCAGCCGACGAAAGCGGCCGCTCGTTGCTGTTATCGCTGTCCTTGACTTTCATATCATAGTCTGATATATCACATCTCGATATATCAAGCAATGCGAAAGGCGGATTTCATTATGCACCCATTTGATGGCAAAAAGATGTCAAAAGAATATTTGCGCACGGCTTGTGCCACGTATTTCCTGTTTGGCCTGCTGCTGTTTTTCAATTTGCCGGCCGGAGCGCAAAGCGACTCAGGGGCAGGGAAGAATGCGACCGCTCATTCACAGGCGCAAGAGCCTGCAATCACCATCGCCTTGGCTGTGGACCGCGAGATCAGTAATGCCGAAAAGCAAATCGTCGAAGTCGCTGAGGCCATGCCCGAAGAGAAGTTCAATTTTTCTCCGGAAACTCTGAACATTTCGGGTGGTGACTACAAGGGAGTGCGCACCTTTGCTCAGGAGGTCAAACATATTGCCGCTTCTAACTTCGCGATTTGGTCCCCTCTGACCAGCGACAAATTTCCCAAAGACTACATGGGCGGGAACGGCCCTGAGAACTTGAAGACTAAAGCTGAAATCATTCAATTCCTCAAAGACTCTTTTGCCCTTGGCCATAAAGCGGCCGCCACGTTGACCCTTGAAAATATGTTGCAGCCGGCGGAGGGCAGCAAGTCTACTCGCCTGCGTCTGGCCGAATTCGCCGTGTCCCACGCTTACGATCACTACGGACAGATGGTCGAGTACCTGCGCATGAACGGAATTGTACCGCCAGCGAGCCGGCAAAAACCTATCTGACAAAGTGAAATTGAAGAAGGCACGTGAATGAAATCAATACGAATCATGTTGCGGATGCAAACACTCATCTTCATCCTTACTGCGATCGTCCGTGGGCAGCCCCCAGTGAGCGATGGCGGCGCTCCCGCCGACCTTTTGTACTCGAAGCCGGGCCAGCTTGTTGATGCCGGAGGATTTCGGCTGAATCTCTACTGCATGGGGAGTGGCTCACCGACGGTGGTTTTCGATTCCGGATGGGGAGACTGGGCGCCTGCGTGGTCGAAGGTGCAGCCGGAGATCGCGAAATGGACCCGCGCCTGCAGCTATGACCGTGCGGGCACGGGATTCAGCGATCCCGGCCCGATGCCGCGCACTAGCGTGCACATCGCAAAGGAGCTACGTACCGCGTTGCATCGTGCCGGCATTAGCGGGCCTTATATTCTGGTGGGATCCGCTTTCGGCGGCGACAACGTGCGCACGTTTGCGAATATGTATATGGGCGAGGTTGCTGGGCTGGTATTGGATGACGCCGATCCCGACGACCTTGAACCGGAGGCGATGCGGGAAGATGCACATCAGGGACATGCCGGGATTCCTTCCGACTTGCGCCATTGTCGTAACGCGATTGCCGAACACAAGCCGTTGCCCGGTCAACCGGCACATGCTGGGCGGCCACCACAGACCTGTGCTCAGCAGTTCTTTTTTCGGGGTTTGCCGGAGGCGGAGTGGTCTCCGGAATTGAACGCCAAAGTGTTGCAGATCGCGCAAACCAAAGTTGCCATGTACGACGCTTATGCTTCGGAAATGGAACAAACACCGGCGGACGAGAGCTATCTGCAACAACATCACCGCTCATTCGGTCCCCGACCGATACGAGTGCTGACCTCGGGAAACCATGGGGTTGGGCATTTGAAGACTAAGCCTCCCGATACACCAAAGCATCTCAAATATGAGCAGGAGACCACGCTGGCTCAGGCGCGCTGGCTCGAATTATCTTCCGATGCTAAACAGATCTTCACCCGCAATAGCTCGGAATACATCCAGTTCGACGAGCCGGAAACCCTGATTAACGCCGTCCGCGAGGTATATGACCATTCAAGGCGGCGCGTAGCTGCGCACCGTGACTGAAAATCCGTCTTAAATCACTTCTTCAAAAATCCCTGCGCTTGCAGCCAGTTGCCCAGACGATCAACCCACGTGTCCGAGGGATGCCCGTGCTTTCGCATTCCAAAGCCATGGCCGCCCACAGCGTACATGTGCAGCTCGACTGATTTGTGAGCGCCTGTCCATTTTTCATAGAGTGAAATGCTGTCAGGCGCCAGACCAAGATTGTCGTCCGTCGCGGCTGCGATAAACATAGGTGGCGCGTCCGCCGGAACTGCATCTCCCCTGAACATACCCGTAGCGGGATAGATCGGTGCGGCAAATGCCGGCCGTCCATCCGGCTGATAGCGCAATGCAGCGCCTGCCGCGACTGAGCCGCCCGCAGAAAATCCGATGACGCCAACCCGATCGGGTGAAACGCCCCATTCCGCAGCATGTTTTCGCACGTAAGCCACTGCAGCAAGTCCATCAGCGATCGACAAAGGTATGACCGGATCAACCGTTTCCATAAATTTCTGATGGTCCTGAAATAATGTTGTGAACTCCTGCGTAGCATCCTCGCCGGTATGAGCCAGCCGGTATTTCAAAACGAAGCTGGTCATCCCTCGAGCGGCGAGCCATTTCGCCAACTCGATTCCTTCACTATTGATGGAAAGCGCCATGAACCCGCCCCCCGGGCAAATCACAGCCGCACTGTCGCTAGTTGTGCCTCCAGTCGGCTTGAATACCAGCAGGCTGGGCCGGATCACGTTCGTGACTACTTCGGTGTTCCAGATTTCCGAGAAATACTCTTTCTCTGGATAGTCGGCAGCTGGAGAGCCAGGCGCCGGGCCCGAGTACAACGGGATGACATCCTGCGCCAGCGCAGCGGTCGCAAGAAGGATAACTACCACAAGATTTCGAACCAGAGTACGTTTCATGGCCGCACAGTTTAGCAGATTCACATTGGTGTGGTTGAAATTGAAGGCGTTTTCGCCAGCGCAGTTTGAAGGGAATTCAATGCGCAAGAAAGTCGAACTTGCGGATCACCACGGACTGATCCTCTGCGGGCGTTTGCTTAAAGGACCAGAGATTGATCCCTACCGGCGCGGCGACCTGAGGAATGTTGGTCGCGTCTGAGGTGTAGGTTTCGGTTTTGATCAAGTCGGCAACCGTTCCTATGGGCTGTGCCCCATTCATCATTGTGAATACGATGTGATCCGGGAACCACTCCATCCTCGCGGTGGTCAGAGTTCCGCCGCTGACACGAAAGTTGTCTTCCCACGCGGAAACTCCCTTGGACTTGCGGTGACCCGTGGCCGGATAAACCGTGAAGTCGGCATCGCATCCGTGACAGGTTTTATTCCATTGGGAAAACTCAATGTCGATTTCGTCTTCCGCGTCTGTGCCAATGTGATGCGTAGGGCCGTAAGTGAACAAGCCGAGCACGGTCGTTGGATCCATGGCATACACGTCGCCCTCGACGATCCATTGATAGGTCCCGAAGCCCAGGTTCTCGATCGTAAATAATTCGGAGGCCGTCCATTTTTCACTCTGCCGGACAATACGCAGATGCAAATACCCCTGCGCATCAATGGTGACGTTGGCGGGATCTCCCTGCGCAACGCCAGCCATGTGTCCGCTCGTCAGTTTCCACGAATGTCCAGACCACGTGACTGTCTGGGCATGAGCAGTTTGCAACTTCGAGAGCAGTACGCAGCTGAATATCATCCAAACCATTAAAGTTTTCGACATTACCGCCTCTCGATAATTAGTGAAAGAATTCCTCAGCACTTTTTTCTGATCAGCTGTGAAAACTACCACAACTTAGAGGCACGAGGGGATGCCCTCCACAAACCGAGAGAACATCACTGACTGGGCGCTTGAACAATTTCGCTCCTACTACCGCGACCGGTCCATTACCAAACGGGACCTCTTCCAATACGCCTACGCTCGCCTGCACCACCCCGAGTAACGCAGCGGATATTTCGGGTGGTTGTTCATAGTGCACGTGAATTTCGACGAGCGCTGCCCGGCACGGACCAAGGCGCGAAACACATCCACATCACTTCGCATATTGTCATCCTGAGGCCCGCGTTTTTTGCGGGTCGAAGGACCTATGGATTCATTTGCGGCGCCACTGATGCCGTCAGCTTGCATAGGTCCTTCGTTGGGAGTCTCTCGCGTTGCGAGCGACTCCGCTGCCTCAGGATGACAGAGGGAACCGAAAGGGATGCGCGACAGTTCGCGGCGTAAATTTGCGGCGTCGCTGGTGACCAGGAACCGACGATCCAACCTACATTCTTCGACTGATCGGGCAGGTCGTCACCGACAGTTTGGAAACTGTCAAAATCCGCAAGCGGCTGAAACGGCGTAGAGCAAACCAGACGGAGCGAACTAAGAAGCTGCTGGAAATGCGAGCGCTAAACTTGCCGCCGTCCGCGCTTCCTGTTAGCATTATTGGGACAACTAAACGTTGACAATCTAGAAGGAGTGCATCAGGTTAGTGCTAGCCAGAGAGCAAAAGAAATCAGTCATTGACCAGTACGGTACGCATGCTACCGATACCGGCAGCCCGGAAGTTCAAGTCGCTTTGTTGAGCGAGCGCATTGGTCAATTGACGGACCACTTCAAAACGCACCAGAAAGATCATGGCTCACGCCGCGGTCTTCTCATGCTGGTCAGCAAGCGTCGCCGTTTGCTTGACTACCTCAAACAATACGATTCCGAGCGCTACAAGACGGTTGTTCAAAGACTCGGCCTCCGCAAGTAGGAGGCTGTTTTTGTTTGGACGTTCGTTCCTATGTATTCGGGAGCGGGCCGACGTGTGTGCGGTTTGAGGCTGTTGTGATCCATTCTCTCTGCTGCCCGGCTATTAGCTTTTAGCTCTTAGCCTTTAGCCAAATCCAAAGATTTTCGGGATCATGCCAGACCGTCGCATCAGGGTTTGACTAAGAGCTAACAGCTAAAAGCTAACACCTGATTTCGGTGCCTTCCTTAAAGGACAAACAATGAAACAAGAAATTTCTGTTGATCTCTCCGGCGGTAAACGAATCTCATTTGAAACCGGAAAGTGGGCGAAGCAGGCCCACGGCTCTGTCGTTGTAAGAATGGGCGACAACGTCGTTCTCGCCACCGCAACCTCGAATCCCGAACCGCGCGAAGGAATCGACTTCTTCCCCTTGACCGTGGACTATCGCGAATACACCTACGCTGGCGGACGCATCCCCGGCGGCTTCATCAAGCGCGAGGGCCGGCCCAGCGAACGCGAAATCCTCACCAGCCGTCAGATCGACCGCCCGGTGCGGCCCCTCTTCCAGGAAGGCTTCCGTTGCGAAACTCAGGTGATTGCCTTCGTTCTCTCCGCCGATACCGAAAATGACCCCGATGTTCTGGGTATCAACGGCGCATCTGCGGCGCTGACCATTTCTGACATTCCCTTCATGGGACCGATCGGCGCGGTTCGCGTCGGCCTGGTGGACGGCCAGTTCATCATCAATCCCACTTACGCCGAGATGCGGGACAGCCTGCTGAACATCATGGTAGTTGGCACGGCTGAAGGCATCGTGATGATCGAGTCCGGCGCTAAAGAAGTGAAGGAAGAAACGGTGGTTGATGCGATTGAGTTCGCTCACACCGAAATCAAAAAGATCTGTGCCGCGCTCAATCAGCTGCGCGAAAAAGCCGGAAAACAAAAGAGGGAAGTAACTCCGCCGGAATTTGATCAGAAGTATTACGACAGCTTGAAGTCGAAAATCAGCGCCGATCTTACTGATCGCCTCGACACCGAAAAGCACCCCAAAGCGGAAAGCTACAACCTGGTCCGCGAACTGAAAAAAGAATTGCAGGCCGCTCTTCCCGAGGACGACGAAGAAGCCAAAGCAAAGCTCAAGACTTATTACGAAACTTTGCGCGAGCGAATTTTCCGCGAGGCGGTCATCAAGCAGAAGCGCCGTCCCGATGGCCGCGCCTTCGATCAGATTCGCGATATCTGGATCGAAGTCGGAGTGCTGCCCCGCACCCACGGATCAGCCATCTTCACCCGCGGCGAAACTCAGGCCCTGGTCACCACAACCCTCGGCACTTCGGACGATATGCAACGATTGGAAGTGTTTGAAGGCGAAGCCAAAAAGCGCTTCATGCTTCACTATAACTTTCCGCCGTTTTCTGTTGGAGAGGTTTCATTTCTGCGCGGCGCAGGCCGTCGCGAGATCGGTCATGGCGCGCTTGCCGAAAGGGCCGTGTCAGCCGTTCTTCCTAGCGAAGAGAAATGGCCTTATGCTATGCGTGTCGTCTCTGACATTCTTGAATCGAACGGTTCGTCGTCAATGGCCACAGTTTGCGGCGCAGCCCTCTCGTTAATGGACGCCGGCGTTCCACTCAAGGCTCCAGTTGCCGGCGTGGCCATGGGATTGGTTAAAGAAGGCGACGATTACGCCATCCTGACGGATATCGCGGGCGCCGAAGATCACTACGGCGACATGGATTTCAAAGTCGCCGGCACAAAAGATGGCATCACGGCGTTGCAGATGGATATCAAGGTCGGCGGAATCACCGCGCAGATCATGCGTGAAGCACTGGCTCAGGCGCAGCGTGGCCGCATGTTTATCCTCGGCAAGATGGACGAGGTAATCTCGACGCATCGTGAGAAAGTTTCGAGCTTCGCTCCGCGAATCTACACCCTGCAGATTCCGGTCGATAAGATCCGCGACGTGATTGGGCCCGGCGGCAAGATGATTCGCTCCATCATCGAGCAGACCGGAGTGAAGATCGACGTCGAAGACACCGGCAAGATCAACGTGGCTTCGAACGACGAAGCCTCGGCGAACAAAGCCTTGCAGATCATTCGCGATTTGACTGCGACGGCTGAAGTAGGGAAGACCTATCTCGGCAAAGTCACGCGGCTGGCTGATTTCGGCGCATTCGTCGAAATCATTCCTGGCACCGAAGGCCTGCTCCACATCAGCGAAGTCGCCGAGCACCGCATTAAAGATGTTCGCGATGAGCTGAAAGAAGGCGATCAGGTGCTGGTTAAAGTGCTGGCAGTTGAAGGCAATCGCATTCGCCTTTCACGCAAAGCCATCTTGAAAGAGCAGCGCGCAAAAATGACGCCGGGCGGCGCTCCTCCTCCAGACGGTGGCGAGGGCGGTGAAGAAAGCGGTTCAGCGGAGCCGGTCGGAGTAGCCGCGCCAGTCACAGGTGGCGGATTGACCCTCGAAGGCGGCGCTGAATTCGAAGAAGGCGATGAGCCAAACTTCAATCGCGTCGATGCTCCTCAACCTTCCAGCACCCCAGATCGCGGCGGAGATCGTGGCCCACGCCCCGGCGGCGGACGCCCCGGCGGTGGTGGAGGCGGCGGACGTCGTCGTGGTCGCCGCGACGGTGGTCGCGGAGGCCGTGGTGGGCATAGCGGCGGCGGGCACGGAGGAGGCGGCGGAGGCCGCCACTAAAGAGGTCGAAAATTGTTAAAGGCCGCGACTTAAGTTGCGGCTTTTTTTTTTGTCGTGAAGGGATTGCGGGATCTCCGTGTTCCGCATCTTTCGTGGTTGTCGCTTTTAGAAAAATCTTCGAAAACGTGGTGGCCCACTCAAGCCCGCTTTTGGCTTGAGTGGGGATGTTCATACGTCACAGACACGGGCCGGGTTGACGAACTAGATTTCCCACATGTCATGGGCACTGATACGGTTTCAGCGGAGCGGGCAGACTCATTTCGTCACCTTCTGCTGCTACCATCGGCGTCGCTTGCTCACCACCGACGAAAGCCGCCGAATCTTCGAGTCAGCTTTGGAGCGGGTCCGGCGCAGTTACAAGCTCCGCGTTTATGGTTATGCAGTGATGCCCGAGCATGTTCACCTTCTGCTCGGCGAACCGCAACTATACACGGTGGCAGAAGCGTTGAAATCGCTGAAGCAAGGAGTGTCGCGACGTTTGATTGGCGATGCGGAGCACTTCTGGCAAAAGCGGTACTACGATTTCAACATTCGCAACTACCCGCAATTTGTGGAGAAGGTGGGTTATATCCATCGCAATCCGGTAAAGGCAGGGTTGTGCGAACGTCCAGAGGACTGGGAGTGGAGCAGTTTTCGCCACTACGCGACTGGCTGTGAAGGGCGAGTCGAGATCGAGTCAGAATGGACCGCACGCAAACGCGAACGAGCAGAAGGAAAGCTTTGCCCAGCTGTTGAACTGCCCCACTCAAGCCAAAAACGGGCTTGAATGGGCCACCGGCCGGCGAGCTCACCTCAAAAGAGCTTTTATTCCCCCCAACAATCCGATGATTGCCGCGAGCGCCAGAACGATCCATTTCCACTCTTCCCACCACGGCTTTCCGTCCTCCCTCAATACCTTGATAGCTTTCGAGCCCTCTTTCGCTTTCGCTGCCTCATTCGGGGCGTTGTACCATCCCTTTCCAAGCGCCTTTTCCTCTTCGGCGTTCTGCACGATTTTTCCCGGCAATGTCGGATGGTACTTCCACTTCGGAAATTCCTGATAGACATAGGGCTTGTTCTCGGCCATTGCGCCTCCCGATACATCTCAAGAACCGTGCCGATATTTTAGGGCACGCACTCGCTTCTGCGCTCATTCGCCAAAGTCTATCTTGCTCCGGAACTTGGCCAATTCAACGGCGGTTTCAGCCTCAGTAGGACTGTTCGCATCTCTCCAGCTCTGTCATCCTGAACGCCGCAGATCATCAAGAACGCTGTGATCTGCGGAGCGGAAAAATTTGTGTTGTTATAAGCACGCATCGACATCAAGTTGGAATGGACGGCACAAAATCGTGGACGAGCCGAAGGAGAGCCTTGTTCAGCCGTAGAACTGTCTCACTCAAGCCAAAGTCGGGCTTGAATGGGCCATCGGCCATGCGAATGGATCAGCTTTGGCGTAAACCGGGGCGCCGCTTGCGCATGCGCGTAGGATTTATCCTGATTGCGGCAGAGGCGCTACAGACTGCCCGTAAGATCCCTCTCTTGCCTATCGGGCAAGCTCGGGATGACACTCTAAGCCGCGCCCGATCCCTTCCGCTTCGGCAAAATTTCCCCGATCCTGCGAATCTGCGCGCCCACGCCTTTCAGTTTCTCTTCGATATTTTCGTAGCCGCGGTCAATGTGATAGACGCGGTCGATGATCGTCTCGCCATCGGCAACCAGCGCCGCCAGCACCAGCGAAGCTGACGCCCGCAGATCAGAAGCGAGTACAGCCGCGCCGCTCAAGGCCGTTTTTCCGCGCACCACCGCGCGCCGTCCTTCAATTTTGATGTTCGCGCCCATGCGCAGCATTTCCTGCGCATGCATGAACCGGTTCTCGAAAATGTTTTCCGTGATCACCGATGCACCCTCAGCCTGCGTGGCCAGGGCCATGTACTGCGCCTGCAGATCGGTGGGGAATCCCGGATACTCCTCCGTGACCACATCCGCGGCTTTCAAATTTGCATTGCCCTCGACCCGCACCGAATCCGACGTGTGCCGCGTCTTCACGCCGGCCTCCTGCAACTTCTGCAGCAGGGATCCCAGGTGAGCAGGATCGCAACCGGTGATGTTCAAGTCGCCGTCGGTCAGCGCGCCCGCAATGATGAACGTGGCAGCTTCAATACGATCAGGAATGATGCGGTGTTTTGCGCCGCGAAGTTTATTCACTCCCCGGACGCGAATGGTTTCGGTTCCCGCGCCTTCGATCTTCGCGCCCATTTTATTCAGCAAATCTGCAAGATCGGCGACTTCAGGTTCGCGCGCGCAATTCTGCATCACGGTTTCGCCTTCCGCCATGGTCGCCGCCATCAGCAGGTCTTCGGTACCGGTCACGGTGATCTTGTCAAAAACAATCTCCGCCCCGCGCAGCCGTTCGGCAGTCGCTTCCACGTATCCGTGCTCCTGGACGATTTTCGCGCCCAGCCGCTCCAAGCCTTTAATGTGCAAATCAATCGGACGCGCGCCAATCGCGCAGCCACCCGGCAATGAAACCCGCGCCCGGCCGCAACGCGCCACCAGCGGCCCCAACACCAGAGTCGAAGCGCGCATGGTTTTCACCAGTTCGTAGGAGGCTTCGGGCGAATTCAGTTTGCGACAGCAAATTGTTGTGCGATGCTGCGCCCGCCCATAGCCCAGCTCGACTTCCGCTCCCATCGCTGTCAGGAGCTTGCGGGTGGTTTCAATGTCTCGAACCTGCGGAATGTTTTCGAGAATGACCGGTTCCTCAGTCAGCAGGGCAGCAGCCATCGCCGGCAATGCGGCATTTTTAGCGCCGCTCACGCGAATGGTTCCAAGCAGCGGATTGCCGCCGCGAATTACAAACTTGTCCATCGAAGGAAATCCTAAGTAGATCGAATGTTGCAGTGTACTGTAAGATTTTAGCCGGAAGTCGAAAAATGCGGTGGTTACCTCTGTGCACTAGCTACTGGCTTTTAGCTCGTAGCTACGCCAAAAGGGAATTATTGGGCTTGAGATGCAGCCGCGGCGATTGCATTTCGAACGTGCCCTTTTGCGTCGCTCAAAAGTCTCTGAGCTGCTTTGCGTGACACTCCTGCCTTCGCCATTACGATTGCCACTGGAACATCTTTTCCGGCCCTTTTTAATACCTCTCGTGCTGGTTCGCTACTCATATCCAGAGCACGCGCAACAATCGTGACAGCCCGCTCCGTTAACTTCGTATTCTTCTGGTGCAGGTTCACCATCAGATTCCCATACACATATCCCAGCTTGACCATGGCGCCGGTCGAAAGCATGTTCAATACAAGTTTTTCGGCTGTGCCAGCCTTCATGCGCGTCGAGCCCGATACCACCTCGGGCCCGGTTTCAACCAGAATGGCCAACTCTGCGGCCTTCTCCAGCGGCGAATCAGGATTACACGTCAGCGCGATCGTCTTCGCGCCAGCTTTGCGAGCGTACTCGACTGCGGCAATCGTGAATGGCGTCCGCCCGCTGGCGGCGATCCCAATCACGACATCTTTTTTGCTGGGTTTCTTTTTGCGGATCTCCCGAACGCCGAGTTCCCGCGAGTCCTCATCGGCTTCGACCGCCCGGCTCAACGCTCGTACACCTCCCGCCATCACGAACTGTACTTTGCTCGCGGGAACATTGAACGTCGGCGGGCACTCACTTGCATCGAGCGCCGCAATCCTGCCGCTGGTACCGGTTCCTACGTAAATCAATCTGCCGCCACTGGCAAGTGCAGCGGTGATCCAATCTATTCCGCGCGCAATCTGCGGCAAGACTCGCGCTACGACTCCAGTCACACCAGCATCTTCGGCATTGATAATCCGCGCAATCTCCAGCGATGACTTCAGGTCGAGGTCGGCGGACGCGGAATTCAATTGTTCGGTGGGTAACTCTTCTAATCTGGCAGCCGGGCTTGTTTTCACTGGACAACCCCGAGCGCTTCCATCACCGCGTCGTGAAAAGCTGGGCGCACTTCTTTGATCGCCCAATTCGAGCAATCCGGCCAGGTGCGATTGGTAAGCAGAGTTATGGAAACTTTTCGTTCCGGATCAATCCACAAAGAGGTTCCGGTGTACCCGAGATGCCCGAATGATGATTGCGAAAAATACTTTCCGGACTGCGAGGGGCTCGATGGCGTATCCCAGCCTAGTGCTCGAGACGTTCCGGGCGGCGACTCTTCTCGATGAGTGAATAAGGCCAGCGTTTCCCGACGAATAAGGGGCGCACCTCCATCCAACATTGAGTTCGCAACGATCGCGATATCCGATGCCATCGAAAACAATCCGGCATGAGGAGCAACGCCGCCCATCGCGCTCGCATTCTCATCCTGCACTTCGCCTTGGATAATCCTCTTGCGAAATGTTCGATCGTCCGCGGTGGGCACAATTCGCGATTTCCATACAGGCGGCGGATTAAACGCGGTGTGCGACATCCCGAGCGGGCCGAATATTTCTCGCTGACAAAAAGTATCAAGCGGCTCACTCGCGATTCTTTCCAGTGCAACTCCGAGCAAAATAAATCCCACGTCGCTGTACGCCACGTGAGATCCGGGATCATATTTCAATGGAACTGAAAATGCCTGTTGCACAAGTTCGTCTCTGGATTTCGTGCGCAGGAAGAGTTTCTCGTAAGCCGGTAGTCCCGAGCTGTGTGCCAGTAGTTGGTGGAAAGTAATTTCTCTTCGGCGGCGATCGTCGCCTCGAAATTCCGGAAGAATCCCGACAACCGGTATTTCCAGATCGAGTAATCCACGGTCGTACAGAACCATGGCCATGCTGGTGGTGGCCAGAACCTTGGTGAGCGAGGCGAGATCAAAAATGCTTTCGGCCTCGACAGGCGGCGCGCTTACGTCAAAGGTAAATCTTCCCAGTGCCTTCAATGCGACCAGTCTCCCGTTGTTCGTGATCGCTATTGCCGCGCCCGGAAACGCCTTTTGCTCAACCGCGTCCGCGAGAATTCTGAAAGCGTGAGAAAAAATCCGGGCCTGATCGTCATCTTGGGGACGCGAGATTTGCGCATCAGATGTCGTAGTGATATTCAGAAGAGCTCTTCGAAAATTTGGAATGCTATCGCGGTTATAGCAGACGCAAGTTCCAGGGTAAAGCCGGAGTAGCACGGACGGCACCCCGTCTGGGGTAACTTGATCGGCAGGGATCTGGATAAGATAAATTCAGAATTGGCGTCTGAAATAAATCTAACCTGACGCAACCATAAAGATGAATTGCAAACATATTTGCATTGTGCTACTGCTGTGGGCCGCCGCTTGCGCGCCTGCTTTCGCCCAGGGAAGCTCTGAATCTAATCTGAATGTTCTCGATTCCATTGTTCAAACCTCGATTCAGAACCACGACGCACCGGGAGCAGTTCTGCTGGTCGGCCATGACGGACATGTGATCTATCGCAAGGCGTTCGGCAACCGCGCGCTCGAACCCAAGGTCGAGCCGATGACCGTGGGCACCATTTTCGATATGGCCTCACTGACCAAGCTGATCGCCACTACGACAGCGGTGATGCAACTTGAGGAGCAGGGAAGAATCCGGATGAACGATCCGGTGGTGAAGTACATTCCTGAGTTCGGCCAGAACGGCAAAGGGGACATAACAGTTCGTGATCTTCTGACCCACTACTCCGGGTTCGCGCCAGACATCGATCTCACTCCCGACTTCAACAGCCGCGAGGCGGCATACAGCATGGCGTTCGCGGCTACTCCAATCGCGCCGCCTGAAACACAGTTCATTTACAGCGACACAAACTTCATTGTGCTGGGTGCGCTGGTCGAACGAATTACAGGAACGACGCTTGATGCATACTGCGCGCAGAATATTTTCACGCAGCTGGGAATGTCGCACACGCGTTTTCTTCCGCCGGCCGACTGGATTCCGCAAATTGCTCCCACGCAGTATGACGAGCGCAACCAGATGTTGCGCGGCGTAGTTCACGATCCTCGTTCGCGGCGCATGGGAGGTGTTGCCGGTCACGCGGGATTATTCTCGACCGCCGACGACCTTGCGAAATTCGCTCAGGCTCTGCTCGATGGCAGCCCGGTCCTCTCGCAACTGGCTATCCGCAAGATGACCAGCCCCGAGCAGCCCGCCAACATGCCGACGCTCCGCGGCTTTGGCTGGGACATTGACTCGCCGTTTTCTTCCAACCGCGGCGAATTGTTGCCGGTTGGTTCGTTTGGTCACACTGGATTCACTGGAACATCCATCTGGATCGATCCCACGACGCGCACCTACATAATCCTTCTCACCAACTCGGTCCACCCGCGGGGGCAGGGAAACGTAATATCTTTGCGCGTGAAAGTTGCGACGGCAGTTGCGGCCGCAATTCCGCTCACTCCCAACGAACAGGAAGCTCTTCGCTGGAAAGCGCTCACCGGCTACAACGAGTCGATGACGGCGCAACACCACATCGATGACCGCAATGGCTCGCTGTTAACCGGCATCGACGTTCTTGAATCGCAAGGTTTCGAGCTGCTGAAAGGCAAACGCATCGGCGTTCTCACCAATCAGACGGGCGTCGATTCGTCCGGCCGTCGCACGATTGACGTGCTGGCGCACGCGCCGGGGGTGCAATTGACCGCAATTTTCAGCCCCGAACATGGCGTCACCGGCGAACTCGACATTACACACGTCGGCAATTCGAGTGACGCTGCCACCGGAATTCCGGTGTACAGCGTGTATGGCGGCACCGACCAGGCGCGTCATCCGCCGGTCGATGTGCTCAAGCAGCTTGATGCCGTAGTGTTCGATTTGCAAGACGCCGGCGTCCGTTTCTACACCTACGAAACCACGCTCGGGTATTTTTTGGAAGGGGCAGCGAAAGCCGGAATTCCGCTGATTGTTCTCGATCGGCCGAACCCGATCAGCGGAGCTTTAATTCAAGGTCCTGTGTCTGAGCCTGGTCGAGAAAACTTCAACAACTACGGCCTGGTTCCCGTGCGCAACGGAATGACTCTGGGCGAGCTGGCGCAGATGTTCAACTCTGAGCACAACATTCACGCCAAGCTGACGGTCGTCGCAATGCAGGGGTGGATGCGCGGCGACTGGCTCGATTCGACGGGAGTTGAATGGATCAATCCGTCGCCTAATCTCCGCAGCCTGACTGAAGCGACGCTCTATCCAGGAGTGGGGCTGATCGAAGGGACAAATATTTCGGTGGGTCGCGGCACCGACACGCCATTCGAATTGCTGGGAGCGCCTTGGATCGATGCCCACGAAATTGCAGCTTATTTGAATGCGCGACAAATTCCGGGAGTTCGCTTCGTTCCGATTACGTTCATTCCGATTTCGAGCAATTACTCCGGGCAGCCCTGCCATGGCGTAAACATCGTTTTGACTGACCGCGAATTTCTTGATGCTCCCGAGCTTGGGATGGAGTTGGCTGCAGCTCTGCTCAAGCTCTATCCTCAGCAGTATCACGTCGAAAAGATTCTGGATATTTTGGCGAGCAAAGCGGTGTACGACGAGTTAGTTCGCGGCGAAGATCCGCACCGAATCGATCTCGATTGGCAGGACGGCCTGCTGAAGTTTGAAAAAACTCGAGAGCGATACTTGATTTACAGATGATGTTGCCTGAGTACTCGCGGGGGGTAAAAAAAGCCTTACCACACAGGGCACGAAGATCACGGAGGAAAACACAGAGGAGATTCGTGATGGCGATACCTCTGTGGCAGTCCTCTGTGTACCCCTGTGCTCTCTGCGGTTAAGATTTCTCACCGCGAGCGCAACATTCGAAGGGATCAATCAATCAGCCGGCTGGTAATCGCACCGTAGCTGTCAATCCTTCTATCACGCAGGAATGGCCAATTGCGCCGAGTGTCTTCGAGCAGCCGCAAATCAACTTCGCCGATTAAAACTTCTTCCTTATCGTGAGAAGCCTGCGCGACCACGCGTCCGAATGGATCCGACAAAAATGATCCGCCCCAGAACTCCAGCCCTTTGCCTGCGGTAGCTTTATTTCCGCGAACATCGCCCTGCTCAAATCCCACACGGTTCACAGCGGCCACGTAGACGCCATTCGAAATTGCATGAGCCAGGTGCATAACGTGCCAGGCATTGTGCTGGGCCTCGCCATATTGCTGCTTCTCATCCGGATGCCAGCCAATTGCAGTCGGATAAAACAGCACCTGCGCGCCCTGCAATGCCGTTAGCCTCGCCCCTTCTGGATACCACTGGTCCCAGCAAACCAGTGTTCCAATCTTGCCCACCTGCGTGTCAAACGCTTTGAATCCCAGATCGCCCGGAGTGAAATAATATTTCTCGTAATAGAGCGGATCATCCGGAATGTGCATTTTGCGATAAATGCCTTTCAAGGTGCCGTCGGCATCGATCATCACCGCGGTGTTGTGATACATGCCGGGGGCACGCTTTTCGAACAACGATCCGATCAAAACGATTTTCAACTGCTTTGCCGCTTCAGCTAGCTTCTTGGTTGTCGGACCCGGAATCGGCTCTGCCAGATCAAAAAGCGCCGCGTCTTCACGCTGGCAAAAATACTGCGTCTGGAAAAGTTCCGGCAGGCAAACGATCTGCGCGCCTTTCTTCGCTGCGTCCTGAACTTTGTTGAGGGCGTGCTGCAGGTTTTTCTCGGGATCTGGCGTGGCCGACATCTG
>JBOGLH010000195.1:0-7498 GCA_050746025.1 Terriglobales bacterium | reverse complement strand
TCGGCGTCTTCCCGATCCAGAGCGGTCGAAGGCATTTTGGGGCCTTCGAGTACATCAATTCCTTGCGTACCAATAGTGGTCAGCAGATCTTCCAGGTCGTCGGGACTTTGCACATCCTGCGGGATCAGATCATTGACTTGATCGTAGGTGAGATATCCCTTCTCTTTTCCTGTATCAATCAGTTTCTTAATATCTTCGAATTTATCTTCGAGGGCCAAGAAGGCTTTGTCCTTTTCGTCTTCGTTCTCGTCCGAGTTGAATTCGTATTCTGTTTGTATCGGCCGAAAGTGAGATGTCTTTTAAATAACGGTGGGAGCGTGCGATGGCGAGCTGGACGCCGGCACAAACTTTGAAATTTTAGCAGAAAGAGGCTGCGAAAAGCAGCTAGCCACAATAGGCCGAGGTTTTCTGCTTTGTTCTTTGATACTGCGCGCTATCGGTAGTTCCCGGTTATACCGCCGTTACTGAATTAGATGGCAAATAGGGGCTTTTAGTTTCAGGCGCTTGGGCGCGGAGAGCAGCTTTCGGAGATATTCTTTTGGAGATTATGGGCCTGCGCGTTATTTGAAGAACTCGCCCATGTCGGGGGCAACGGCGGCAGCGCCGGGGAAGGAATTGACTCCGAGTGTTGAGAGCACCAGGCGTAAGGTGGATTGATGCTGGTAAAAGGTCGTGCTCTGGTATCCGGTTTTTACCTTCGGGCCCACGATTACGAATGCGACGTGGCCGCCGACATGCGAAACATCGGTCATGTCGCTTTCGTCGAAGACAATAATAAGGACGCTGTTGGATTGGAAGGCGCTGCTTTTTAGCAACGGGTCGATGTTGGCGCTGAGCCACTGATCGGCGGTCGCCACGGTTCCGTCGTGGGCGTCGTTTAACGCGTTGGGAGTAATGAATGAAAAGTCGGGCAGACTGTTACTGGCGAGGTCCGAGGAAAACTGTGAAAACGGCACCAGATTGCCGGCTTGAGCAGTGCCGATTACATCCGAAAAATAGGCAAACGGATTGTGGTGCTTAAAGTATGGATATACGTCTCCCCCGGTGTAACCCACGCTGGGCAGGCTTTCGGAGTAACTGCGCCAGGTTTTGCCCGCCTTGACGAGTTCGCGGGAAACGCTGTCGTCGTTAACCGTGCCGGTGAAACCGTCATCAGTCGTGATGGGTAGGCCTGTGGTCAACATGAAATAGTTCGGGATTGAAGGATGGGCGTCGGCGTAGTATTGCGTCGCCAATCCGTATTGGGTAGCGAGGCCATTCAGATACGGCATAGAAGAATTGCCAATGACATCAGAATAGCTGTGGTTCTCCTCGACCACGAGAAAAACACGCGTGGAAGCGGTGGGCGGGGTGCCGTGATTAGCCGATCCGCAAGCGGCAAAAAGGCCCGTCAGAATTGTGAGTACCAGAAGTCTGGTGAAGCTAACCATTGCGTAACTTGGATGCCGAATTCCAGGGCTGCAATTGCGAGACGAATTGTTTTCGGGACTAGGGGCATGGATGGTTTTTCAGGCAGACGTAGCGAGTTACCTCTCTACGGGTCAATTATTTAGCGGCTTTGACTCCGCCTTGCTCGGGGGATAGACTCTGTCTCCGGTGGATCCCATGAAAATTTATGCACTTCTCCTGGCGTTTTGTTTGTGCGCGTCAAACCTTCTCAAGGCCGACGACGAGGGCCATCATCACGAGGAACTGACGGAAGCACAGGTTGGCATCGTCCACTTTCCGTCTTCGTGCCTCGCGGCGGAACAGAAGCCGGTTGAGCGCGGCGTGGCCATGCTGCACTCATTCTGGTATGAAGAGGCAGAAAAACAATTTCAGCAGATCGAGAAGGCCGATCCGCAATGTGCGATTGCGCACTGGGGCGTGGCGATGAGTTTATGGCACCAGCTGTGGAATCGTCCTGATCGCGCGGTGCTTGATCGTGGCCGCGGGGAACTCAAATCGGCAAAATCTTTGCCCGCGACTCCGCGTGAGAAAGATTACATTTCAGCCTTGAGAAAATTCTACGAACATCCCGGAAAGGCTTGCCAGAAGCGGGTTACAGCGTATTCGAAGGCGATGGAGAAGGTTTATGTGAAATATCCCGATGATCATGAGGCGGCGGCGTTTTATGCCTTGAGTTTATTGGCGGCGGAACCTGAAAACGACAAAAACAATGCTACTCGCAAGCAAGCAGCTGCAGTGCTGGAGAAATTGTTCGCGGAGGAGCCGAACCATCCCGGGGTGGCGCATTACCTGATTCACACCTACGACAAGCCGGAGATGGCGCAACTGGGTTTGCCGGCGGCCCTCAGGTACGCACAACTGGCTCCGGCGGCCCCGCATGCCCTGCATATGCCGGCGCATATTTTTGCCCGTCTGGGATTGTGGCAGGACGACATCAATTCCAACGTTCGCTCGATCGCTGCCACACAGAAAGAAGCCGCCGAGCACATGGGTGGAGAAGGACATCAGTTCCACGCCATGGACTTTCTGGTGTATGCATACCTGCAAACCGGACGCGAGCAGGATGCGCAGAAAATCATTGATGAAGTGCGCGCCATGCCGCCCATGCATGACATGTATGGCATGGGATTCGATCCGCGATTATTTGCCCTCTCGGCGTTTCCGGCCTCTTACGAACTGGAACTACACCATTGGAACGAAGCGGCTCAGTTGAAGGTAATCACCGACGCGGGCGACTCTGACCAGTCAGTTACATACACAGCGCGTGCGATCGGCGCAGCGCGTGGCGGAAATCTGGAGCAGGCGCGCAAAGAGATTGCGCAGCTCGAAGGCATCCAGAAGAAAATGGAAGCCAACAAGAAAAAAGAGCCAGGCGAGTACGAAGGGGTCGGAGATGAACTGATTGAGGCGAAAGCATGGCTGGCGCATGCTGAAGGCCACAACGACGAGGCGGTGCGGTCACTGCGCAACATCGCGGACAAAGAAGAAGGCGAGGCTGAATCAAGCCAGGGCATTCCCGCGCACGAGATGCTCGGCGACATGCTGCTCGAGAGCAAACATCCGGAAGAAGCGCTGGTCGAGTATGAGGCTACGCTGAAGACCAATCCCGGCCGCTTTGACGCGCTTTACGGGGCAGCGCAAGCGGCTGAACTAGCGGGCAAGCACGACCAGGCGAACCAGTACTTCGCAAAGCTGGTAAAAAATTGCGAGGGCGCGACGTCTGAACGGGCAGAGCTGAAACATGCGCGGGAAGTAACCGAAGCGCGTGCGGCAAAAAACTCAACATTGGAATTCGGGGAATTCGGGGACAGACGGGACATTCCCCAATTTCTCGACGAGTGGTGATTGGTGAAATTCCCGTCTGTCCCCACATTTTTTGTCTGTCCCCACATTTTTTGTCCCCACATTTTCCACATCTCCCAGAGGGTCCTGCCTTTTTTAAAAAAATCTAAAATAGCGTACGTCCTCGTACGACGTACGTGCGTAATACAGCGTACGCCGGAGAACGTCCGCACGGTTCCGACGGCGAGGGGAAAGAATTGCGGACGGCCTATCCGTCTGGTCACTGCGAATTCATGGCCGCGTGTAGAAGGTCAGTGGTCCTCAAGTGCCAGGGCGAGCGGGAGAACTCCCTTCAAAGCCTGTGGTGCCGCAAATAAACACGGGGTCCTTCGACTCAGTAACTCGAACCGCGAGCGGTTCGAGTTACTTCGCTCAGGATGACAGTGGTTTTTTGCAAGATCGCTTGCTGAAATTCGCAGTACAGTTATTCCAAGATCAAAACCCACCCATTCGGCTTTCGTTCAGGGCAAGCTGTGTGCTTTTGGCAAGTCGATGCGCTGCAGTTGAAACAACAAGGTTGCAAATCCCAGCTTGGATTTCAGCTGCAGGGGGATGTGCCGGGCGTCGTCGGTGAACCAAACCCACAATACGCCTTTGCCGGCAAGCGGGCCGGAGATGGGCTCGGCTTTTACCCTCAACGCTGCGAATTCGCCGAATGGTACTTTGATCCGGTTGCGGCCTTCGACGTCGATTTTTACATCGGTGGTTTTGCCGCCGTCATTGACGGGAAATGTTTGGGATGAACCGGGCGCCAGGTCGAGCGATGCGGCGTAGAAAAACCCGCTCACCACGTCGGTGACGCAGGGCGGAATGTCGAAGTCGGCCTTTCTTTTATTCCCCTTCTTCAGATCAGTTTGTTCCATGTGGCCTCTTCGAATCTGGTAGTTCAGGTAGACGCTTCTTTCGATCCGGCGAGATCCTTCTTCGCTGTGCTTGGAAATCTGCTGGGTGCAGAAAGTGCGAGTGTCGACGTCGGCGTCAAAGAGGTCATGAACCGGAAAAAGTTTGTTGACGACCCCTGATGTGTTCGCTATTGCTCGCAGGTGCTCGAAATTGGCTTGGCGCTTGAGATTCACGGTGGCCGTCCCCGCATTCACAAGATGCCACTCGACGGAGTACACCAGCGCTTCACTTTCCGGAAAGTGATATGCGGCAGAGGGAGGAATGATGCGCGATGCAGGTGCCGCGCTCACGGAGGCGCGATTTGGATTTTGGGCGACGCACACACCCGGCGCAATCAGTACGGCGGCAGCAACCAGGCTTGCACGAGCAAACTTCGGGAGCATCATTTCCGGAACCACACAGCTTTGGCAACCAGCACGGCAATCATTAATCCGGCCCCGAGCGCGGCGTTGTACTCGCGGTGCTTCCAATAAAGATGCCAGGAGAACGAACGAGGTCGTCTTTGGTAAGCGCGTGGACGCGGAAATAATCGCGGAACTTGAGCGGCGTATTCGTCGAATTCGGGAAAGCGCTCGCGCAGGAATGCCTCTTCGGATTGGATTACGGGAACGTAAATTGCAACCAGCATTGCGGCGGCGATCAATGGGAGCCACGAACTTTTCGCGGCGATCAGGAAGCCAATTGCAAGAATGATCGATCCTAAGTAAAGCGGATTGCGGGTGTGGGCGTAAGGGCCGCTGGTTGCAAGGGCCTCATTTTTTTCGACGTGACCGGAGGCGAGGGCGCGAATGCACAGTCCCGCGAACGCAACACAGCTTCCGATCATGATGGATGCGAGCGTGGGTCGAGCGAGCCAAATGAATACAGCCGCGAAAACGAAGCCGAGCGGAACGCGGATGCGGCGCGCAATTTTGTTCCAGCTAGACACTCGTGCTCCTTAGCAAATCGTGCGCTGCGGAGACCACTTCGCTGGCGGAGATTGCGAGAAGTCCAGGGTCGGGAGCGCGGGTGTGCGACAAGGAAGTTTTACTGGCGGAGTTGCGCAAAACGATGCTCTTGGTGCCGTAAGGGCCGTTGCGAGCGGGATTGGTGGGACCGAAGATGGCCACGACCGGAACTTTTAATGCTGCCGCCAGATGCAAAGGGCCGGTATCGCCGCCGATGAATAATCGCGCTCGACGGGTGAGGACGATGAGTTCGGAGATGGAACAGGAGATTGGTTGCGCGCTTCCGCCGCTTGCGGTTTGGACCTCATAGGCGAGCTGGTGTTCGTTGGGGCCAAAGTTGATCAAGGGGAACAAACCGGACAATGATAATGCTCGAGCCACTTCGCCGTAGTGGGCGGCGGGCCATTGTTTTGCGCCCCATCCCGCACCCGGATTAATGATCGCGAAATTTTCATTGAAGCCGGAGATTTTATTTTCGATTGAGGCTTCAGCGCGTTCGTCCCGAGGAAAGAGGGTTGGACTGTGAGGAAGGGGGTTTTCAGCCACAGCCTCGGCGAGTGAATGATATTGTTCGATCACGTGCGCGCCGGAAGTTTCGACTTGGTGTTGGTAGAAGATCCGCGCCGGCCACTCGCGCGGATGGACAAAGCCGAAGATGGCATTGGCTTGCGACATTCGTGTGACGACTGCCGACTTCAAAGCGCCTTGAAAATCGGCAGCGATTTCATAATGCTGATTGCGCACTTCGCCCACGGCCTGGCGTATCTCGCGCTTAGTCTGGCGGGACAACAGAGATCTGCGCCAGCGCTTGGTGTGCACTACATGCACAACATCGACGAGCGGGCGTTGCGGACTGCGTGGTCCGGAAAGCGGAGCACCGCCGGCGCATAAAAGTTCGGACCAACGATCTTCGATGATCCAGCCGATCTGCATACTTGGAAATGTCGCGCGCAACGAAGAGACAGCGGCTAATGTGTGGATCACATCGCCCATCGCTCCAAGGCGAACTATCAATAGATTTGTGGGGGGAACGCTTGCGGCGTTCACGAGCGGCGCTGCCCCAGGCTGCTGCGAATGATCTCCGATGTGGAATGATCTTTGGCGTCGCCAACGATTTCGACGCGGCCGCCGCATTCGACGACCGTGTCCCGCTCAGGCACGTTGTCAATGATGTAATCGGTGCCTTTGGCGTGAATATCGGGACGAATCTCGCGTACGAGGGCGCGCACGTCGGGTTCGGGGAAAATTACTACCGCATCGACGTCGGATAATGCGGCAAGAATTTCAGCGCGTTCTTCGGCGGGCATTACCGGGCGTCCTTCGCCTTTGAGGGTGCGGACAGATTCGTCAGAGTTAAGGGCGACGACTAATTTTCCGCCGAGTTGCTTGGCAGCGTGAAGATAGCGCACGTGCCCGACGTGCAATAAATCAAAAGCGCCATTGGAAAGAGTGATCTTTTCGCCGCTCGCGCGCCAACTTTGGACTTTCTGATTCAATTCTTCGCGAGTGAGAAGCTTGTTATTGGGCAATTCTTTTGTCCTGCACGACTTGTTTGCTGCTTTCGAGTAAAGCTTTTAACCGCAGAGTTCGCAGAGGAATCGCTGAGTTCGCTGAGAAAACAACCACGATTGCATCCCGCATAGTTTGCCAGGTGCCGCCTTTCACGTAAAAGACCGCTGAAAAAAAACATTAATGCGATCTGGTCGCGGGTGGCGATTTTTCGATCGCGGCCAATAATTCCTGTTGCGAGACTGTGGCCGTGCCGCGCTTCATTACGACGATCCCCCCGGCGTAGTTTGCCAGGTGGGCGGCGTCTTCGGTTTCTGCACCTGCCGCCAGGGCCGCGGTGAATGTGGCAATCACGGTGTCGCCGGCGCCGGTGACGTCGGTGACCTGGTCGCTGCCGAAGACGGGAATATCTACCGGCTTGTGTTTGCCGGGAAATGCAACCATGCCGTCGCGTCCGCGGGTGATCACCAGAGAAGCCAAGTTCATGCGGGAGATAATTTCCGCGCCGGCCAAGCGCATCTGGTTCCAGTCGTTGCCGATTTTCACTCCCAGCGCCTCTTCGACTTCAGGTTCGTTGGGAGTTGCGGCGGTAATTCCGGAAAATTCGAACATGCGATGGCGGGAATCGAGAACAATGGGAATTGACTCGTAGGCAGCGGCCGATTTGGCGGAGCTGCCGGGACGAGGCGTGCGACGGCGGTCGCGCGAGGCGGTCAAGATTTGTGGGGTGGCTGCGCCGTATCCGTAATCCGAGACCAGCAGAGCGTCGGAGGCGCGCAGGTATTCACGAGTTGCGAGCGCGAGTTCGCGGGCAGTGTGGCGATCGGGGGACGCATCTGGCTCACGAT
>JBOGLH010000194.1:0-52700 GCA_050746025.1 Terriglobales bacterium | reverse complement strand
AACAGGCACTGTGACCCAGAGGGCGAAGCTATGAGTACACTAACTCAATCCTGGCAGATCGCAACTCCCGCGCTTGGGTCGATACCCGAGGAGCAAAGCTGGTACGCGCTGTTGGTACGTGCCCGGCACGAAAAAATTGTGACGCAGCGGCTTCAGGAAGTTGGCGTGACATCATTTCTCCCCACGGTCATGCAGGAGCGTCGCTGGAGCGATCGCAAAAAGGTGGTCGAGTTTCCGCTCTTCAGTTGTTATGTGTTCGCAAAGTTGTGCCCCAGCAATGAAGGCCGTTTAAAAGCCCTGCGAATTGACGGTGTGTACAGCCTGGTGGGAACTCGCGGAGAAGGCACGCCGATTCCTGATGAGCAGATCGATGCCGTCCGCAGAATCACAGAAGAACATTTCGAGTGGCAGACCCATCCATTTCTTAAAATTGGCCAGCGCGTTCGTATCCGGAGCGGCGCCTTGGATGGTGTTGAAGGTATTCTCACCGCCCGCAGCGGCGAATCCACGCTGGTTGTTTCCGTCGATGCGATCCAACGGTCCTTAGCCGTTCGCATTGAGGGATATGACGTTGAACCGGTATAACTCTCCTTCGTTCTAGCCCTTTCAATAACTGGTAATCACGTGAAAGCAAACGATACTGCAACTATTCGCCTGCTGGTTGTGAGTAGAGAGCCTGGTGTACTGCGGCCTCTCTGGTCAGTCGGCGAATCCAATTCGTGGCACCTGGAAACTGCCGGCAGCGGCTGGGAGGCCCTGGAGCGCATTCAGTCAGGTGCGGTGCCTGACTTGTTGCTGCTCGATTTGCCTCGTGGCGATGCCGACGCCTTACATGTTCTGCGGTGGCTCCGCCGGGTGCGCCCCGAGTTGCCGATTGTTCTGCTCGCTTACGGCGAGGATGCCGGCCGGGAAAAAGAAGCGCTAAGGCTCGGCGCGCAAGGTTTCCTGATCCGGCCATTCGACGAGCAGCAACTCGAAGGTGTCATTCGACGCCATCTTGCTCCTACTCATGATGTTGCTGTACGCGATTGCGCCAGTGACGACGTCGAAGCACTCGGCGAAGAAGCGTTCTTCGTTGGCGCCAGCCCGGTCATGCAAAAACTTCGCGCCCAGGCTGAATTGCTGTCTCAGGCGGACGTGCCCGTCCTTATTGTTGGTGAACCGGGAACCGGACGAGAGACAACTGCCCGCCTTATTCACAAACTTTCTGTGCGCTCCGGCTTCAGGTTTCTCAAGGTTAACTGCGCCGCGCTGCCTGGCGATCTGCTGGAGAAAGAATTATTCGGTTACGGCGGCCGATTGGCACGAGGAAACGAGCCTTCGATTGTCGGAAAGTTGGAACTCTGCAACAAGGGCACAATTTTCCTGGATGAAATTGTCGAGATGCCGATCGCTTTGCAGGAACGACTTCTTCAGGTCCTGCAAGAAAAGCAATTCCTAAAGCCCGGAACTGCAACTTATATCGATGTCGATGTCCGAGTGCTGGTTTCGAGCGATGTCAACATCGAACGCGCTCCATCGGAGAACAAACTTCGCGAGGACCTTTATTACCGGCTCAGCGCGTTTACGGTCCATGTGCCGGCCCTTCGCCAGCGCAGGGATGAGATCCAGATACTGCTGCAACATTTCATGCACAAGCTGGCCAGGCATTACGGCCTTCCCGCACGCGAGTTTTCGGCCGAGATCTTAAGTGAGTGTCAGCATTACTCCTGGCCTGGCAATGTCAGCGAGCTAGAAAACTTTGTGAAGCGTTACCTGATGATTGGTGACGCAGAACTCAACATGTCTGCGCGCGGCGAACACGGATCGACGAGTAAAGCTTCAACTCGGATGACTCCCAGCAACGGGATGGGCGGGCCAAAGAACGAATATGACGACCCGAATGGCAAGTCCCTCAAGTCACTGATTCGCGATGTAAAGTCTCAAGCCGAACGTAATGCCATTGCCGCGGCGCTTGAACGTACCGGCTGGAACCGCAAAGCCGCGGCCCGCATGCTCAAGGTTAGCTACCGGACTATGCTGTACAAAATTGAGCAATACCGGATGAGTTCTTCAGACCCATTCTCGCTGCCATTTGTAAACGGGAATGGAATCAAGGGCAACGGCAATCCACTCAAAGGCAAAGCCAACTAAAAATGGCGGACTTTTACGGAGTATTTATGAGATCCAATCTTCAAAGCGTCCTCAAACAGACAGTTCTTCTGTTCAGTATCGTGGTGCCTGGTTGGATGTGGGCGCAGAATGCGCTGCCGGCAAACACGAAAGCTGATGCCCCTGTAACTGTGGCCTCTATCAACCAGCCGGTAGCTGGCGAAGTCAGCAAGCCGCATGATGACAGTTTTGTCATTGGAGCTAACGACGTACTCGCGATCAATGTTTGGAAGGAGCCGGATGTTTCACGCTCTGTACCGGTGCGTTCTGATGGAAAAATATCTCTGCCGCTGGCCGGGGAAATTCAGGCATCGGGATTAACTCCGCTGAAATTAGAGCGGGACATTGCAAGTAAATTACAGAGCTATATTTCTGAGCCCGAAGTTACAGTCATTGTCCAGCAGATTAACAGTCAGAAGTTCAATATCCTGGGCATGGTAAGCAAACCGGGATCGTACTCACTGACTACCTCTTCAACGGTTTTGGATGCTATCGCCGCAGCTGGTGGATTCCGCGACTTCGCCAAGCAGAAGGCGGTCTACGTTCTTCGCCACAACCCGAACGGCACGGAATCGAGGTTACCTTTCAACTACAAGGATGTAGTGAAGGGCAAAAACTCTGATCAAAACGTCAAGCTTCAGCCGAACGACACTATCGTGATCCCGTAGGTTGTCATGATTACTCGAACATCCATCTTCGCTTTAATCCTTCTGGTGGCCGTCCCGCTCTGGTCGCAGAGCAATCCGGTCGCGGCCAGCGATCCTTCGACTGGGACGAACGACTCGCAGATGGCGGTTCCGCCTCCGGTGAGCGCTGAATCGTACCCGACGGTGACTGGTTCTGAGGCGCGGTCGAATTATCTGCGGACGGGAGTGTCCGTAACTTCCGCCTACACTGACAACTTGCTCGGTGGAGTGAGCGCGCGTCCGATTAGTGACGAGAGCTACTCGATTGCACCTTACATCTCATTGGATCAGACTACATCGCGATTGCACTCAATGCTGACATTTGATCCGGGCTTTACTTTTTATCAGCATACGAGTAGTCGCAATCAGGCTGATGAGAATGCTGGCTTGAATATTTCATATCGCTTAACCCCGCACGTTACCCTGAGCCTGATTGATTCCTTTCGTAAGTCTTCCAATCTACTGAACCAACCGAATGGTTTCGAAAGCCCGGTGTTCGGTTCGGGACAGGTTGCGCCAGTTACGGTATTTGCACCGGCTGCAGACCAGCTTAGCAACACGGGAACAGCCCAGCTGACGTATCAGTTTGGTCTGAATGCCATGGTGGGCGCCAGCGGAACGTTCACCAATCTGCACTACTCGAATCTAGCGGAAGTTCCTGGCCTTTACGATTCCGGCTCAACGGGCGGTTCTGTGTTTTACACTCACCGGCTATCCGGAATGCATTATGTTGGAGCAACGTATGAATACCAGAGGTTGCTTGCATATCCCGCAGGATTCCGAGCCCAAACCACGACCAATGGCCTGATGCTCTTCTATTCGGTTTATTTGAAGCCGACGGTTTCACTTTCATTTTTCGGCGGCCCGCAATACTCGGACACTCAAGAATCGATTTCACCGACTCTGAGGTCATGGTCGCCGGCGGCCGGGGCTAGCTTGGCATGGCAAGAGAAGGAAACAAATTTTGCAGTTAGCTATTCGCAGAAAGTTGCGCCGGGTGGCGGTCTTATCGGCGCGGTTCATCAGAACGCGGGAACGGTTTCTGTGCGCCGCCAACTCCGTCGTAGGCTGAGCGGGGGCTTCGCAGCGCAATACGCCAGCAATAGGCTTCTCGATACCGGCTTGTTAGCACTGGGTGGAGGCGTCAATGGAGGCGGTCACTCAATTTCAGGAACGGCGTCACTCGACCAAGAACTGGGAGAACACTTTGCATTTAGCTTTGGATATTCCAGATTGCATCAGAGCTATAGCAGTGTTAGCGCGATCTCAAACGCCCCTGATACAAACCGCGGCTGGGTATCGTTTTCGTACGAGTTTGCCCGCCCTCTCGGAAGATAGATGACCTTAATGACCCAAGATATCGAAGAACAAAGTTCGGGCGGGTTGAAGCCGGATCAAATTCTGGATATAGCACGGCGCCGCCACTTTCACTTTCTTATCCCCTTGTTTCTGGGATGGCTGGCGGTGTGGGGATCAAGTTGGTTCCTGGCGCCTCGCTACAAATCAGGCACGTTAATTCTGGTCGAGCAACAGACGATGCCCAAAGATTATGTGACACCAAACGTGTCCGATGACGTCCAGGGAAGATTGCAGAACATTACACAGCAGATTCTCAGCCGGACACGCCTGCTGCACATTATCGATGAACTTCATTTGTACCCCGGAGCACAGGCGAACGAAGATGAGAAAGTCGAGCGCATGCGCAAGGATATCGAGATTGCATTAGTACGCGACTCTGGCGATCGAGTAACGGCATTTAACGTCTTTTACTCATCCGGAGACCCCAATACCGCACAGCAAGCAACGAGCGAACTTACTAATCTCTTTATTAATGAGAACCTCGAAGCCAGACAGCAGGAATCGGAAGGCACAACCAAGTTTTTAGTCGATCAACTGGATACGGCGAGAAGGAGTCTAGCCGAACAGGAAGAAAAAGTGCGGGAGTTCAAGGGTCAGCATATGGGTGAACTGCCCGGCCAGTTAGGGGCAAATTTACAAATCTTGAGTGGGCTGCAAGGGCAATTACAGTCCGAGGCCGATGCCCTCAACTCCGCCAAGCAGCAGCATGCATATTTGCAGAGTCTGGTGGATCAATATCGCGCCCTGCAGACATCACCGAAAACTGCTGATGGTGCGCCGCTGGGATTGCCTGCTTTGGATGACCAACTGCAAAAACTGAGAAGTCAACTTGCCGACCTCAGCGCACGCTATACGGAGCGGCATCCTGATGTTCGCAAACTGAAGGAGCAAGTTGCCAAAACCGAAAACATGCGCCAGGAGATACTGGCCGATCTAAAGGCGAGGAGCGCCGCCCAGAAAGATGACAATACGGCCTCGCCAGCCCCGGAGATGCTGAACGCCAATGGCACGCCATCTCCCATGGCGCAAATACAACGGCAGTTGCAGTTGAACGAATTCGAGATATCGAATCGCGAACATGCAATAGCGGATCTCAAAACCAAAATCGCTGATTATCAGTCCCGACTCAATCAGGAGCCGATGCGCGAGCAGCAACTGGCAGATCTGACCCGCGGCTACGATCAGTCCAAAGCCAACTACGATGATCTTTTGAAGAAGAAGAATGAATCCGCTATGGCCACCAGCATGGAATTACTGCAGCAAGGCGAGCGTTTTCGCATTATTGATCCGCCGAGCTTGCCTGTGAAGCCGGATTTCCCGAACCGTTTGAAGTTTTGCGGCATGGGCTTGGCGGTTGGTCTAGCGCTTGGGGCGGCTGTTGTTGCAGTTTTCGAAATGCTGGATGACCGGCTCTATAGCGAAAAGGAAATCCAGGAGATGATGCCAGTTCCGGTAATCTCAGAAATTCCCACTATTGTTACGCTCTTTGATGAGCGAAGTGCGAAGAAGAGGATTTGGCTGGGATGGGCCACGGCTGCGATTGTGGTGGTCAGCATTATTGCGGGATCAGCGTTCAGCTATTTGCGCGGATAAATTCACCCATGTACCAAAGCTTTTACAATCTGAAACGTGGTCCGTTCGACATCACGCCGGATCCCTCGTTTTTGTTTTCAACCACGCGGCACAACGAGGCCCTGGCTGCTCTCTATTATGGAGTGCGCTGGCGCAAAGGGTTCATCGTCCTCACCGGGCCAGTGGGCACGGGCAAGACCCTGTTACTCCGATGCCTGCTTCAACTACTCAAGCAAAGCAAAGATGTTGCTTACGCATACCTGTTCAGCAGCCGGCTTTCGCCTACCGAGTTTCTGCAATACGTTCTGAACGACTTCGGTCTTCCAACGGGAGGCAAGAACAAAGGCGAACTGCTGTTCGATCTCTGCAATTTTGTGGTGAACCGCGGTTTGAAGGGATTGACGACGGTGCTGATCGTGGATGAAGCGCATCACCTTTCGGTCGAAGCGCTGGAAGAAGTTCGCCTGCTTACGAATCTGGAAACTCCGGAGCACAAGTTGCTGCAGATAGTGCTCGTCGGACAGCCGGAACTGGATGACAAACTGGACTCGGCCAAGCTGACGCAGTTGAAACAAAGAATCGCGATCCGCTCTCACCTTGAGCCGTTGGACCACGAAGACACCCGAGGTTACATCGAGAGCCGGTTGCGATTGGTTGGAACGAAGTCACAATCTGAGATTTTGTTTCCCAGCAAGACCATCGCTGCGGTATATCGTCACTCGCGCGGCATAGCGCGTCTGATCAATACCATTTGCGAGAACGCGCTTCTCTCGAGCTACGCAAAGCAGTTACCCAGCGTTACGCCTGAAATCGTCGACGAGGTTGCTCGAGATTTTCGCCTCAACGTGGTTCGTCCATCAGAAGATGCTAGTGTCGGTGAAATTGACCTGCAGCGAGCGGCAAGAATGCTATTGGACCTGTACGGTTCCATGCAGAAACCTCTCACCCGCGATTTAGACCCGTTACCCTTGGCAACTCGGGTGCGACAAGCATGAGCCATATATTTGACGCATTACAAAAATCGGTTGGCGAAGACAGCGACATAGAACTGCCCTCAGCGTTGCTGGCAACCCAACTGCTGGAAGCAACTGAGCGGAAGACTGCCGCTGCACGCGCGAGTGCCGCCGTGCTCGAAGAACCATCGTTACCAGTTGAGATAGCGGGTCTCGCGGGACTGAGGCAGTCGCTGGATACAGCTTTCTCACGTAATCTCGAGATCGAGTCCGCGGCCTCAACTGAGCTGCCAATAACTCAACATGTCGTGGATCAGTTCAGCCAATTTCAGACTTTGAAATTATTGGTCCCGCCACAAAGCCGGGTAGTCTGTGTTACTGAGAAGGACAGCCTGGCGGCAGAAAAATTCCGCTTCTTAGGCGTCCGTCTTCGCCAATTACAGCAAACTCGCCAACTAAAAAAGGTCTTGATTACCAGCACAATTCCGCAAGAAGGGAAGAGTATGGTCGCCGCCAACCTGGCCTGCACTCTGGCGCGGAGAACGCACCAGAAAACACTGCTTTTGGACGGCGATCTGCGTCGCCCTTCGGTCGCGCGACTATTTGGATTGGGCAAAACTCCTGGGCTGAGCGAGTGGTTGCAGGGCGAGCACAGCCCAATGACTAGTATTTATCACCTGGAAGATGCGGGTCTATGGGTCCTTCCCGCCGGCAATTCGCCACGTAATCCACTGGAGGCTATGCAGTCAGGGCGACTGGCTGGCCTGATGGAGCAACTTACGTCATGGTTCGATTGGGTAATCATCGATTCGCCGCCCGTATTGCCGCTCGCGGACACCAGCGTCTGGGCACGCATGGCGGACGGCGTGCTGCTGGTTGCTCGCCAGGGAGCTAGCGAAAGAGAACATCTGAAGCGCGGACTCGAAGCTATTGAGCCCTCGAAACTGTTGGGAGCGATTGTGAACTGTTCGGCAAAATCAGCGCAAAGCGACTACTACTATCAACTTCCTGTACAGCCTTAGTCTGACCTCCTCCGCAAGCACATTACAAACAAAATTCAATTGGAGAACTTATGTCTAATCTGAGAATCGCCGTGGTCGGTTGCGGATATTGGGGCCAGAACCTGCTGCGGAACTTCTGCGAACTGGAAGAAGCCGAGGTAGTAATGGTGTGCGACTTTGACTCGCGCTCTCTGACCAGAGCCAAGCGCCGCTATCCGACTATTGAAGTAACCCAGAGCTATGCCGAGGTCCTGGCGGATCCGCGAGTGGACGCTGTGGTATTGGCGACGCCGGTTTCAACCCATTACCCATTTGCGAAACAAGCCTTGCAGGCTGGAAAACACGTACTGGTCGAAAAGCCACTCGCACAGAGCGGCGCCCAAGTGCTGGACTTGATCGAACTCGCAGAATCCATGGGCAAGATTCTTATGGTGGACCACACCTTCTTGTATACCGGCGCAGTGCGCCGCATGAAGGCGATGGTGGATTCGGGCGAGATCGGCCAACTGCTGTACTTCGACTCCGTACGCATCAGCCTTGGCCTGGTGCAAAGCGATATTAATGTCCTTTGGGACCTCGCTCCGCACGACCTTTCAATCATGGATTACTTGTTCGAGCGGGAGCCAATCGCGATCTCGGCAACTGGCGTAAAACATCTGAACACGCCTCACGAAAACATCGCTTACGTGACCGTGCAATTTGAAGGAAACCTCATTGCGCACTTCCATGTGAATTGGCTGGCTCCAGTGAAAGTTCGACGAACTTTGGTTGGCGGCAGCAAAAAGATGCTGGTTTACGACGATACCGAGAACAGCGAAAAAATCAAGGTTTACGACAAGGGAGTTGTGCAAACCCAGGACCCGGAGCGCCGCGAAAAGATGCTCACCGGATATCGCAATGGAGACATGCTGGCGCCGCAACTCGACACCGGCGAAGCGCTGCGTTTAATGGCGAAAGAATTTGTCGCGTCCATTAATGAGAAGCGCGCTCCACTCAGCGATGGTTATGCCGGCTATCGTGTGGTTCGCCTACTCGAAGCCGCTCAGCGATCGATCGAGCAGAACGGCCGCGTGATTAGCCTTCGCGAGGAATATCCGTCAATTAGTCAACTCATGGCGAGCTCGAACGTCGCAGCTGCAGATTAGTCTGCGGCACACAATAACTCATTTATCCCCATCATCCCAGTTTGTGGAGAACGACTTTATGAAGACAGGTCGCTTATTTTTGCTTGCAGGGGCGTTGCTTCAGTTGTCCCTTGCGACAGCGGCTTTTGGCAGTTGCAGTGCGCCGGCAAATGCAATTGAAGCGGAAAATTGCCGCCCCGGAAATCCTGAAACTCAGTGGGATGTGAACGGCGCCGGAGATCCGTCAATCCAGGGGTTTGCCACAGATATAAGCGTCAACGTAGGCCAGATCATAAATTTCAAGGTGAATACCAACGCGACCTCTTATAACATCGAAATTTATCGAATGGGCTACTACGCAGGAATGGGCGCTCGGCTCATCACTACCGTTCAGCCTTCAGCACCTCTACCTCAGTCACAACCTGCATGCTTGAGTGATTCAACTAGCGGTCTTGTCGACTGCGGAAACTGGGCAGTTTCAGCTTCTTGGCAAGTTCCAGCAAACGCAACTTCTGGTATTTACTTCGCACACCTGGTTAGAAGCGATACCGGCGGAGACAGCCACATAGTTTTCGTGGTGCGTAACGACACCAGTTCCTCTGCGATTCTGTTTCAAACGGCCGACGAGTCTTGGCAGGCTTACAACGGGTATGACGGATCCAGCCTTTATGGTCCGAGCGATCAATTTGATCTAACCCAGCGTGGATACAAAGTCAGTTACAACCGGCCTTTCATCACGCGCGGTTTCGCTGCCGAATCTGCGACTTGGGTGTTTGGCGCGGAGTATCCAATGGTGCGTTGGCTCGAGTCGAATGGCTATGACGTGTCTTATTTTACAGGCGTCGATGCCGCGCGATTCGGAAACTTAATTCAGAGCCACAAACTTTATCTCAGTGTAGGGCATGATGAGTATTGGTCTGGGCCTCATCGGAACAATGTGGAAGCCGCTCGCAATGCCGGTGTGAATCTGGCATTTTTTAGCGGCAATGAAGTTTTCTGGAAAACACGTTGGGAAAACAGTGTCGATGGTACCAACACTCCTTATCGCACATTGGTTTGCTACAAAGAGACCCTTGGCCCAAGTTCAAGTCCACCTGCTGCCGCTGCGGTAGATCCTCTCGACCCTCCGATATGGACGGGTACCTGGCGCGACGGGACCCATCCGCTGGCTGATGGAGGTCGCCCGGAGAACTCATTAACCGGCACACTATTTGAGGTGAACGGACCCAGTGCCGATAACGCGGGCAATCAGTCCATTCAGGTATCGGACACTGACGGCAAGATGCGATTTTGGCGGAATACGACTGTGGCAACCCTCGCCCCGGGTGCGAGCGCAACTCTTCCAAAAGGAACTCTCGGGTACGAGTGGGATGAAGACGTCGACAATGGCGCGCGTCCTGCTGGAAACTTTGACTTGTCGACCTCTTCGCCGCACGTCCTCACCTCGGATCTATTGCTCGACCAAGGCGGCACTTACGGTGCCGGAACAGCGGTACATCACCTGACTTTGCACCGGCAGTACAACAACGTAGGACAGGCAAACCAGACTCCTCTTGGCTTGGTGTTCGGCGCAGGTACAGTGCAGTGGTCGTGGGGCTTGGACAGTAATCACGACAATCCTTTCGGATTCAACAACCCAGCGTCCAGCGTAGCCATGCAACAAGCGACCGTGAATCTATTCGCCGATATGGGAGTTCAGCCGGCGACATTGAAAGCTGGCCTGATTGCGGCGACGGCATCAACCGACACCACGGCGCCCGTTTCGAGCATCGTCTGGCCGACTAGCGGCTCCGTTCTAACTAGTGGAAGCACAATAACTGTTACCGGAAACGCCGCTGATTCGGGTGGGGGCGTGATCGGGGGGGTGGAGGTATCAATCGACGGCGGAGCCAGCTGGCATCCCGCATCCGGACGCGAGTCGTGGAGTTATTCCTGGACACCTACCACGCTTGGATCTTTCAATCTTCAAGCGCGTGCTACCGACGACAGCGCAAATCTTGAAATCCAGACGGGAGGGAATTCGGTGGTTACGGTTAATCCACCCGACTGCCCATGCACCGATTGGAACCCATCGATCGTGCCCACGCAGGTGGATAGTAACGATGCAAGTGCCGGAGAATACGGCGTCCGCTTCCGTGCCGACTTTGACGGATACATCACAGGAATTCGCTTTTACAAGGCGACTACCAACACCGGAACTCACATCGGTAATTTGTGGAACAACGTTGGAACTTTGCTGGCAAGCGCGACATTCACTAACGAAACGGCTTCCGGATGGCAGCGAGTAAATTTCAGTAATCCGGTCGCAATCACGGCCAACACCACGTATGTTGCTTCCTACTTTACCCCTTCTGGGCACTATTCCGATACGGCGGGATACTTTGCTAAATCCGGTGCTGATGCTCCTCCGCTTCATTTCCTCGCTAACGGAGTAGACGGTTTGAACGGCATTTTTTCGTATAACCCGGGAAGCACTTTTCCAACCTCAAGTTTTAACTCAACCAATTATTGGGTTGACGTTACCTACATTCCGGCATCTTCCATGCCCGGCGCGCCTCCGGCGCTCTTAGCGCAGCCGGCCAATCTTACGTTCGCGGCATTTCAAAGGAACGGCAATCCTCCGAGCCAGTCTGTCACCGTGTACAACGAGGGAACCGGCGCGCTGAGTTGGACTGCTTCATCGAGTGCACCATGGCTGATTGCTTCTCCCAATTCTGGATCCACGCCTGCGACCTTGAACGTTTCGGTGAATGCTGCCGGCTTAACGGCGGGCACCTACACTGGGACCGTTACTATCACCGCGGCTGGCGCTACTAACCCGCCGCAAACCATCAATGTCTCGCTCAGTGTAACTAACCTGTTGCTGTTCTCGAATTTCTCTGACGGAACCATGAACGGTTGGGCATTCTCTCCGTTGGGATTTGCCTCGAATTGGTCAGTCGCGAACGGCGCGCTGCAATATAACGGTGGCGGTCACACCCAAGTCTTCGCTGGCAACTCGAGCTGGACGGACTACACGCTAAATGTGGCGATCAAACTCGCGAGCCTAAATGATTATCCAGGTGGTATACGAGCTCGGTTGAATCCGGCTACCGGCGCCGGCTACGCTGTGTGGCTCTACCCCCATGAAGGTCTGATTAAGCTCTTTAGGAACACGGCATGGAACATCGATACAGGGCTGGTTCTGATCGCACAGGGGTCCACTTCATTTGATTCAGCGAACTTTCACAACGTGCAATTGTCCTTCAAGGGCAGCCAAATCAGTGTTCTTTATGACGGCCGAACGGTTATTACTGCAACTGACGCAACTTATACTAGTGGATTAATCGCACTGGATGTTTCCAACCAGGTGATCAGCTTCACTAATGTGCTAGTAACTTCGGCGAATGCCAATGCTGGGGCGCTGGCGTCTTCAGCGAGTTCGCTGAATTTCTCCGCAACCTATGGCGGTGCAAACCCGTCAGCGCAGAATGTACAACTCACAAATGGCGGTCAAGGTTCGTTGGTATGGACGGCAAGCAGCAGCGCTCCTTGGCTTACTGCGGCGCCGGCTTTCGGAACTACTGCCGGGACAGTGCAGATTTCGGCTGCATCTTCCGCTCTGAATCCTGGTACATACAGTGGAACAATCACCATTGTTGCATTAGGCTCGGTCAACACTACTACCGCTATTCCAGTTACCCTGACGGTCACGGCACAGCCGCCGGTATTGTCGGTGAGCCCTTCGGCTTTGAGTTTTGGTGCACTAGCGGGCCAACTTGTTTCTCCGCAAACCTTGGCTATTAGCAACGGTAGTGCATTTGGAACTTTTAACTGGACAGCCTCAAGTGACTCATCGTGGCTCGGTGCTTCACCGGCGACCGGCTCCGTTCCGCAAAATGTTACGATTAGGGCGAATCCAGCGGGATTGGCTAATGGAAGCTATGCTGGTCACATCACCATCACCGCAAACGGCATTTTGAATTCGCCCCAAACGATACCAGTCAATTTGCAGATTCTTTCGCAAGACATGACTGAGACGTTCGCCGATCTTGGTAGCGGCTGGATTATTTCGCCGATGGGTCTGGGTAGTGGCTGGAGTGCAGCGAACGGCGCCTATTCCTATAGCGGTTTGGGACTCAGCCAATCATGCGCTGGTAACAGTTCCTGGTCTGACTACAACTTTGACGCGAATGTGCAACTGTCAAGTCTCTCTAACTGGCCGGGCGGTGTTCGGGCTCGCGTGAATCCATCGACCGGCGCTGGGTATGCTGTGTGGTTGTATCCCGGATACAGTGAAGCCATTCTTTATCGTGTGGCGCAGTGGGACATCAATGGAGCTGGCCTGACCCAACTCGCGGTCGCGCCATTACATTTCGACACGGCCAAGCATGATCTCAGGATGAGTTTCGGAGGCAATCTGATCTCAGTGTCTTGGGACGGCGTGCCTTTGATGAGTGCAACTGATAGCACTTATTCGAGCGGGTTTGTGTGCCTGGATGCGAACAATCAGCCGATTTCGTACTCCAATATTTCTGTTGCGGCGGTTCAGAATCAGGTCACGCTCGACACGATTACACCAGCTAGCCTGGTATTCAATGCCGGGTCGGGTCCGGCTCCCGCACCGCAAATTATCCACATTACAGCGGGCGGCGCGAGTACAACCTGGGCGGCGTCCACCACCACGCGATGGATTAGCCTGGCCGCTTCGACCTCGTTGACTCCTGGTACGCTAACGATTTCGGCGAATCCATCTGGAATGGCTCAAGGCACTTACAGTGGAACGGTCTTGGTATCGGTGCCGGGAGCCGCTAACTCGCCAGTGACCATTCCTGTAACTTTGGCAATAAAGAGCGCGGTTTTATCCGCAATGCCATCCAGCTTCACGTTCTTCGGCGCTGTCGGTCTGAATCCAAAGTCGCAAAGCGTTCAGATTTCAAATACCGGAACCGGAACTCTCAATTGGACTGCAAGTCATACCAGCAACTGGCTTGGATTGAGCGCCACATCGGGAGCTGCGCCCTCTTCCGTCACGATTACGCCCTCTACTGCGACCACCGGGACCGGCACTTTCAACGATACGATCACCATCGCTTCGGGCGACGTTTCGAATAGCCCATTTCTGGCACCAGTCACGATGCAAGTTGGCTCACTTCTCTTCAGCGATGACTTCAGTGCGGGAGCGGGGAACTGGACAATCTCACCGCTTGGATTTGCCGCCGGGTGGTCGGTTGTGAATGGCACCTACGCTTACAACGGCGGAGGGCACACCCAGTCGTATGCCGGTAGCTCAGCATGGACGGACTACACGGTTTCGAGCGACTTCCAGTTGGCTTCGGTGAACGATTACCCGGGTGGTCTGCGCGGCAGGGTAAATACCACCACGGGAGCGAGTTACGGTGTCTGGGTCTACCCGAATGAAAAGGTCTTGAAGCTGTTCCGCATCGGTCAGTGGAACATCGACTCTGATCTTTCGGTGCTGGGCGTATCCGCACCCATCAGCATCGACACCAATCAGCACAATTTGCGACTGGTGTTCCAAGGAACGACCATTCAGGTTTACTACGACAACGCTCTTGCAATCACCGCGACCGATACCAGTTACAGCCAGGGCGCGGTTGCGCTGGATACTTCAAACCAGCCGATCACATTTGACAACGTCACTGTAATTTCGCTTCCGTAAGACCTCTCCCAACTAGTCAGAAACAAAAATCAACCAGGAGAATGTATGCGTGAGTTTTGCAGAATCGCCCCAGATGTGAAGTTGGGGGAGAACGTTTCAATCCATGCATTTGTAAATTTGTATGGATGTTCGATTGGTGACAACAGCAGAGTAGGGGCATTCGTCGAGATCCAGAAGAATGCGTTCATCGGCAACAATGTGAAGGTCTCAAGTCACACATTTGTTTGCGAGGGCGTGACCATCGAAGACGATGTTTTCGTTGGCCATAACGTTTCCTTCATTAACGACAAGTATCCCCGCGCTACTAATCAGGATGGCGCTCCACAGGCTGAAGCCGACTGGGGAGTGGTGAAGACGGTGGTCAAGCGTGGCGCGTCTATTGGTACCAGCACCACGATCCTATGCGGCGTGACCATAGGCGAAAACGCCATAATCGGCGCCGGCAGCGTAGTTACACGTGATGTACCCGACAACGCAATCGTTGCCGGCAATCCAGCTCGCATGATGAGAAAGGTGATCGCAGTATGAATAAAGTAGCTTTCGTTGACTTATATCAGCAGCACCAGGCGATTGAAGAGGAGTTGGTCGAGGTATTCCGCCGCGTGCTCCGGAAATCATCCTTTATATTAGGCCCCGAAGTTGTGGCTTTTGAGAAAGACTTCGCCTCGTATGTCGGCGCTTCGGATTGCATCGCTGTCAACAACGGCACCACCGCATTGCAGTTAGTGCTTGCGGGCCTTGGGATTGGACCCGGCGATGAAGTGATCACGGTTGCGAATACTTTCATCGCCACCGCTGAGGCTATCAGCGCGGTCGGCGCCCGACCGGTGTTTGTGGACGTCGATCCGGTTTCCTACACCATGGATCCACAACTGGTCGAGGCGGCAATCACACCCAAAACCAAGGCGCTTTTGCCGGTTCATCTTTACGGGCAGTCGGCTGATGTCGATGCTCTACTGGAAATCGCGCGCCGGCATAACGTTTATTTGGTTGAAGACGCCTGCCAGGCGCATGGCGCCACTTACAAAGGGCGCAAAGCTGGTTCACTGGGCGTTGCCGGATGCTTCAGCTTCTACCCGTGAAAGAATCTTGGCTGCCTGGGCGAAGGTGGAGCGGTTGTCACCAGCAATCCCGAATTAGCAGCGCGAATGCGGATGTTGCGCGATCACGGTTCGGTCAAGAAGTACGAGCACAGCCTGCCGGGCTATAACTTCCGGCTGGAAGGGCTTCAAGGCGGTTTTCTCGCCGTCAAACTGAAGCACCTGGACCGCTGGAATGCGCGCCGTCGCGAAGTCGCCAAGCTTTACCATGAGTTATTGTCGGAGACTTCTCTGGGATTGCCGGTTGAAATGGGATGGGGCGAGCACGTATACCATCTTTATGTAATCCAGACCGAGGATCGTGAAGCGCTCCGCGTCGCGCTAAATGCCGCGGGAGTTGAGTGTGGGCTGCACTATCCAGTGCCGTTGCACTTGCAGGCGGCGTATGCAGACCTGGGTTATGAAAAGGGAAGCTTCCCGGTTTCAGAGCATCTCTCCGATCACATTCTTTCGCTGCCCATGCATCCGTTCATTACCGACGAAGAAGTGAAGCGCGTCGCATCCGTTCTTCTGGAGTCCTTGCAATGTCAGTCGAATCAGCAAACAGTAACGATTTAACGCTTCGCCAGGTCGCGGCGACGTTCGGTCTCCGCGAAACGCGGGAAGACCCGGCGTGGGAGGGCGACTTCTCGGCATGGCTGAAAGCTGCCCGGACTCGCGAACAGTTAGTTGAAATGTTCGGGCAGTTTCGGTCCGGCGAAAGTTCCTTCGACGGCCTGATGCGCCGTGTGATCATGCGTTCGCTTTGCAAGTCTGTTGGAAGCGACCTGCAGGTGGCGTCTTCGGTGGTGCTCAAACATCCTGAAACCATGGAATTTGGCGATTCAGTTTTTATCGGATCGCAAACCATGATCCAGGGAAGGTTCGACGGAAACTGCCGCATCGGCAATCACGTTTGGATTGGGCCGCAGGCTTACTTCGATGCTCGCGATCTCGTCATCGAAGACTATGTAGGTTGGGGGCCGGGCGCCAAGGTTCTGGGCTCTTCTCACACCGCGCAACCAGTGAGTATGCCCATCATCACTACCGAATTGGTCATCAAGCCAGTGCGAATCGGTTTTGGAGCTGATATCGGGATGAATGCTAGCATTCTGCCGGGGGTTCAAATCGGCGCGCACTCAATTGTGGGCACCGGATCAGTTGTTACCCGGGATGTGCCTGAGTATGCAATTGTGGCAGGCGCACCGGCGAAAATCCTGCGTTTTCGCAATGACGGGGAACACCGGCATGTCTAAGTCGAATGGCTTCAAAAATCATGGAGGCACGATGAATCGTATTGAAGGGGCCTGTTGCCTGGTCACCGGGGGCGCAGGCTTTATTGGGAGCACGATTGTTGATCAGTTACTCGATGCCGGTGCCCGCGAAGTCCGGGTGCTCGACAATTTTGTCCGCGGCAGTTGGAGCAATCTGGAATCGGCCATGGGCCGGGGGAAAGTCAAAGTTCAAGTCACCGACGGCGACATTAGAGATGCCGCACTGGTTGACCGATTAGTCGACGGCACGGATTACATCTTCCACGAAGCAGCTCTGCGGATCACTCGTTGCGCAGAAGCGCCGCGGGAAGCGGTCGAAGTTTTGATCGGCGGCATGCTCAATGTTTTGGAATCGGCGGTGCAGTACAAGGTGAAGAAGGTAATTGCGGCGTCTTCCGCATCAGTTTACGGCGAGCCCTCCTACCTCCCCATCGACGAAGAGCATCCGTTCAATAACCGCACGATGTACGGGGCAGGGAAGATCGCGAACGAGCAGATGCTCCGGGCTTATTACACAACGTTTGGTCTGCCCTACGTGGCATTCCGTTACTTCAATGCATATGGCCCGCGCATGGACACGGTGGGAGTTTATACCGAGGTTATGGTTCGCTGGCTCGATGCCATTGAAGCCAATCAGCCGCCTTTGATTTTCGGCCATGGTAAGCAGTCCATGGATTTCGTTTACATCGACGACATAGCTCGAGCGAATCTGTTGGCCGCACAAAGCGATGTGACCGACGAGGCCTTCAATGTCGGTACCGGGATTCAGACCAGCTTGAACGAGTTGTGCCACCTGATGCTCGAACTTGGCGAGTCTCGGATGCAGCCGGAATATCGTGAAGCGCGCGCAGTCGGCAACGTGCAGGCGCGACGGGCCGCGATCGACAAAGCGGAAAAAATGCTCGGCTTCAAGAGTGAAGTTACGTTGGAAGAAGGCTTGCGCCGCTTGATTGAATGGAAGCGCACGATGGCGCCACTTGCGGTTGGTACGGAGGCCCGATGAGTACCGCGACATTAAGCAAAACGATTCCTGTTGCCCGTCCCTTCATTGGTCGGGAAGAAGAGACGGCGGTCCTCGAAGTGCTTCGCAGTGGATGGGTGAGTCAGGGCCCGCGCGTCGCTGAGTTTGAACGGCAGTTCGCTCAATACGTCGGTGCCGCGCGTGCGATTGCAGTCTCTTCCTGCACCACTGGTTTGCACCTGGCGTTGCTGGCGGCAGGTGTGAAAGCTGGAGACGAAGTTCTTTGTCCGAGCCTTTCATTTATCGCGACGGCCAATGCTATCCGCTATGCCGGTGCGACGCCAATCTTTGTTGATGTCGATCCTACAACTTACAACTTGGATCCGGCCTGCATTGAAGCTGCCATCACCCCTCGCACTAAGGCGATTCTGATTGTTCATCAGATAGGTTTGCCGGCGGCCATTGCAGAAATAAGCGAGATTGCATCACGCTACGGATTGGCAGTCATAGAAGATGCGGCTTGCGCGATCGGTTCTGAATATCAGGGTCAACGCATCGGGCAGCCGCACACTTTGATGGCTTGCTTCAGCTTTCATCCTCGGAAGATTCTTACCACCGGTGAAGGCGGAATGATTACTACCTCTGACGAAGGGATCGCGGACCGCATTCGTAAGTTACGCCAGCATGCCATGAGCGTCTCCGACCTGGCTCGGCACAGTTCGTCGCAGATCGTCACTGAAAGCTATCCCGAGCTTGGTTATAACTACCGCATGACCGATATGCAGGCTGCGCTCGGTTTAGTGCAGTTACAGCGCTTGGACGAAATGATTGCCCGCAGGCGTTACCTTGCCGGGCGTTATTCAGAAGCCTTGGGACAGTTTGATTGGCTGGTTCCTCCTGTTGAACCATCGGGATCACGGCACAACTTTCAGTCGTACATGGTCCGGTTAAAGGACAATGCGCCCCTGACCCGTGATCAGTTGATGCAAGAGATGCTCGATCGGGGCATTTCAACCCGGCGCGGAATCATGGCAATCCATCGCGAAATGCCATACGTTGAAGAGCGCTGGACCAATCGGTTTCCTGAGACGGACTCCGTGACCAGCAACTGCATCATCCTTCCTCTGTTTCACACTATGACCGAGGAAGAACAGGATTTCGTCATCGATTGCGTTCGGCAATTGTCGTAGCGAGCGTCCATAACTCAAAACTTCAGAGAAGTACGTGATCAGTGCAACTCAGTCCTCCCCCAGGATTGCAAGTCTCAAAACGAGCTGTGAATCTTTCATACCCCGACTTTTGCAACCAGGAGAGTAACTCGTGAATTCCCGCCGTACGACCAGTGGATCTATTGCCGGAGTAGCTCCGGCCCTTTCAACCCCGGTGTGCGACCGTGTGGTTTTGAACGAAGAATCATTTCTGCGCACGCTATCGCTCGAACGTAAACGCACTGAAAGATCGCGGAAGCCATTCTTACTCATGCTGCTCGAGTTTGGCGATATTCTGCCGAGGGAAAGCAGTCGACCTTTAGGCAAGGTCATCTCTGCCCTTTGCGCTTCCACTCGGGCAACCGATGTGGTGGGCTGGTTCAGGAATAATGCGGTGGTCGGAGTTCTTTTCACCGAGATCATAATCGACGATCAAAGCTCGATCGTCAGCACCATGATGGCACGGGTAAGCGAAACCCTCGGCCACTCGTTGACCTTGGACCAGTTCAACCAGGTGAAACTTTCGTTTCACGTATTCCCCGAGCCGTGGGACGGCGGTATGTTCGATCGCCCCAGCAATCCAATGCTGTATCCCGATTTTTCAGACCAGGACGATCGCAGAAAATATGGGTTTGCGGTCAAAAGGTTGATAGATATCGTGGGTAGCGGGATTGGGCTCATTCTAAGTACGCCTATCTTTCTGGTAATTGCGGCGCTGGTTAAGCTGACTTCTGAAGGGCCCGTATTTTTCCGGCAACAGCGGATCGGGCAACACGGTACGCCGTTCACCTTCCTGAAATTCAGGACCATGTTCACCAATAACGACCATAGCGTCCACAAAGAATTCGTACAACAGCTCATCGCCGGTAAGGTGAAGCCAAACGGCCACGAAAACGGAAACGGAAATAGCCACGGAGTTTACAAGATCAAAGCGGATCCGCGAGTGACGCGAATTGGTTCATTCCTGCGGAGATCGAGCCTGGACGAATTGCCTCAGCTGATCAACGTGCTTAAAGGTGAGATGTCGCTGGTAGGCCCAAGGCCGCCGGTCAGGTACGAAGTCGATGCATACGAGATTTGGCACCGCGGCCGTTTGATGGAAGCTAAGCCCGGCATCACTGGGCTCTGGCAGGTGAACGGCCGCAGCCGCGTAAAATTCGACGAAATGGTCCGCCTCGACATTCGCTATGCGAGGACATGGTCGCTCTGGCTAGACCTGAAAATTCTCGTGCGCACGCCGCATGCGGTACTGCTCGGCGAAGGCGCATACTAGGCAACGTCCGCGTTAATCAGGTCCCCACCTGAGTCCGCAGTAAAAAAGCCTAACAACTTATGGCATCAACTTCCTATCCTAACGAACTGGCCGTATTGTCTTCGCCAGCTGTGTCAGAACCGGTAGAGACACAGGCTGCGGAAAAGCACAGCTATGGCCAGATTCTGAAATCGTCGGTATTGGTCGGGGGATCGTCTTTCCTGAATATAGGGATCGGCATTATCCGCACCAAAGCACTGGCCGTTCTACTCGGCCCAGGGGGCTTCGGATTATTTGGTCTATTCGGCTCGGTTGCTGATCTTACCCAGAATATTGCCGAGTTGGGAGTCAATAGTAGCGGTGTTCGACAGATTGCAGAGGCAGTCGGTACAGGGGACCGCATCACAATTGCCCGTACTGCCGCCATCCTGCGTAGGACCTCCATAGTCCTGGGAGCCTTCGGAGCCGCCTTTTTAATTCTGTTTTCGAAGCAAGTATCAAAAATAACCTTCGGAGGCACTGAAGAGGCGCTGCCAATCTCTCTTCTATCTCTAGTCGTACTGTTCAAGATTGTTTCCGCGGGGCAGGCTTCGCTTATCCAGGGTACGAGACGTATTGCTGATTTGGCAAAGATGAGCGTTCTGGGAGCACTGTTCGGTGTCTTTACTGCGATTCCCCTGATTTATTTCTTTCGAGAGAAGGGAGTAGTACCGTCACTGGTGAGCGTTGCGGGCATGACGATTCTCACCTCGTGGTGGTATAGCCGCAAGATCGCTGTTGAAAAAGTCACGGTGACCTTTGCAGAAGTTCGAAAGGAAGCGAGTGCGTTATTAAAGCTCGGTTCTGTTTTCATGGCCAGCGGCTTCATGACTATGGGAGTTGCCTATTTTGTTCGAATCGCCGTGTTGCGCATGGTCGGTTATGAAGCCACCGGCCTATACCAATCGGCGTGGAACCTCGGCGGCTTCTATGTGGGAATCATTCTTCAGGCCATGGGAGCCGATTTTTATCCGCGGCTCACGGCAAGCATTAACAATTATGAAGAGGCAAACCGATTAGTTAATGAACAAACATTGATTGGTCTGCTCATAGCAGGCCCGGGCGTTTTGGCTACCCTCACCTTTGCGCCACTCGTAATCGCTATGTTCTATTCGGCGAAATTCGCCGCCGCAGTCGGAGTCCTGCGTTGGATATGTCTTGGAGCGACCCTTCAGGTTGTGACTTGGCCGATGGGCTTCATTGCGGTCGCAAAGGGACGCCAGGGATTCTTTTTTGTTAGCGAATTTGCCTGGACAGTTTTCGCTATAATCGCGGCGCTATTCTGTATAAAACACTGGGGTGTTGAAGGGGCAGGGGTCGCCTTCTTTTGCTCCTACGTACTTCATGCCTTGATTACTTACCCGATTGCACGTCACCTGAGTGGCTTTCATTGGTCTGCGAGTAATGTAGCAATGGGTTCAATGTTCTTGTGCGTAATTGGATTGGCATTTTGCTCTTGGTATTTTCTGCCGTTTCGGTGGGCAACTATTGCGGGAATTGCAGCAACCGTTTGGCTTTCGATTTATTCTTTCCGAGCCATAATTCACTTAGTACCGTCGGAGAGCCTCCCACGTCCTGTGAAACGCTTATTACGTCACTGTAACTTGCGGGCGTACGCATGAGCTCGCGCTCTTTGTTGCACAATTCGGTTATCACAAAGGAATAATTGATGAGTGCTGTTGATATAATAGTGCCCTGTTACCGCTATGGACGTTATCTTCGCGAGTGTGTCAGAAGCGTTCTTGTCCAGTCTATCCGCGAGGTAAGGGTTCTAATACTAAATGATGCATCCCCGGACGAGACTGATAAAATCGCGAACGAATTAGTAAGGGAAGATTCTCGAGTTACCTATATCCGGCACACGGTCAATCAGGGGCATATCGAATCCTATAACGAAGGCATATCTTGGGCATTTTCAGATTACCTTCTTGTGCTATCTGCAGACGACTACCTTCTACCCGGCGCCCTCGAGCGTGCGATTAAAATTATGGACGCACATCCGCAGGTCGCGCTCGCATTCGGGAACGCAATCGAGATGGATGAGCAAGGTAAAAAGCGGACTACGTCTTGTATCGAATGCAGTGGGGAGGACAAAATTTTGTGCGGTGAGGAGTTTATTCGCATGAGCGGGCCGCGAAACATTGTCCCGACTCCAACAGCCATAGTGCGGACGTGCCTGCAAAAACAGGTTGGTGGATATCGAAAGGAATTGCCACATGCTGGAGATATGGAATTGTGGTTTCGCCTGGCGGCGCATGCACAAGTAGCATTCATCAAGAGCCCACAGGCAGTTTACAGGCGACATAGCTCCAACATGTCGCTTTCCTATTCGGGACAACGGTATCTTCCTGATGTTCAGCAGAGGAGGGCGGCGCTGGTTTGCTTTTTTGAATCTTGCTCTTCTTTATTGGCTGAACCGGAGCGGCTTCGTCGAACTCTGTTTTACGCGCTGGCCGGAGACGCCCTCGGACTTGCAAACCATGCCTTCAACGATGGCGATGCCGACGTCTCTGCTCACCTGGCCGCGTATGCGGTAGAAACGTGCCCAAAGATTATGCGTTCAAGTGGCTGGGCGAAGCTCTCTTGCAAGAAGATTCTGGGAGTTAGGAATTGGCAGAAACTGCGCTCGCATATGAGGTCGGCCGCCACTGCCTTGCAGGGAAAAGCATCGAGATCATTGTGGTCCAATAAAAGTAAGAATGCTCAGGACTGCCCTGATCCAGCGCTGTTATCAACTCGGGAATAAAAGTGCATCATGGCAGCATTTCACAGTAAGCCCGGACTTCATCAGATAAGGGGAAATTGAGAATGACAAAGAAAGCTGTGGTAGTTGGGTTGGGTGAGATTGGCAAACCTATATTGGCTCTTATTTCCGATACTTGCGATGCCATCGGAGTGGACGTCGCCCCACTCGAGAAGCCAATCGAGAACGTAGACGTAATGCATGTATGCTATCCGTTTGAAATCCCTGACTTCGTCGGCGAAACCGCTCGCTACATCGAGAAATTCAAGCCGGCCTTGACCATCATTGAGAGCACGGTCGGCGTCGGTACCACTCGAAGGATCGCCGAGCGCACCAGTAAAGACGTGGTGCATAGCCCGGTGCGGGGCAAACACGCGCGCATGCTCAAGGAACTTCGCGAGTACACAAAATTCATTGGGGGGTTGAATCCTGATAGTGCAAACCGTGCTGCCGAGCACTTCCAAGCAGCAGGAGTGAAAACAAAGATTGTCTCATCGCCCGAAGCTTCCGAGTTGGCGAAGCTTAGCGAGACAACTTACTTCGGCGTACTCATTGCTTTTGCACAGGACGTGGAAAGATATTGCGATGCGTCAGGTGCCGATTACGATGAGATCGTTTCGTTCTATGAAGAGATTAACTACTTACCGCGCGTGAAGTTCTTCCCAGGTATCATAGGAGGGCATTGCGTTATGCCCAATATTGAAATTTTGAGCCATCTTCAGAAATCCGGGATGCTTAAGGCGATAAAAGCGTCGAATCGCATGAAGATTGCCAGGGAGCAGAAAAACAAAGAAGCTGACCTGGGGTTGGCAGTCGCGCCGAAGTCGGAAAGCGCTGTCGTATAACCGAATGAAGGAAAGCCGGAGCGTCGCAAACGTGTCGGGCTCGAGCTCGATCATTACACCGAAGTTGAAAATGCGACCTGAAGCAGGCTTTGGACACTCAGCTCAGGTGAATAAGAACCCACTTTTTGGGCGGCGCGTCGGAATGGTGGTCTTCTCTTCTTATCCGGCCGACCCCCGTCCGCGACGCGCTGCCGAAGCCTTGCTGCACGAAGGAATGCGGGTCGAGGTAATCTGTCAGTGGGAGGCGGACGCACCAAAACGTGAGTCTGTGGCTGACGTGAACGTTACTCGCGTTCCGGTTATTCATCACCGCGGCGGGAAGCTTTCTTACGCATACGAATATGGTGCGTTCATTCTGCTTGCGGCGGCGATTCTGGGCTGGCGGTCGCTCAACAGACGTTATGACCTTATTTACGTCCACAATATGCCGGATATCCTCGTATTCTCCGCGCTGATTCCCAAGCTATTCGGTGCTAAGGTGATTCTCGACCAGCATGATCCGATGCCCGAACTGATGGAGACTATATTCGGGCTCGATGAGGAGAGCGGTTCCGTGCGCGCGATACGCCTGCTAGAGAAACTCAGCCTGTCGTTCGCTGACTTGGTGATCACCGTCAATATCGCCTGCAAACGTCTGTTTGCGGCGAGGAGCTGCAAGGCTGAAAAGATCGGGGTCGTAATGAATGCACCCGATGGACGGATTTTTTCCTATCGACCGGCGGAGGCGCCCTTACGACCGGTGGCGCCATCGAAACCGTTTGTGATCATGTATCACGGTTCGCTTGTCGAACGGAATGGTGTCGGCTTGGCGGTAGACTCCATGGCGCGAGTCACTGAATCCATTCCCAATGCCGAGTTAAGAATTTATGGACGCAAAACTGAGTATTTGGAGTCGGTGATGCGCAAAGCAACAGAACAGGGACTCGACTCGTGCGTGAAGTATTTGGGATCGCGAACTCTGGAACAGTTAGTCCAAGAGATCGCAGGTTGCGATATCGGCGTTATACCCAACCAGCGTAATCCGTTTACGGACATCAACACTCCCACTCGCATCTTTGAGTTTCTCGCCTTAGGTAAGCCAGTAGTTGCACCACGGACTCGGGGAATCGAGGACTACTTCGATTCGCAGGCGATCAACTTTTTTGAAGCGGGTAACGCGGACGACCTGGCTGCACGACTGGAACACTGTTACCGGAATGCGGAGCAGACCGGGGAAGTCACCAGGCAGGGACAACAGATATACCTGCAGCATAACTGGGAAAAAGAGAGGCAGGAATTGGTTAATCTTGTTTCGGGATTATTCTCTACGGCACAGCAAAGAGGAAGTGTCGAAGAATGCATGGCTCCGAACGCGCGTTAAATTCGACGGTTTGTTATTCATGATAGGTATCATTGCCAACCCATCTGATCATGGCGTCGTAGCCGAATTCTTCGAGCTTTTCAAAACCGGTTGGGAGGTGTTTCGTAGCGGTAAACAATACGACGTGGTCATTAGTCATGGGTGGATCTCTCTCGACGAAATAGATGCAAAGACCGTCGTCCTTTACGGCGGGCGGCCGCTACCACATGAAGTTGAATCCAGCGAAGTATTGGCTAGTGGTGGCGAATGCAAAATCCTGCGGTATCACGACCTGCAGCTTCCGATTTACGGCAATGCCGTCGTGTTTCCATCGCGCCAGCAGTCGTTGCTTAACGGTGCAGAATCCGGACAACCGGCGTCCTACTCGAAGAACGACGACGGGCGCACAGTGTTGCGCGTAGGATACGATCTTTTCTCAGAAGTCCGATCGCTGCTGACAAAAGGTCAGCCTTCGGCGCAGGCCTCGAAACCCACATTAGAAATTCACATCGCCGTATTGCGGGAATTGCTTCTATTGTATGGCGCTCCTCTGGTTGAAGTTCCTCCAGTTCCTGAAGGTTACAAGTTCATTGCGTGTCTAACGCATGACATGGATCATCCCTCCCTTCGTGCTCACAAATTTGATCACACCGTGTTCGGCTTTGTCTATCGAGCCATTTTCGGTTCTGTAGCAAATCTGATGACATGCAGGGGAACGTTGCGTCAAGTTTTACGTAACTGGTGGGCCGCCGTTAAGTTGCCATTGGTGCATCTGGGCATAGTAAGGGATTTCTGGCTTGATTTCACTCGCTATATCGAATTAGAGGAGGGACATCCTTCGACTTTTTATCTCATTCCGTTTAAAGGTGAACGCGGTCATCTGGGCAAGGGATTAGCGCCGAAGCGGCGCGCGGCTGGATATGATGTCGGCGCACTTGAAATAGAGTGGCAAAATTTGAGGGCGGCGAATTGCGAAATCGCACTGCATGGTATCGATGCCTGGAACGACGCGACCCACGCACGTGCGGAATCAGAACGCATCAAGCAGATCACAGGTGGCGCCAGCCGCGGCGTCCGAATGCACTGGTTATATTTCGACGATACGTCTCCCGCCACGCTTGAGAGTGCAGGCTTCAATTACGATTCAAGCGTCGGGTTCAACAACGCAGTTGGATTTCGCGCCGGGACGACGCAGGTTTACAAGCCGCTCACCTGTTCACATCTGCTCGAACTACCCCTCCACATCATGGACACCGCTTTGTTTTATCCCACTTACCTGAATTTGCGCCCCAATGAAGCCATGGACCAGGTGAGGGCGATCATTGCCAATGCGGTGCGTTTCGGGGGATGTGTGACAATCAATTGGCACGACCGCAGCATTTCTCCTGAGCGCTGCTGGGATGGCTTCTATAAAGAACTGGTTCGCGAGCTGGAAGAGAACGGCGCCTGGTTCGCAACCGCTGAGGAAGTCGTTTCCTGGTTTCGCAAGCGCCGAGCAGTGACGTTTGAGACAAAGTCATCTGTCACGGAAGATGGTTCCGGCTCCTTGCAAGCGGATTCATTGCCGGCTTTGCAGTGCCGCGTTCATAATGCTGACGACGCCAGCAGATTGGCCGCACATGTCAGTTGAGATATCGGTCATTGTTGTCGCATGGAATTGCCGCAAGGTGCTCTCCGACTGCCTTGAGTCGATTCTCTTGCAGGTCGAGCCCGAACGCAGCGAGATCATCGTGGTGGATAATGCCTCTTCGGATGGGACGGCCGCAATGGTCCGCGCCAATTTTCCCTCAGTGAAGCTGATCGAAAGCGACGTAAATCTGGGCTTCGCGCGAGGCAATAATCTCGGGCTAGAAGCTGCAACCGGAGAGTATATATTCCTCATTAATCCGGATGTTGTGGTCGGCAGCGACACGTTTGCCAAGATGCTGGACCACCTCAGGAGCCATCCGGGAATCGGAATGCTTGGACCCAAAATTATCGGTCGAGACGGCGCCGTGCAGCGGTCTTGCATGCGAACACCGACTTTATGGAACCAGCTCTGCCGCGCTCTTGCACTCGACACTCTGAACAAAAAATCCCGGCTGTTTGGTGGCTATCTGATGAACGAGTTCCCGCACGACGCGCTCAGGGACGTCGACATCATCAATGGTTGTTTCTGGCTGGTGCGCCGAACTGCTCTGGAACAGGTCGGCGAAATGGATCCGCAGTTTTGGATGTACGCAGATGATCTTGATTGGTGCAGGCGATACACTGAGGCTGGCTGGCGAGTCGTTTTCTTTCCACATGCGGACGCCATCCACTTAGGCGCTGTCAGTAGCGACACTGCGCCGGTGTTCTGCTATGTGCAAATGCAGCAGGCCGATCTGCAGTATTGGCGCAAGTATCATGGTGTGTTTTCCTCTGCGTGTTTCTTTTTCACCCTTTATCTTAGCCACGCACTTCGCTCTGCCGTTTCAGCGCTTCTTTATGTGGTACATGCGTCTGGCCGTTCCAGGGTGGCCCTGAAATGCAGAAAACATTTCGCATGCATACGCTGGCTAACGCTGCAGATAATCTCTCCGCGGCCCGGGCTTTAGCCGCTCTGTAATGCGATGCATACGAATTACGCGCTAATTACGCCAGCGAAAAACGAAGCTGCATACATTGAGAAGACAATTCTCTCGGTTATGGCGCAGACTGTGAAGCCCAGCCGCTGGGTGATTGTGGACGACGCGTCGACCGACGAAACCTGTGAGATCGTTGCTAGATATGCGCGGCAGTACAATTGTATCACTCTTGTCAGGATACAGAACACCGCAACCCGAAACTTCGGGCGAAAAGTTGATGCGTTTAAGAGTGGGTTCAACAGTCTTGCAGAGCTGAATTACGATTTAATCGGTAATCTGGATGCGGACATGATCATGGGACTGGATTACTACGAGAATGTCATTCGGGAATTCGACCACGATCCGCGGCTAGGGATTTCCGGCGGCGTGGTTTATGTTCCCAGCGGCGACCGCTATGTGAACTACGACGCCACTTGGGACAGCGTCGCCGGGGCAGTCCAATTATTTCGCAAAGAGTGTTTCCGGCAAATCGGCGGGTACTTGAGGATACCAACCGGGGGCATAGATGCAGCCGCCGAAATCATGGCGCGCAAACATGGTTGGACGGTGCGCAAGGTGGCGAACAATCCTGCCTACGAACAGCGCCCCACCGGTTTTGCCCATGGGAAGCCCTGGAGGGCTGCCTACAAAGAAGGTATCCATTACCACGCATTGGGGTACAGTTCGCTGTTCTACTGTTTCCGCTGTCTTCGCCGAATGGGCAACTCGCCTCGCGTAATCGGCAGCATTCTGGGGCTTGCCGGCTTTTTGGGAGCTAAACTCCGGCGTGACCCAATTTACCTGCCCGCCGATGCGGTGGAGTATCTGCATTCAGAACAGTTACAGAAATTGAGAGACCAGTTGCTGCGCAGGAGCAAAGTTTCTCCGGCGTACTAACCGAGTAGGAATTAACCTTCATGTGCGGCATTTGCGGACAATTTAACTTTTCGCGCGGCGAAGAAGTTCGGCTTGAAGACCTCCGCGCCATGTCTGCGGCGATCGTCCATCGCGGACCGGACGATCACGGATTTCATACCGACCGAAACTTGGGCTTCGGATTCCGCCGGTTGTCGATTATCGATTTATCTGGTGGGCACCAGCCCATGTCTAATCGGCAGGAAACCGTTTGGCTTCTGTTTAACGGTGAAATTTACAATTTCCCAGAAATTCGCAAACAGCTTGAAGAACGCGGTTATCAATTTCGCACGAATTCGGATACCGAAGTCATCGTCCACGGATACGAAGAGTGGGGCGAGGCTGTGCTGAATCGCCTGAATGGAATGTTCGGTCTTGCAATATGGGACGTGAACCGCCGCAGGTTGACTCTGGCACGCGACCGCATGGGAATCAAGCCCGTCTACTACGCCATTCGCGACGGCCGGCTCTGGTTCGGTTCTGAAATCCGCGCAATTCTTGCCGCACCCGGTGTGCCCAAACCAGCCATTGATGCTCAAGCTGTGGAATCTTTTCTACGATACCGCTACACCCCTGCCCCGGACACTATCCTCGAGGGAGTGAAGAAATTAGCCGCCGGAACCCGACTTGTTGTTGAGGAAGGTAAGCCGCCCAGAGTGGATCGTTGGTGGGACTTTTCCCCGCAGGCATTTGATCCCATGCCCAGCGAGCGAGAAGCTGAATCGCAACTGCTGGAAATTTACAGTGCTTCTGTTAAACGACAGCTCATCAGTGACGTTCCCGTCGGTATCCTTCTAAGTGGTGGAATGGATTCTGCGCTCTTGTTAGCCCTGATGTCCAAAGTTCAGGGGTCGTACAAGACTTTCTCGGTCGGTTACGGTACCACGTTTGTGGATGACGAGCTCCGCGATGCGGCGGAAACTGCCCAGATTCTTGGTTCCAGTAATGCGCAGGTACAAATTAGTCCCGTCGAATTCGAAGCCAACCTCGAACGGGTGATCTCGATTGTGGAGGAACCTGTAGCAACTTCTTCAATTATTCCGATGTACTACGTTTGCGAGCGAGCCCGTCAGGACGTAACCGTGGCTCTGATTGGGCAAGGTCCGGACGAGCTCTTCGGCGGGTATAAACGTCACCTGGGAGTTCGTTACGGAGAGTACTGGCGCAGCCTGCCTGGCCCGATACGTTCTTTGCTCAAATCCTCAGTATCGGCCTATCGTAGCGAATCCGGCAGACGCGCCGTATATTCTCTCGACGTTCAAGATCGTTTACAGCGGTACCAGCAGGTTTTTTCTCTGCTGCCCCAAGATTCCATCCAGGCGTTATTTCGGCCAGGGGTGCTGAATGCTTCTTTTCCTCTGATCCCAGCCGGCTGGCAGGAATTGCTCCCGCAAATGGCTGGCGTGGATGAGCTTGGCGGCCTGCAGTTTTTAGAGATCAGATCATCGCTGCCCGATGAACTACTTCTTTACGCCGATAAGCTCTCCATGGCCCACAGCCTTGAACTCCGAGTCCCTTATCTCGACCAGGAAGTGGTCGAGTATGCGGAACGCCTGGACAGTTCCTTCAAAGTTCGCCTGGGTACACGGAAGTGGTTACATAGGCGGGTTGCCAGACAATTTTTGCCAAAAACAATTCTCGCCAGAAAAAAACGCGGATTTGCTACGAATGTAGTGGACGACTGGTTACGGAAATCTGTGTCGCGGAATATGGACACGATCTTCGCTGACGTGAGTTCTTCAATCTATGACTATTTAGAGCCGGCGGCCATAAAGACCATCCTGAACGAACACAAGGCAGGCGGGGCCGACCACCATAAAGTGCTTTTCAGCATCGTGGTGCTTGAATACGTTCTCCGGCACTACAACACGACATCTTGTCCCTCACGACCCGGTTTGGTGGCCGAGGTTGCAGGCAGAAATTAACTAGCTGGATAAGACTTTTGGCCATGGCCCAATTCCCGCGGTGCTGTGCCAAAAGGCCACAGCAGAGATGGTTTGGAGAAGCAAAATGCGTCTATGAACCTAGCTGACGATGTCCTTTAGAGACATGGCATACCAACCCGCCGAATGTTAGCTTCAAACTGGTTAGGAATTTCGTCCTTACCTGTGTGGGCGCTTTGATCGGCGGCGTCGGCCTCCGACGGGATTTGTTTAGCGCGCCCACGGGTCAAGACTGGCACAATCGGCATCGGAGGCCCCCAAATGAAGCGGATGCTCTTGCTTTTCACGTTAATCACGATGTCCAATATTGCAAATGCTGTGGACCACTTCATTCTCTCTAGCGCGCAAGGCAACGGAAGCGGAACTGACTGGATAAATGCATGCAAAGATTTTAGTGGCTCTTGCGCGGTGAACTCACTCGTCCGCGGAGACACGTACTACGTCGGAACTGGAAGCTATACTGGAAATTATGTTTTTAACACGCCCGATTCAGGCACAGCTGTCATTACGATTCTTGGCGCTACTGCGGCAAATCACGGAACAGATACGGGATGGTCGAACAGCTATTCGGTAAACGCGGCAGACGGCGGATCGCAAGCGGTCTGGTCGCAGGGCCTTACCTTTACATCTGATTATTGGAAATGGGACGGTGCGGTTGGAGCGGGAGCATCCGTAAATCCGGGAGACACGACACCGGGTCATTACGGGTTTAGATTCGCCGACGGGTTGAGCACTGGAGTGCTAATTGGGAGCCCCGGCTCGGGTAGTTGCGGATCATCCAATTCGAATATCACGATCGCGCACTTTTACGCGAAAGCCACCTCGTCAGACACTCAGAAAGAATTCGAAATTGGCAATACGTATGGCGGTGTCCTCAGCAATATTACATTCAGTAATTTCTTGATTGATGGCTGGCAGGGATTGCTGATGACTAAATCCGGTGCTTGTAGCGGTACTCCTTACACCGGCTGGATTGTGCAGTACGGAATCATGCTGAATGGCTATAGCAGTTCAGCTAATCACGGCGAGTGGATCAATCCCAATGAACGTCCGATCAGCGGTTTGATTTTCCGCTATAACATCATTCGAGGTTCTAGTGGAAGCGCGGGAATGACGGGGTGGATCGTCGCCAACAACAGCGACAACGACAATGCTGAAATATATGGAAACGTGTTCGATTCCCCGCTGGTCGGCAATGGCGTGATTACGGGCACATCACAGGGAAAGCTAAATAACGCCTCCATCTACAACAATACATTCCTGAATATGCCATCACAATCAGGGAACGCGCTGTGTGGCACAGGACAAGGCACCGGCAATGTTGCTCAGAATAATCTGTTCTACAAGATGAGCGCTTCTATAGGCGGTGGTTGCGCGGCCGATTACAACAGTTATTTTTCAACGACGAATACCCCCTCAGAAACTCATGGCCAAACAGGCAGCGGCAGCCCATTCGTGAATGTCTCGTCCTTCAATTACGCACTGACCGCCGACACAAACGCAGGCGCGGTCTTGGGCGGACCTAGCGGCTGCACCAGTGGAGCGACCTGCTATAACGTCGATCCAGTCGGCGCGAGTCGTGGGTCTGACGGTGTCTGGGACAGAGGTGCGTACCAGCTCTCTTCGGGTTCCTCGAATGGGGGAATCGTCTCGCCGCCAACGAACCTGGTCGCCGTCGCGCAATAAGTGTTAGCAATATTTCGTTCCTTCAGACTAGTAAATGCATGCCTGACCGATAAAGGACAGGCATGCTCGTGTTTTTGGTTGCTAAATAGCATCGCTTTTTGAGCTTGCATGGAATTTACGTTAGTAGCCAACTGTAATAACAAGCAACTACTTCAGCAGAATCTCCTCGCCTCGACGTGCGTCCAACAGTCCCAAATAGACCAACTGCTCGTACAGGAAAATTTTGCTTCAGCTGCAGAGTCCTACAATGACGCATTGGAAAAAAGCCGAAATGACATTTTGATTTTTGCCCACCAGGACGTGTATTTCCCCGAGTCGTGGCTGCCGGATCTCAAAGCTTCACTCAACTATCTCGAAACGCATGATCCTCGTTGGGGAGTGCTGGGATCTTTCGGGGTTTCCGCCGACCGAATTCGGTACGGGAGAGTGTATTCCGCGGGTCTCGGCATCATTGGTCCTGCTATTCAGCATCCGATGCCGGTTCGTACTTTGGACGAGATCGTTCTAATCTTCCGTAAGTCAACGGGACTGGTGTTCGACACCTCCCTAGCGGGCTACCACTTTTACGGTGCCGATATATGCTTACGGGCGGCTTCAAAAGGCATGACGAATTATGCCATTCCTGCATTCTGCGTGCACAACACACAGCTGAATCCGACGTTGCCGGCAGATTTTTATCAATGCTATAAGCATTTCAAAAGGATTTGGCGCGACGCTCTGCCAGTGCATACCAGTTGCATTACGGTTTCAAGGCTCGATTTTGCGGCTCGGCTCCTGAGGCTCCGAGAAGCGTATATCACTTACATTCGGCGTACGCCGGCTGAGGTGACCCGTGTGTCAGACCCCCGGTCAGTGTTGCGCTAGCTGGGCAGATATAAGGCCATTCAGGAATGGTCCACCCCAACAGGCACGCTTTATTTCACCTATGAACGAGGACCTAGCACAACAGAGTTCGGTGCATCCAGTAATCGCGCTTGCGATGCTGGTGGCGATCGGCCTTGTCTTTGCTCTGCCACGCCGCAGGCTAATAGTGCCGTTTGTGTACGCCAGTATCTTGATTCCCATGGATCAGATTCTGATCGTCGGTCCGCTCCACTTCCCAATGGTCAGGGTTCTCGTGCTTTTCGCCTGGATTCGGGTCATCATGTCGGCTAAGGCTTCTCGCACCACAATTTTGCCAAACAGGTTCAACACGCTCGATAAGGTAGTCACTTTGTATGCAGTCTTTGATGCTTTAGATTACATTGTACTCTGGGGCTTTTCGCCGCAGGCAATCATCAATCGGCTTGGTGCCGTCTACATGGTGGTCGGAATCTACTTCCTTTTGCGTGCCTGCATTCGCGATGAACAGGACATCCTGCTGACAATAAAATCCCTGGCGTATGTTTCCGCCATCGTCGCCTTGATAATGGTCGTGGAGCATGTTTCCAAGCAGAACCCCTATGCTTATCTGGGTGGCTCACGGGCGTGGACCAGAGATGCGCTTATGGTTCGCGAATCGAAGTTGCGAGCCATGGGCCCATTTCAGCATCCAATTCTGGCCGGCTCCTTTGGTGGAGTCTGCCTCCCGCTATTTCTGGCCTTGTGGGTGAAACGACTGAAGCTCTATGCCACCGTCGGTATCTTCTCATCTACTGTCATAGTCTTCGCTTCGGCCTCCAGCACACCGATCATGGCCTACATATTCGGATTTGTTGGGTTTTCCTTGTGGAGCTATCGCCGCTACATGTCCATGGTACGTTGGGGTATAGTTTGCCTTCTTCTGGTGTTGCACCTGGCCATGAAAGCTCCCGTTTGGGCCTTGATCCAGCGGGTTGATCTCGTAGGTGGATCGTCTGGGTTCCACCGTTTCAACCTTGTGGATCAAACGATTCGACACTTTTGGGATTGGTGTTTTTTTGGCGTCAAGAATACCTATAGTTGGGGGCCTGATTTGTGGGATCATGCGAACCAGTATGTAGCTGTTGCTACCAATTCCGGATTGCTACCACTAGCCTTCTTCATCGCCATCCTTGTTTTCGGATTTAAGCTCGCAGGTCGCGCCAGAAGAAGCCGCGAAGCTAACCCCCCCGGGAGTCGATTTGTTTGGGCGTTGAGTGCGGCCCTTTGGGCTAATTTACTCGCTTTCTTCGGGATATCCTATGTCGATCAAACCGTAATCGCTGTTTGGGGAGTTTTGGCCATGATCCAAGTCGCCGGATTGCAAGCAGCAGCCCTGAGACCTGTAAATCTGTCGCCAATAGGAATGCGGAATTTTCCAGAGCTCGCTGATCACACATCCAGCGAAATTGCCAAAGTGCCAAATCTGCGTGTGTATCGCCTGGCCGAGCCGCATAAAGCAGCACTTCAAAATTAGCTATGCAATGAATCACAAGAAACGCATCTTGGTAGTCAGTCATGCCGCGACCCGTAATGGTGCAACCATTCTTCTTTTGGATTTATTACGCTGGCTAAAAAAGCATACGGGATATCAATTCGATATTTTGGTCAATGGGGGCGGGGAACTGATCGATGACTTCCGGAGTATCGGACTGACGACTATATGGCGAAATCCGGATCGAGTTTTTGCTATGTTCCCCCAGGGTTTTGCTAGGCGAAAATACGAGTCATACCTTTTACGGCTTCTAATGCTTCGGCGCGAGTACGACCTTTTATACCTGAATACTTCGTCTGTAGCATCGCACGCCTCAGCGTTGTCGCATGTTGCATCGCGTATACTTTGGCACATTCATGAAATGGATTACGCACTCCATAACTCGCTGGGCAACACAGATGCCGGCCGTCTGCTGCCACTCGCAACAAGGTTTGTGGCTGTGTCCACCTCGGTGCGGGATGCGTTAGTCCACAATTTCGCCGTTCCCGCCGACAAAATTGACATAGCTCAGGGTTTTGTTACGGTTCCAAGTTTTTCACCAGAGCAAGCGTATACGACTCGGAAACGCATTCACGATCAGTTTGGATGGCCTGACCACTCGTTTGTCGTCGGCGGTTGCGGAGCCCTGGGATGGCGAAAGGGTACTGATATCTTCCTACAGATCGCTCATTGGATGACTAAGTCAGATACCTTGGGGAATAGGCGATTTTTCTGGATCGGTGGCGGCTCGCGCGATGAGGTGTTGCGCTTCGAGCATGATATCCGCTGTTTAGGATTACAGACTGTTTGCAAACACCTGCCTTCCAGCGGAGATGTCCTTAAGTATTATCACGCGATGGACGCATTCGCGCTCACGTCACGTGAGGACCCGTTTCCGCTCGTGATGCTGGAAGCTGCTGCTTCCTGCCTTCCCATCGTCTGTTTCGCTGGCTCCGGCGGCGGTCCCGAGTTCGTTGGCAATGATTCGGGTTGTGTTGTCCCGTACCTGAACGTCGCAGCGTTTGTGGAGTGTCTTGAACAGCTTCGGAATCAACCTGACGAGCGCCGGAAAATGGGGCAGATAGGCAACAGAAAAGTTCGTACCCAATTCACCGCAGACGTTTTAGCGCCCAAAATTCTTGCGAGCATCGAATGCTGTCTGGCGAGCGCATAACGCAGAGTTATTCCTTCCCCCATTAGATTTTCGTAGCAGGCTTGAGTAGGTACGAGCACTCCGATCAGCCCTTTGCCTGATCGTGAGCTACTGTGCGTGTGGCTCCAATTTCCGTCGTCTAGGAGAAAACTATGCACCGAAGCATCATTAGTCTGGTCAGTTTCATATTGCTGTATATAGGCGCTTCTTTTGCGTCCTGCACATCGCCTGTAAACCCCATTGAAGCTGAAAATTGCCTGCCTGGAGCCTCGGGATGGCAAATTAACGGATCGGGCGACTCTACCATTCAAGGCTTCGCCACCGAAATCAGCTTTAATGCTGGCCAAGTGGTTAACTTTAAAGTTAACACGTCTGCTAAAAGCTACCAGATTCAGATTTACCGAATGGGTTACTACCAGGGGAATGGAGCGCGGTTGATCGCCACGATCTCGCCTTCAGCAACATTGCCGCAAACCCAACCGGCATGCGTCACCGTATCCAGTGTGAACTTAGTTGACTGCGGCAACTGGGCCGTATCGGCTTCATGGACCGTCCCAAGCTCCGCGGCATCAGGCATTTACTTTGCCAATTTAGTCCGTTCGGATACTGGCGGCACGAGCCAAATCTTTTTCATTGTTCGCAACGATTCCAGCCATTCCGATGTGTTGTTCCAAACTGCGGATGAGAGCTGGCAAGCCTACAACATTTACGGCGGACATAGCCTCTACGGCAATAGCACCTGGAATTTGACTGACCGCGCCAATAAGGTCAGCTATAACCGCCCTTTTAATACCGAAACACTTGAACCAGCGACCTGGGTCTTTAATGCCGAGTATCCTATGGTTCGTTGGTTGGAGGCAAATGGATACAATGTTACGTACTTTTCTAGCGTGGACGCTGCGCGGAATGCAAGCTTGATCTTGAATCATAAGCTTTACCTTTCTGTTGGTCACGACGAGTACTGGTCGGCAGAGAAAAGAGCGGGTGTTGAGGCAGCACGAGCTGCCGGCGTAAACTTAGCTTTTTTCAGTGGAAATGAAGTGTTTTGGAAAACTCGCTGGGAGAACAGCGTAGATGGATCGAACACGCCATTTCGTACCCTAGTTTGTTATAAAGAAACTTTAGGATCGAGTTCGACCCCCACAGCAACCGTTGCGGTAGACCCCCTGGATCCACCAACCTGGACAGGGACATGGCGCGACAAATCCAAGAGCCCTCCCGCGGATGGTGGCAAGCCAGAGAATGCGTTAACTGGAACTCTGTTCCGAGTCAATGGCCCTGGAACTGACAACACTAACCTAGCCATACAAGTGCCGGCCGCAGACGGTAAAATGCGTTTTTGGCGTAATACCGCGGTTGCCAACCAATCTGCTGGCCAGACTTGGACGCTGCCATCTGGGACACTGGGTTATGAATGGGACGTTGACGAGGATAATGGTTCGCGTCCCGCGGGACTCTTCGATCTTGCGACATCGGTTCGCAATCTGACGGTTGACTACTTGCTCGATTCCGGGGGCATCTATGGAGCCGGGACCGGAACGCACCATTTGACGCTGTATCGTTACTACAACAATCCCGGGCAGGCAACGCAAAGCCCATTAGGACTGGTTTTCGGGGCCGGTACGGTGCAGTGGGCGTGGGGGCTCGATGCAAATCACGATGGCTCAATCGGAACTTCTGCAGATGTGAACATGCAGCAAGCAACGGTCAATCTGTTCGCCGATATGGGGGTGCAGCCAGTAACTCTGCAAGGAGGATTACTAACCGCCACCCAGTCGACAGACACGGTTCCGCCCTCCTCGACGATAACCTCTCCAACAAGTGGAACTCAAATCCGCGTGGGAACTAGTGTAAACATTACGGGAACCGCAGCCGACACCGGAGGCCTTATTGGCGGCGTCGAAGTCTCTGTGGATGGTGGAACAACGTGGCACCCGACAACTGGTCGAGCCAGCTGGACATATGCCTGGATCCCGCCCGCATCAGGCAATTACACGATCAGGAGCCGAGCTACTGACGATAGTGCGAATCTGGAAGTCCCGTCGGCGGGCGTAACCGTCGCTGCGACCACCACGGCGCAGACTCTGACGGCGCTGACTCTGGGATCCAGCAATGTTGTGTCGGGCAGCTCGGTTCAGGGAACCGTTACATTGGGCCAACCGGCAGCTACCGGCGGCGTGATCGTTTCACTTTCCAGCTCAAATTCGACGGCGGCAAGCGTCCCGAGTACGGTGACAGTACCCGCTGGACAGTTCAGTGCGAATTTTACGGTCACTGGTCTTGCGGTATCGGTACCCACTTCTGTAACAATTTCGGCCACGTTTGTGGGGACTAGCACCGCTAGCCTGACCGTTACTCAAGCGCTGCCGCCAGCTCCTGGCAGTATCGCAATCGATGTCCTTAGTCCGAAAGATCAGGCAAGCGCCACCACAACTGTGAGCAGTCCAACGTTCTCCACGGCAGTAGGAAATGAGTTGCTGCTCGCCTTTGTCAGCACCGATGCATTGTCTCCGAACATAAGCGTCACGAATGTCACGGGCGGAGGATTGACTTGGTCACTGGTTAAACGAACCAACACTCAGATGGGAACGTCGGAAGTGTGGCGTGCTTTTGCGCCAGGTGTGCTTACGAATGCTTCCGTTACGGCCACCGTTTCGCAGAGTGTAGTGTCGTCCATGTTGGTAGTCACTTTTGCTGGTGCCGATACGTCTGGGACTAATGGATCAGGAGCCATCGGAAATACTGCGACGAACAATGCCAGCTCAGGTACCCCGAGTTCGTCGCTAGTTACCACACGAAACAATTCCATGGTGCTGGGTGTTGGCAACGACTGGGATAATGCTATTGCCCGAGTCTTGGGACCCAATCAAACTATGCTGCATCAGGACCTCGCTGCAACGGGCGATACGTACTGGATGCAAATGGCAAATGCCCCAATACCAACGAGTGGTACGTCTGTTAGCATTAACGACGCATCCCCAACTGCTGATCGCTTTAATCTTACCCTCGTAGAGGTAGTCCCTGCGCCTGCCGGAACCCTCAGTATCTCTGGGAACATAACTCCATCCGCGAACGGCAGTGGGGCGAACCTCACCTTAAGTGGACCCGCTACCGGAACTACGACTGTGAGCGGTGCGGGCACTTACATTTTTGCGAGCCTGCTTAGCGGCTCGTATACGGTAACGCCGAGCAAGTCCGGCGTGGCGTTTACGCCAACATCCCAAATAGTCACCCTTAATGGAGGGAACGGCACCGCAAACTTTACAGCGTCCACTCTGCAGTCAATTGCGGTAACGCCGGCGACCCCTACTATTCAGGCGGGCCTGACGCAGCAATTCGTAGCTACTGGCACTTACAGTGACGCCACGACGCACGACGTGACAAGTCAGGTGACTTGGTCATCATCGAATAGTAATGTGGCGAGCGTCAATACGTCGGGGCTGGCGACGGCAATTGCCGGAGGCAGCACCAGTATCTCGGCTTCATTGGGGATCGGAGAAACTGCCATCAGCGGGAGCGCGGCTTTAAGCGTGCAAGCCACTCCCTTGGTGATTACGACTACTAGCCTGCCAAACGGATTGCAAAACCAGGCTTACTCGGCGGCTCTAGCTGCGGCGGGAGGAACCGCTCCGTATAATTGGTCGCTGGTGAACGGCAGCGTCTTGCCCTCTGGATTGACTCTCTCCTCGGGTGGGCAAATCACCGGTGTTGCAACCATCGCGGGGACAGGTTCGTTCACAGTACAGGTGACCGATGGTGGTAGCCCGGCGCAAACCGCAACTCAAGCGCTTAGCGTCATCATTAGCTCGCCGCCCGCTTTCAACAGCATCTGGACGCCCGTAGCGGCGCCTACCACGAACGATGTCGGTCCTGATTCCGCTGTAGAGCTGGGCGTTTTGTTCAAATCGGACGTGAACGGGAATATTTCGGGCCTACGTTTTTACAAGAGTGCTGCCAACACCGGAGCGCATGTCGGCAATTTGTGGAGCAGCACTGGTACTTTGCTGGGCACGGCCACGTTTACAAATGAAAGCGCGTCAGGATGGCAGCAAGCGAGCTTTGGTACTCCGGTTGCGATTACGGCAAATACGGTCTACGTGGCTTCGTATCATACTGCTGTGGGTCATTACGCAGATGATGAAAACTATTTCACGAGCGCCGGCGTAGACAGTCCTCCGCTTCACGCACTAGCGAACGGTGTGAGCGGATCAAATGGGGTGTTCACATATGGAGCAAACAGCATTTTTCCGACCACTGGATTTAATTCCTCCAACTACTGGGTGGATGTTGTCTTTACGCCGTCGGCAACATTGAATTCGATTGCGCTAACTCCGACGAATCCGACAATTCAGGCCGGGGGTACGCAGTCATTCACCGCTACGGGCACTTACAGTGACAACAACACGCAGAACATCACCTCTCAGGTAACTTGGTCGTCTTCAAATACTGCCGCTGCAACCGTCAGTGCATCTGGGGTGGCAACTGGAGTCGCGGCTGGCACGTCCAGCATTAAAGCGACGCTCGGGGCGGTCAATAACAGCACGACCTTGACGGTGCAGCCAGCAACGCTGGTGATTACGACTGCGAGTCTGCCGGCCGGGACTCAAGGCTCGATCTACACGGCAAATATGTCATCGAGTGGCGGGACGCTGCCAGTGAGCTGGACATTAATAAACAGTACAGTTCTGCCTCCAGGGCTAGCCATGTCGGCGTCCGGACAGATCACGGGAACGCCTAGCGCAAGCGGCACGACAACGTTCACTGTGCGAGCGACTGATTCTGGAGTGCCGGCGCAAAACGCGACCCAGACTCTGAGCATAACGGTTGCGGCGGCCGGCTGTCCCTGCAGTATTTCCGGAACTATTAGCGGGGCCGGTGGAAACGGTGCAACCGTTACCCTGACGGGCGGGACTACCATAACTGCCAATGCTTCCGGTGTTTACACCTTTACTGGAGTAGCTAACGGAAGTTATACACTCACGCCCAGCAAAACTGGCTTCACATTTACCCCCGTCAATCAACCGGTTACGATCAACAATACAAACGTGACCGGCGTAAACTTCACGTCGACACAAAACGCCGGGACCGGACTTACCATCGACGCTAAAGTGTTCAAAGATGGGACTAAGGCAACAACTATTGCAAGCCCAGCTTTCTCCACGACGGCTGCTAATGAGTTAGTGCTTGCCTTTGTAACCACCGACTATCTTTCCGGAACAAACACGACTGTTACCGGAATTGCTAGCACCGGGCTTACATGGACGCTGGTGGTAAGAACCAACACTCAGAGCGGTGGTTCGGAGGTCTGGCGTGCTTTCGCTACGGCGCCACTCAGCAACGTGATTGCGACTGCCACCCTCTCGCAAAGTGTGGTTGCATCCATCACGGTCATTAGTTTTACAGGGGTTGACACAACCGGCATAAATGGGGCGGGTTCAATTGGAGCGACTGTAAGCGCCAATGCTAAAACTGGAGCGCCAAGCGCGACGTTGGTGACGACCCGCAACAACTCATGGGTCTTTGGCGTCGGCAATGATTTCGATAACGCTGTTGCCAGAACACCTGGAACAAACCAGTCCATCGTGCACCAGGACCTTACCTCTACTGGGGATACCTATTGGGTGCAGATGCAAAACGCTCCTACGCCCCTGAGCGGCACCAGTGTGACGATCAACGACACGGCACCAACTACTGATCGCTACAACTTGAGTGCGGTGGAAGTGAGGACGCCATAAAGAAGGGCGAACAGCGCCGCTGCCAAACGTTATTATTCTGTTATGGGTGTAAAAGCTTTTTCAAAGTCGGATGATAGCGGCGCGGTTCGTAGGAGCAGGATCACAAGATCACTCGCGTTGTGCTGGTTAGCATTATTTGCGCAAAGCGACCTGTGGGCGAGCTCTAAAGTTGGTGGATCGAGTCCAAATGGGAGCTGCGTTCGCAAACCGGAGGGCACTCTGGCTAGTGAACCGATGGACTTGCGAAGCAAGAATGGCATATTGCAAGTTCAGCTGGCGGTGCGCAATTCGCTTGATCCCAATGGCAACATTCGCTACTGCTACGTCGATCAGCACGGAAACCAGGCGCCCACGCTTCGCGTCCAACAAGGAGATACGCTAGTAGTTTCTCTGAAGAACGAAATCTCCCTTCCCGTCTCAGCTCTATCTATTCCCGTATCGCCTCACAAAGCAATGGAGCAGGGATCTTCCACGAAGCATGATCCCTGTCTTGGTGGTGCTATGAGTCCTGCCGCAACCAACCTTCATTTCCATGGTCTTGCCATTCCTCCGGTTTGCCATCAGGACGAGACCTTGAAAACTCTTGTCGAACCGGGCGATGCCGTGTTCGAATATCGTGTGCAGATTGCGAACGACCAGGCACCGGGTTTGTATTGGTACCATCCGCACGTACACGGCTACACGGAAGAGCAAATCCTTGGAGGCGCTTCCGGCGCCATCATTGTCGAAGGGATGGATCACGTGGTACCCCGAGTCGCAGGGCTTCCCGAGCGGGTCTTTGTGATCCGTGACGAGAAGATGCCGCCAGCTTCAGCGACTGAGAAGGCCGACCCGAACCGGCCCACCAAACAGCTTTCCATCAACTACACTCCGGTTCCTTATCCGAAATATCCGCCGGCCATCATTAACATGAAGCCGCTCGAAGCCCAATTCTGGCGGGTGCTGAATGCTTCGGCCGATACCTATGTAGATCTCGGGGTGGAGTTTGGCGGAAAGCGGCAGGCGCTTGGCATTGTGGCGCTCGACGGCGTTCCTCTTCATTATGGCGAGCCGGGAGCCGCGACCTACGCTCCCCAACAAACCCATGTTTTTTTGCCGCCAGCATCGAGGGCAGAATTCATTATTTACGGACCGCCGGCGGGTGTTTCCGGCCACCTGGTCACTAACTATGTCTTCCGCGGGGCATCAGACGATGACAAACCGGTCGCCTCTAAAAGCTCGACGCAACCAGCATTACGTGTGGGCCTCGATGATGTGGATTCTGCCCGGCCGCTCGCCTCGATAGTTCCCGTAGAAGGTAAGTCGGATCGTTTGATCCATAACGCGTCGATCACCCCGGAAGCTCCTCCCGTCTCATTGTCCTCCATCCGTCCGGTCCACAAACGAACACTTTATTTTTCGGAGAAACTTGTTGACCCTGCCGATCCCAACAGTGCGACGCTTTTCTTTATTACAGAGGAAGGTCATCAACCGGCCGTTTTCGATCCGCATGATCCCAAGCCAACGATTACCGTCCATCAAGGCGAGGTAGAGGATTGGACCATTGAAAATCGGTCGCGAGAATCACACGTTTTTCATATCCATCAATTGCATTTCATCGTAGTCGGCGGTTCTACTATGCGTTGGGAAGAACCGACGCTGCGCGACACGGTTGATCTGCCGGCGTGGGACGGATTTCGCAAATATCCCAGCTTGATCTTGCGCATGGATTTTCGTGATCCGAGAATTGTCGGCACGTTTCCGTTCCACTGTCACATAATGCAGCACGCTGACGGCGGCATGATGGGAACGGTAAAAATCGAAGTCGCTTCGAGTGCGTCAGCTCTGCAATAGACCTCATTGCCTGGTGTTTAGGACAAATCAACTACATGATCGTGCTCCTACCAACGACAGGTGGAAATACGCTGTGATGGATTGTGCCCTCGCATCAATAGAACAAGCCGCCGGTCAACTTCGATGTCTGCTCTCCTGTTTGTCTGATGGAGAGCAGAGTGTTCAATATAGAGATGATTCCGAAAAAGAAAGGCGTCCAACTCTGGGCATGTAACCAATCCCTTGCGAGCTCCATCGCGATACCGTCAACCCCCTCTTTTTCTGGACGACAAATTCAAAGCCCTGACTGAGCAGTTCATGTCCTTAAGGTAGGAGAACCCAGTGATTACCGCAAGCCGCAGTCGCACCTTAGCTCTAAGTATTGCCACGTTATTGCTCATTAGCTTTTTCACCTCGCAGGCGAGAGCAGCCGTTGCAATCGACGCTAGTGTTTCGGTGGACCAGGGAACTGCGAAGTCAACAGTGAGTAGCCCCGCCCTCTCCATCACCTCTGGCAATGAATTACTTCTCGCCTTTGTTTCGACAGATTATCTCTCAGGAGCGAACACGCAAGTGAGCGCGGTTAGTGGTGGAGGTCTTACGTGGGCGCTCGTGGTCCGCGTTAATGGGCAAAGTGGCACGTCGGAAGTTTGGCGGGCGTTTGCGTCTTCTCCGGTAAGCGCAGCAACGGTTACGGCCACCCTTTCACAGAGTGTCGCTTCGTCAATGACGGTATTGAGTTTTTCAGGAGTGAACACCTCGGGAACCAATGGGTCTGGCGCAATCGGTGCCATTGCAACTGCCAGTAAGTCCTCAGGCGCGCCCACGGCGACCTTGGTCACTACGCAGCCAGGTTCCTGGGTGTTTGGTGTAGGTAACGATTACGACAATGCGATTGGCAGAACGGTTGGTGCAGGACAAGCTCTTGTACACCAGTACCTGTCCTCCGCAGGCGATACCTATTGGGTACAAATGCAGAGCAGCCCTACGCTGCTCAGTGGGACTAGCGTCAGCATTAATGACACAGCTCCGACCGGAGACCGGTACAACTTAGGTATTGTCGAAGTTTTGGCAGCAACAGGCGGTGGTTCGACGTCGACGATTTCGGGCACGCTTAGTCCGGCATCTCTTGTCGCTGGAAGCGTAATTACGTTGAGTCTTCCGGGTGGTGGGACAGCAACGACTACGCCCGATCCCACGGGAAATTACAGCTTTGCAAATCTTCCGAATGGCACCTACACTGCGATGCCGAGCAAATCAGGGCAGGTTTTTAATCCCGCCAGCCAGTCTGTCACCATTGCTGGAAGCAGCATCCCCGGTGTTAATTTTGCGTTGCAAACGTGGAGCATCACTGGGTCTATTAGTCCGGCAAGCGCAAGTGGCGGCACAACAATAAGCCTGAGCGGTGCTGCAACCGCGACTACAACGCCGGACGGCCAAGGAATATTTACGTTCAGCGGACTGCCAAATGGCAGGTACACGATCACGCCCTCGAATGCGGGATTTACATTTAACCCAGTGAACCAAGCTGTGGCGATTAGTGGGGGAAACCCGTCCACTGTTAATTTCGTTGCGAGTGCTAATCCTACATGGAGCATCTCAGGCAGCATCAGTCCGGCATCGCTTGGCAGCGGGACGGTGTTGAGCTTAAGCGGATCGAATGCAACCACTACCGCAGACGTGAATGGGAATTACACCTTCTCGAATCTGACAAACGGAACGTACACTGTTACTCCGAGCCAGGCAGGAGAAACGTTTACTCCACCATCGCAATCCACCACCATTAATAGCGGATCTGTCAGCAACTTGAATTTCACCGCCCAGCCGGTGACCACAGGGGCCCTGGCGATCGATGTTACTGTTTCCAAGGACGGGACAGCGAAGGCAACGACCGTCACCACTTCTGCTTTCTCAACCAGTTCAGGAAACGAATTGTTACTTGCTTTTGTGGCCTCGGATTACTTGTCAGGCGCCAATACAACGGTAACTGGCATAACCGGTGGATCTCTGACTTGGACGCTGGTAAAGCGTGCGAACGCCCAGAGTGGCACGGCGGAGATCTGGCGTGCCTTCGCGCCTGCGGTTCTTTCGAACGCTACGGTTACCGCGACCATCGCGCAAAGCGTTCTCTCGTCCATAACGGTCGTGAGTTTCACTGGAGCCGACACCTCGGGATCCAACGGATCTGGAGCAATCGGTGCTATTGGGGGAGCGAGCGCAGCATCTGGGGCGCCGACCGCGTCGCTGACTACAACCAAAAACAATTCCTGGGTTGTAGGCGTTGGTAATGATTTTGATAATGCAATTGCACGGACAGTTGGAACCGGGCAGACACTTGTTCATCAGATACTGACATCGTCAGGGGATACGTATTGGGTGCAGCGGCAAATGAACACCACTTTTGCAAGTGGCACTGTGGTGAAAATCAATGACACAGCGCCAACCAGCGATCGGTACAACTTAGCCATTGCAGAAGTGTTGCCCTCGTTGACTGGAGGTGGAGGGGGTACGCCACCGACAGTGAGCATGATTGCTCCTTCGGGTGGTGCAACCGTATCGGGAAATACGACGATCTCGGCGAGCGCAACCGGTCAGGGATCATCAGTAACCGGCGTACAGTTCCTGCTTGACCAAACCAATCTCGGATCGCAGGTGACTTCAACTCCGTATTCCATAAGTTGGGACACAACTGCCGCAACTGCGGGAACGCACACCTTGTCAGCGATTGCTTACAACTCGGCGGGTTTGAGTGCCACTGCCAATCCGATCACGGTAACCGTAGATAATTCCGGTAATCTGGCTGCAGTCGGGAGTTGGTCTTCGCCAGTGAATCTTCCCGCGGTTGCGGTGAACCTGGTACTGCTCAAGAATGACACTCTTCTGTTCTATCAGGATGGATCGACACCCACGATTTGGGATTACAAGAACAATACGTTTACCAGCGTTACGGCTCCCGTTGACTTATTTTGCTCGGGGCAGACAATGCTTAAAGATGGGCGCATTCTAGTAGTTGGTGGATACGGAGGAAGCGGAACCCAAATTGGAATTCCGAACGCAGAAATTTTTGATCCTTCAAACGACACGTGGACAATCCTGCCGAAGATGTCGTATTCACGCTGGTATCCGTCCGCAACGACACTTGCAGATGGGCGTGTCATCGTTATGGGCGGCTGGCAGACAACAAATCATACTAATGCGGGTATTCCCGAGATTTACGATCCGGTGACCAATACGTGGACGAAGCAGACCAGCGCGAACAATCCTTTCGAGACCTACCCGTTCATTTATCCGCTATCCGACGGTCGCTTGATTCACGTGAACGGCTCGGAGTACGCTACCGTCACTGACATTCTGAATCTGAATACGATGAGCTGGTCAACAGTCGATTCCAACATCAAAGACGGTGGGAGTTCCGTCATGTACTTGCCAGACAAAATAATGAAAGCTGGCAGTGCATCCGATAGTCAGGAGAGCGGACCTTCGGCAAATACGACCTACGTCCTCGATATGACCCAGCCCTCACCGGCATGGAAACAAACGGCATCAATGGCTTATCCACGAACGTTTTTGAATCTGACCGAGCTTCCGGATGGCACCGTTCTCGCAACCGGCGGCGAAACTGACAAAAACGGCGGTAACATCAGCAATGCTGTTTATGCCGCAGAACTGTGGTCTCCGGCGACTCAAAGTTGGAGGACCTTGGCCTCGATGCATACGCCTCGTGAATACCATGGCACGGCGCTGCTGCTGCCGGATGGGCGAGTCGTTGAATCTGGCATGGGTGCGGACTTCGGCAACGTCCCGAATGAGTTGAGCGCCGAATTTTTCTCACCGCCGTATCTTTTCAAGGGGCCTCGCCCAACAATTTCGCAGGCACCGACGCAGATTTCCTATGGTCAGAATTTCTTTGTCGCCACACCCGATGCGACTACAATTGCGAGCGCTGTCCTGATCCGAACGGGCTCGGTAACGCACTTCTTCGATATGAATACACGGTTTGTTCCCGCCTCGTTCCAGCAGACAACTGGTGGATTGACCATTACCGCGCCGGCAAATGCGAATCTGGCGGCGCCGGGATATTACATGCTCTTCCTGGTGAACTCCAATGGCGTCCCGTCCATCGCTCCCATTGTTCAGTTACATTAGTGGGGTAGACGGTGACGCGAGCGGCACGGAAACGAACATACGATGGGCGTTCATAAAATCGATCCGCTCACTGATGACCGCTGGCCAGATTTGCTCGAGAGACATTCCCGGGCGTCGGCTTTTCACAGTCGGAGTTGGTTAAACGAGCTCAAACGCACCTATGGCTATGAACCAGTCGTCTACACCACTACAGCCCCAGGAATGCCATTAACCAATGGTTGGGTATTTTGCCGTATTCAGAGTTGGCTTACCGGCTTACGCTTGGTGTCCCTTCCTTTTTCTGACCACTGCGACCCGTTAACCAACACCGACGACGAGTTGCAGCAGATATCTCAAGCTGTGCTTCAAGATAAAGAGCGGCAGCAATGGAGGTACATTGAATGCAGGTTGCCGAAGAGTGGCGCCCCCGGGTTTTTTGGGCGCACGAATCAATTCCATCTTCATAAGCTAGATCTTGAGCCTGACTTGAGCGCACTTTACGAAGGACTACATCAGAGCTCGACTCAACGGAAAATCAAACGGGCTGAGAGGGAGCAACTTACCTGTGAAATGGGAAGCTCGGAAAAATTACTCAGCAAATTTTACCAACTGCTAGTCCGTACCCGGTTTCGCCATAAAGTGCCTCCCCAGCCGAGAAAATGGTTTTCAAATCTGCTAAATGGATTTGGGAATCAACTTACGGTTTGGATTGCGTCAAAGCAACAAACGCCGGTGGCCAGCATTCTCACCATTCGTTTCAAAAGTTCACTCGTATATAAGTACGGAGGGACGGATGAGAGGTTTTTTCGATTTGGTGGGATGCAGTTGTTGCTCTGGCAAGCCATTATGGATGCAAAGAAGAATGGTTTGAAAGAACTTGACCTCGGCCGTTCCGACCTAGATGACAGAGGCCTCAGCGCGTTCAAAGACAGACTCGGCGCGACGAGCAGTTGCTTGACGTATTTTCGTTACCCTGCAGAGTCTTCGGCAAGTTCCGTCAAAAGCGAAATGTCAAGGTATCGGAAGCTTGCAAGTTACGTTCCGGGCGGTCTCCTAAGCTTCGGCGGGCGGTTACTGTACAGGCATTTTGGTTAGAGAGACAATTGATTTACACCCAGGACGAAATTGCCGTGAGACAATAACCCAACAGATTGAACCATCCCATGACTCATCCCGCGCGGGCACTGATTGAGCATTACCGCTACCCGGCGACTTTCCTCAACATTACACTGCAAGACATCACAGACTCTGATTCAGGTTTTTTTCGTTTTGGTACGAACGCCATTTGTTACGGCCGTTCGGCGGCTGGCTATCGAAGTTGGCGAGTCGATCTAGCACTTTACGAAATTGACCAACACGTCCGAATAGGCCAATCTGAGGTTTGCCTTCCCTTCGATCCAACCGAGATTATCGAAAATCTTCAGTTTGAGCGTTATCAAGTTCGGGAGCCCTGGATCCGTAAGCTTGCGAAGAGTGCCTATTATCGAGTTCGTCCATCGTTACCTCGTTCGATTCGCGAAGAGGTACAGAGATTTCATCTGCGCGGATGGCACGCATTGTCTTTCCCGCACTGGCCGATAGATGTAACGGTGGAGAATATACGCGAAGAGCTTTTGTTGTTGTCACTGCGAGCCGGCGGGGTAGATCGGATCCCCTTTATCTGGTTCTGGCCAGAGGGTTGCGCTGCTTCTCTGATGATGACGCACGATGTGGAGACGGCAGCCGGCAGAGATGCTTGTCGCGAACTGATGGATATGGACGATTCATATGGGATAAAGGCTTCCTTTAACATAGTGCCGCAAGGATCGTACTCGGTCTCGGCCGATTTTCTGGCCAGCATTCGCGATCGAGGGTTTGAAATTGGTGTACAAGATCTCAGCCATGATGGCCGTCTGTTTGATGAGCACGTCGAATTCCGGCGGCGCGCTAGTCTGATTAATCAATATGCAAGCGAATATGACGCAAAAGGGTTCCGGTCCGCCGTCTTATATCGAAGACCTGAATGGTTGGACGCTCTGAACTTTTCCTACGATTCTTCGATTCCGAACACCGCGCATCTGGATCCGCAGCGAGGCGGGTGTTGTACGGTCATGCCTTACTTTATAGGGGATATGGTTGAGCTTCCCGTTACCGCGACTCAGGATTACACGCTTTTTCACTTGCTTTCCGAACGGTCGATTGCGTTGTGGAAGACGCAGATTCGCTTAATCCTGGAAAAGAACGGACTGATCAATTTCATTGTGCATCCCGATTATGTAACCCACGAGGGAGTCAAAGGCCTGTATGTCGACCTGCTCGTTTGTCTGCAGGAGCTTTATGCCACAAGAAAAATATGGCACGCACGTCCTTCGGAAATCGACTCATGGTGGCGAGAGCGAAGCAAAATGCAGCTTGTACGGGACGGAGATGGTTGGCGTATCGAAGGCAGGGGCTCTGAACGCGCGGTGGTCGCATACGCGAAGAACCAAGGCGGAAGCCTTCTGTATGAAATGCAGCCGGCATTGAGTCGTTCTGGCTTGCCTTGATCCCTCGGTTGGAAAACAACTCATCTGTCCGGCTTCATAAAGACGGATATTGGTTTGGTAAACCGGGACAATGCAAAAAATAGATGGTTACCATCCCGCTGGTCACTCATTTATGCCACTTTGAGTGACATGAGGTGCAGAGGGTAATGAGATTCTCTTTGGAATCGTCTCCTGAGTGACTGCGAAATTTTTGGTGGTGAACTTCGAGACTTGTCATAGTTCCGCAGTTTTGACATCGCCAACCATCGCGCTTTAGCACGTGTTCATGTAGTTGGCGGTATGTCACGCGATCGAGTCGCAGGCGAGGCCGCTTCGGAATTGAGCAGTTCATGATATATGCGCGCGAGCACTATTCAAGAAAGTCTTACGGTGTTCATTAGGCAGAAAATTGAAGAATCGCATTGCTGACTGAAGCAAGATGAGCGAGTCGCCATTCTCCAGACTGGCTCCCGCGAGAAAATCCGCACAAATCATTTCTAAGCAGTATCCCCGCGACTTGTCGCTTCCGAGCATCAGAGCGGCTGTCTCGATAGCCTGCTCAACTACCGGGATTTGGCTCTTGTATAGCTTGAAGTAGATAATTTCCGATCCCTCGCTTTCTTTTCCGGTCAATTCCTTCTCTACCTCCTGACGGAACTCTTCCTTAGGCAGAGCCTTAGCTTTGTGCAACCAGGTTGCACAATCGAAGTCCTCCCGATCGCGCCGCGCGATCTTCGCTAACTCCAGGCCTTTCGTCCATCCCACCTCCTTTAATCCGCGCCTGGCCTCTGGCGGCAGGTGCTCGTGGATTGACATCAGGTAATACGCCTTCCTTCTCGATTCCGGGAACCGCCTCTCAAGGAAGTCATCGAACGACGCCAACTTTTCGACACGCCAGTACTGTCCCGCCCGCACCTCGCACAGATACCTCCCAAGCTCTACGAAGCGCGTGTCTTTTTCCGCTTCTTTCCTTCGCTCCCATGCCAGAATCTCGTCGATTGTGGTGAGCACGAATAGCGCTCGTTTCGGATTGAGCTTCGGAGGCATAGGCGGAAAATTAGTACGTAAGCTCGTCAAACAAACCAAAGTCTTTTGCTCCTGGCCGTCGGATTAGGTTGGCTTCAATTAGCGGAGGCTTACCAAGGCAAAGTCCCACATATGGGCAACTGCTGCATGGATTCTGAGGAAAACGAATTCCGCTGTGCGGCAGAAATCGCGCCGACTCGATCTGGCCGATAGTCTCATGGACCAACTGGCTGAACTCGTGCCGCTGCTCGTCAGTTATTGTTGTGCGCAGGTACTGGATCTCGACCAGCCGCTTGCGCACGAACACGATTTGCGCGACTTCGGAAATTCCAGTGATCCAGGAATAACAAACCAGTTGCGGATCGAGTGCTAGGAGGCCCTCTGGCCTTTCGGGATAACGACAGGAACTAGTTTTCCATTCGAGCAGGCAACCACGACCGTCGAGCTTCCCGATCGCGTCTACATAAGCGACGAAATCATTGGTGCCAGAAAGCGGGCGTACGAACTTGATTTGCAGATTACGTCGTGGCTGGCGAATACGAACGCGGTCTTCCTGGCAGAAGCGCTCGAGCAGTTGGATGCCCTGTTGCAACATGCCGTCCCAAGAGTCACGTTCTGAGTAGTGTAGCGGTTGGTTCTGATAAGCAGCCCATTCTCGATAGAAAGTAACGGCTGGGTCTTCGCGGCGGAAATAGTCGCCGAGAGCTTGTTCGAAGGCGCGCCCAAAAAGCATGGCTGCGCGAGTGTCTTTCTCTTGCCAGCCATCCAGATAGCGATGGCGATAGCGCCTGGGGCAGGTGAGGAAATGGCTGATCTGCGTGTAGCTGAAGGTCATGAGGCCACCTTTCCACCCCGGATCTTTTGCTCGCCTTCGCCAAAAAGAGTCTTCCACTCACTGGAAGGGGCAAAACCGTCCAGCGTGAGCAGGGAAGTGCCGTGATCGACCCTACCGGTGATTTTGATTACGCCCGTCAGCCCAACTAATCGCTTATCGTCGATTTCATTGCGGTCGAGTTGTTCGGTGTCATACCCGAAATCGCGCAGGAACCAATTGAGTTTCCACAGCGCCGATGAGTTGCAATAAAAGCGCCCCGAGAATGTGCTGCCAGCGCGTGATTTGGGTTCGAGCACCGAAAACAAAATCATGTAGTACGGTTTTTTCGCGTGCCATCGATATATAAGGCGTGCGATGCGCACCAGGAAAAAGCCGTCCGACAAAAGTTCGCCACTTCCATTTGCATGGTTAAGACCTGGCACACAGCGTCTCATGCAGTACCTTCTTGCGGACGAGAGTAACTGTTCAGCTGACAGAGGAGCGCGTTGCGGTCTTTGTCTGCCCAGTCAGCTAGGTGGGTGACGAAATTCTCGACTTGTTCGCGCGTGGCGTCGCGTAGTGCTTTCACGCCGCAGTAGTCGGTCGCGTAGGATTTGACCAGTGCGGCATCGAGTTCATGTTGGCGAATAAGTTGGCAAAGGCGATCACGGACCTTGGGACCGCCAAAGTTCGTATTTCCGCTTCCGTTTCCATTGTTGCTGGCGGATCGTGGAAACTTCTTGGATTCGTTGGCAACGGCCGGCGGGGTAGTGAACGACCCCATTTCCTCGACCGAGCAGA
>JBOGLH010000193.1:0-4319 GCA_050746025.1 Terriglobales bacterium | reverse complement strand
ATGCACCATCCGATGACCGCCGCCGCCGCTCCAAAATTAGTAGCCACAAAAGCGCTGGTCGCCAGACCGCCTGCGGCAAGAGCGCTGCCGGCGTTGAACCCAAACCATCCCACCCACAACATGCAGGCTCCGACAAAACTCAGCACTACGCTATGCGGAGGCATGGCTTCGCGCGGATATCCAAGCCGACGGCCCAGATAAAGAGCGCACACCAAAGCGGAAACCCCAGAAGTGACATGAACAACAGTTCCGCCGGCAAAGTCTAATGTCGGAAAACGCCCTCCCAGAGCGGCATTCAGCAGACCGCCCTTACCCCAAACCATGTGTGCCATCGGGTCATAAACCAGGAATGACCACAAAATCATAAACAGAAGCATGGCTTTGAACTTCATGCGCTCTGCGAATGCGCCAGTAATCAAGGCCGGGGTGATGATTGCAAACATCAACTGGTAAATCATGTAGGTTTGCTGGGGGATGGTGGCCGAATAGTCGGGTTCCGGTTGCAAACCGACGCCGCGCAAAAACAAATTGTGGAACCCTCCGATAAAACTGTTCCCCGATCCAAACGCAAGGCTATATCCGACAAGCGCCCACAAAACGGAGATCACCGCCATCATGGCGAAGCTTTGCAACATCGTGGAGAGAACGTTCTTTTTGCGGACCAAGCCGCCATAAAATAGCGCAAGACCAGGCCCGGTCATCATCAGGACCAGGGCGGAGCTGGTCAGCATCCAGGAATTGTCCGCCGAACTTCTGGCGTCAGCAGTTTGCTGCTCGAGGTTTGAAAGTCGCTGTGCCTGAGCGTCGGAAGTTTGAAGTGCAGGGGCTCCCAAAGCCCAAAGGTGAGAACAAGAAAACAGGAACCAAAGAATCGCCCATCGGCGAAGGATCGACTTAAGCCTCAATTCCAGTCCTCCAGATGAAGAAGTTATGGTTTGTGGCGTACTGGGATTACGAATCCTAAACTATTTTGAGGTGATTTGGGAGAACCGCTGGTCAACTGCGTTTTGCTTCGGCAACTTCAATGCGGGCCTCCGCGCGCCTGACTCTTCCGAGGTCCTTGGTGACTTCCTCCTCGGACTGCGCCTGTTTCAGCGCATCTTCGGCCTTAGTTAGATCTTGTTTGGCCCTGGCTACATCAATCTCGTCCACGCGCTCAACCGTTTCTCCCAGTATGGTGACTTTATCAGGTAAAACTTCGGCGAATCCCCATGCTGTAGCAAATCGATGTATCTGGCCACCCGAACGGTAGCTGATTTCGCCGGCGCCGAGTTCCGTAATCAGCGGAGCATGGCCGGGCAGCACGCCAATGTACCCGGTGGTCGCTGGAATTTGCGCCTCTTCCGCGCTGTCCCTGACCACCAGCTTCTCCGGGGTGACGATCTCGAGTTGGAAAGTATCGGGCATTAGCTTTTAGCCATTAGCTTTTAGCCGTTAGCTCTTAGCTCAACCACTAGCCCCAGCCAAATGGGTTTGGCTAAAAGCTAACAGCTAAGAGCTAAAAGCTTCTTTATGCTGCTGCCTTCATTTTCTCCGCCGCTTGCACAACTTCATCGATCGGCCCTTTCATATAAAACGCCTGCTCGGGGATGTCGTCGTACTTGCCCTCGACGATGTCCTTGAAGCCCTTCACCGTATCGGCGATTTTTACATAACGTCCTGGCGCTCCCGTGAACTGCTCGGCCACGTGGAACGGTTGCGACAGGAAACGTTGGATCTTGCGCGCCCGCGTTACCGTGAGCTTCTGGTCCTCACTCAATTCGTCCATGCCCAAAATTGCGATAATGTCCTGCAAATCTTTGTAGGTCTGCAGCGTCTTCTTCACCGACTGGGCAACATCATAATGCTCCTGGCCCACAATGCGCGGATCAAGAATGCGCGAAGTCGAAGCCAAGGGATCGACCGCCGGATAAATCCCTATTTCCGTCAATGAGCGCGAAAGCACCGTGGTGGCATCGAGGTGAGCAAACGTGGTCGCTGGCGCGGGATCGGTAAGATCGTCGGCGGGAACGTAAATCGCCTGCACCGACGTGACCGAGCCTTTTTTGGTAGAGGTAATGCGCTCCTGCAACTCACCCATTTCTGTCGCCAGGTTCGGCTGATAACCGACGGCGCTGGGCATGCGTCCGAGCAGAGCCGAAACTTCAGAGCCCGCCTGCGTGAAACGGAAAATATTGTCGATGAAGAGCAGCGTGTCTGCCCCCTCAACATCGCGGAAGTACTCCGCCACCGTAAGCGCAGTAAGCGCAACCCGCAGACGCGCCCCGGGTGGCTCCGTCATCTGCCCGTAAATCAACGCCGCTTTCGAATGTTCCGGGTCGCCGGGCTTGATCACGCCCGACTCGCTCATTTCGAGCCACAAGTCGTTGCCTTCGCGGGTGCGCTCGCCGACCCCGGCAAAAACCGAGTATCCGCCGTGTTGCTTGGCGACGTTGTTGATCAGTTCCATGATGACGACGGTCTTGCCGACACCTGCGCCACCGAAAAGACCGATCTTGCCACCCTTCAAAAATGGCTGGATGAGATCCACGACTTTCACTCCGGTCTCGAACATTTCCGCAGTGGTGGCCTGTTCTTCGAATGACGGCGCCAGACGATGAATAGGCATGCGTTGTTTGGCTGCGACTGGGCCAAGGTTATCCACTGGCTCCCCAATCACATTCATCACGCGGCCGAGCGTTCCGTGACCGACAGGGGCGGAAATCGGTCCCCCGAGGTCGATAGCCTTCATGCCGCGCACCATACCTTCGGTGGCTTCCATGGCAATGGTTCGCACCCGGCCTTCGCCGAGGTGCTGTTGCACTTCGAGTATGACGTTGACAGGCGATGGTACTTTGAATCCATCGCTGACCACGCGCAGCGCCTGGTAAATGGGCGGCATGGCCGCCTCGGTGAATTGCACGTCCACGGCGGGACCGGTGATTTGAATTACGTGTCCGATGTTTTCTGGCATAAATAAGCTCTTAGCTTTTAGCTGTTAGCTCTTAGCTTGAGAGCGGCGAGCCGTGAGCGGCGAGCAAGCACTGGTTGCTCATCGCTCGCGGCTCGCAGCTCGCTGCTCACTGCAATGCTGCTGCTCCGCTTACGATTTCAATAATCTCTCTTGTGATCTTCGCTTGACGCACGCGGTTCATCGACAGCGTCAGCGAATCAATCATATCGCCTGCATTACTCGTTGCTGATTCCATCGCCGTCATTCTGGCGGCGTGCTCAGCTGCAATTGACTCCAGCAAAGCGTGAAAAATCTGAATACCAACGTACTTGGGCAGCAGCGAGCGGAATAGCTCGCGCGGCGGCTGTTCATAAATGTAATCCACCGGAGCGGTCGCAAACTTTGCTGCGGCCTGGTCCACTTCCGAAGTGTCCGGAGGACGCAGCGCCACCCCAGTGCCCTTTGCCGCTTCGATCACGCGTTGTTTCTCTTTGAGATCCATATTGCTGGCCTGCGCAATTTCAGGGGCGCCAATGTGCTCGATCGGCAATATCTGCTCAACTACCAAGCGCTGCGCGATGACTGATTTGAATTCGTTGTACACCAGATAAACCGAATCAATCTCAGCGTGGGTATAACGCTCAATGATCTGCTCGGAAATTTCCGAGGCCAGCGAGTAATCCATCTTATTGAAGACGCCGACGCGCTCGCCGACCAGCGTTGTCTGAGCCTCGGAATTTGCATCCGCTTTCCTGGGTTCAGCGGCCTTAAATCGACGGCGCAGGAAATCCCGGCCTTTGCGGCCGATCGCCAGGATCTCGACATTCTTGCCGCGCTTGGAATCGAGAAAGCGCGATGTTGCCTTCACAATATTTGCGTTGAACGCGCCCGCTAACCCTTTGTCCCCGGTGACTACGATCAAGAGCACATTCTGCTCAGGGCGCTTCATCAACAACGGATGCAATGGCTCGCCGGTAGCCGGATCGTAAGTGTCCGCGCGCGAAACCAGCGACTTCAAAACGTTGGTCAACATTTGCGCATACGGACGCGCTGCCAAGGCTCGCTCTTGTGCACGGCGAAGGCGGGCAGCCGAGATCATCTTCATGGCACGCGTGATCTGCCGCGTGTTGATCACGCTGCGAATACGCCGCCGGATGTCGAGAATGTTAGGCATAAATCAGCTGCGAGCCGTGAGCTATGAGCTGCGAGTATTGAAGTTTTTTGCTCGCCGCCCGCCGCTCACCGCTCACAGCTACTTCGCTCCTACCGCCTGCCGCTCCTGCACCATCGCTTCCTTACTCTCCTTGATCTACTTCTGCATCTCGGCCTTGATGTTGTCGTCGAGATCTTTTTTCTCCATGATCGTCCTCAGCAAGCCGGGGTTGCT
>JBOGLH010000192.1:0-11235 GCA_050746025.1 Terriglobales bacterium | reverse complement strand
CACGCACCTTCAGGCGCGAGCGTCAGCGAGCGCGCGCCAGCGCCTCAAGTCAAAAGCAACAGCACCCAGCCAAACACCCGCCTCCACGCAGGCAGCATCTTTACTAAATAATTAACAAGATGCATGCAGTTTACTCATTTGATAGAGCGCTCTAAGCTCTATCAGTTCTCTCTTCCCCCTTTCTATTTGACCCGTTCTCACCGACCCCTTAACATTGCTCTCCTACAGGGTTCTCTCTTTTGATTGGTTCAACCGTTTCGCACTACAAAATTATTCGGGAGATCGGTCGCGGCGGCATGGGCGTGGTCTACGAAGCCGAAGACCTCACGCTTGGACGTCGCGTCGCGCTGAAGTTTCTTCCTCGCGATATGGCCCCCAACGCCGCGGCGCTGGAGCGCTTTCGCAATGAAGCCCGCACCGCGTCCTCCATCAATCACGAAAATATTTGCACCATCTACGAGATCGGCGAGCATGATGGCCAGCCGTTCATTGCCATGGAGATGCTCGAAGGCGAATCGCTCGCCGAGCGCCTGCTCTCGCGGCCGTTCACTAACGATCAGCTTCTGGATATCGCCATTCAGGTTGCGGATGCGCTTGATGCCGCCCATCGCAAAGGAATCGTTCATCGCGACATCAAGCCGGCGAATATCTTCCTTACCACTCGCGGCCGCGCCAAGGTGCTCGACTTCGGCCTGGCGAAACTCGCCCGCGAGCATGAGCAAGCTGCGGTCGCTGCCGGGGCCACGCTGGACAGCCCCCTGCTCACCAGCCCAGGATCAACCGTTGGCACTGTCGCTTATATGTCGCCCGAGCAGGCCCGTGGCGAACCGGTCGATGCTCGCACCGATCTGTTCAGCTTCGGCGCAGTGCTTTACCAAATGTCCACCGGACGGCTTCCTTTCGACGGGCCAACTTCTGCAGTAATCTTCCACGCCATTCTCGAAAAGGAGCCTTCTCCGCCGACCGACTTGAATCCGCTACTTCCGCCGGCCCTGAACGAAGTAGTGTTGAAGTGTCTGGAGAAAGATGCTGACCTCCGCTGCCAATCCGCAGCTGAACTGCGCGCGGATTTGAAACGCATGAAGCGCTCTTCGAGCAGTTCCTCGGAACGCTTAAGTCGAAGCGCATTATCGGATAGCAATCAGATACCAGCAGGGGTTGCACCGCCGTCCAGTTCGTCAATTCGCACCAGCGCACCATCGATCTCGAACCCGGAGGTAATGGCGCAGGCCAAGCGCCACAATTGGCTGCTGATCATTTCCCCAGTCGTCATCGCCCTACTCATAACCGGCTGGGCGCTCTACAAGCATTTCTCGGCGAGCGGAACTACCCTCAACCCGCTCAACATGCAGATTTCCAAGCTGACCGACAATGGCTCTGCCATCGAAGGTGCAATTTCCCCGGACGGCCGTTACGCAGCATTTATTAAGCGTGGAGAACAACAGAGCCTATGGGTAAAGCAAATCGCCACCGGCAGCGAGGCCCAGGTTGTGGCTCCGGGGCCTGGTTACTTCACACGTCGGCCAACGTTCTCCTCCGACGGTAACTATATCTACTATGTACACACCGATCCGCAGAACGAAGATGAGCGCATCCTCTATTCGGTTCCCAGCCTTGGTGGCACGCCACAACGAGTCCTCACCGACCTGAGTACTGCAGTGAGCTTTTCTGCGGACGGCAAGCAGATCGTCTTCGTCCACTACGATTTCGGCGGCGGCAAGCCTCAGCTTGTCGTTGCCAACAGCGACGGCACTGGTCGCCACACTATCGTCGAACGTGAAGCGATGGGATTGAACGGCGGCGCCCCCTCGTGGTCTGGAGATAACAAATTGATTGCAGTTGCCCAAACTGCACTCACAAAGCAAAGCCTGAGCAACCTGCTCATCTTTAGTCCTGAGGGCAAACTGGTAAAGTCCTTCTCTTATCCATTTCTGCTCGATGACGTTGCCTGGTTGCCGGACTCCACCGGCATGTTCCTGGAGTGCCGGCCCCCGGAAAAAAACTTCCACAGACAGATCAAATTCCAACCGTACCCTTCCGGCGATCTCGAGAACGTCACCAATGATCTCAGCGAGTACAGAAATCTAACGGTGACGGCCGATGGCAAGATGCTGGTAACCACGCAGGAACAACAATCCTCTGCCGTTTACCTGGGAAGTGCCCCGGCGACATGGCCAGGTGACGTCAAGGTAAGCACAACCCCGATCACTTCGGGGCAAGCCGAAGGCGGATCGGTGTACTGGGGAAATGACGGCAAAATCTATTTTGGAGACGAAGACTTTCACTCCTTCCGCATGAATCCGGATGGTACCTCCCGGGCGCGTGTACCGGACCGCGACACCAACTCTTCCTATGGCATTTCCTGCGGGCCCGACGCCGTCCTCTTCGCCACCTTGCGCAACAATAGCCTTACTCTCTTCCGGCGTAGCCTCGCGACCGGCGAAACTAAGCAAGTCACCACCGGGCGCGATGCCGAATGGCCCACTTGTTTGAAGGATGGCAAAAGCGTCTTCTACAACGATTACTTCGCCGGACCGGCGCTCATGCGGGCCCCCGCTGACGGAAACGCGCCTGCTATCGTCTATTCCCAGGCCTCTTACAACGCTGCACTTTCTGCCGACAACAAACGAATCGCCTTTTTTCAGTTTTCCGAGAACGGCGGCGAGCACAAAGAGCAGATCGTCATTCAAGACCTTGACGGCGGGAACCGGTCATTTCTGCCAGAGAATGGAGTCATGTTCCGGCCAGCCTGGGCGCCCGACGGCACAGCACTCATTTTGGATAAAACCACGGGGGCAGGTTCGAACCTTTTCTACCAGCCGCTTGACGGCCGCAAGCCAACGCAAATTACTCATTTCGACTCCGAGCCGCGTTGGGTGGCTTCTTATTCGTTGTCGCCTGATGGCAAACAAATCGCAATCGGACGCGCCCGCGTCAACGATTCCGACCTGGTGATGTTCAGCAACTTCCGCTAACGATACCCGTGTGGGTCTGACACTCTTGTCCAACAATTTTCAGAATGAGCCGTAACACCCCGTGTAGAGCGGCGCTTCAGCGCCGCGTTAGTCGTACAAAAGTTTACCGAGCTTTAGCCCGTGTCATTGGAAGTCGCGCCGAAGCACAGACTGCGAAACAGGGCATAAAATTTGGGAATGCAAGCCGCGGTCCTCACCACTCCATCCGCAATCTCAAATTCTCCTCTTAAGATCGAAGAAGTTCCGGCACCTGAACCGAAAGCCGGCCACGTTTTATTGAAGGTCCTGGCCTGCGGCATCTGCCGCACCGACCTCCACATCGTCGAAGGCGAGTTGCCACAGCGAATGCCGCGCGTAATTCCGGGTCATCAGATCGTTGGCGAAATTGTCGGCGGAGATTTTGATTCCAACACAGATCGCGTAATGGATGGCCGTGCGGGGACGGATGTAATCGATGGCCATGTGGGGACGGGCGCCCCCGCCCGTCCGGTCGAGCAACGCTCGACGAAACTCGCCCGCGGTGTTCTTGTCGGCATCTCTTGGATCGGCGGCACCGACGGCACTTGCTCTTACTGTCGTCGCAACATGGAAAACCTGTGCGACTTCCCTACTTTTACCGGCTACACAGTAAATGGCGGATACGCCGAATACGCTCTTGCGCGCGCTGATTTCTGTTTTCCGATTCCACCGCAGCTCGACGCTGTGCACGCCGCGCCCTTACTCTGTGCCGGCATCATTGGCTTTCGTGCGCTGCGTGTAGCGGGGGTTCAAAAAGGCGAGCGCGTCGGCCTGTTCGGCTTCGGGGCCTCGGCCCACCTCGCCATTCGCGTGCTGCAATCGTGGAACTGCGAAGTTTATGTTTCCACCCGCGGAGAATCTCATCGCAAGCTCGCCACCGAACTCGGCGCAACCTGGGTCGGCACAGAAGACGAGAAGCCCCCGGTCGAACTCGATCGTGCCGTCACCTTCGCGCCCAGCGGGGACGTGGTCATCGCCGCCCTTTCAACTCTGCGCAAAGGTGGCGTACTCGCAATCAACGCAATTCATCTCGATCGCATGCCCGAATTTGATTACGATCGACTGCTGTGGGGCGAGCGCCAGATTCGCAGCGTCGCCAACATGACCCGCTCCGACGCCCGTGATTTCCTGCAACTTGCTGCCGAGATTAAATTAAAGCCCAAGGTGACATCGTTCCCATTAGAAAAAGCGAATGAAGCGCTGATGGCAGTAAAAAATGATTCGATCGACGGCGCCGCAGTAATCATTCCTTAGCAATGCCCGTGTGGGTCGGACATTCTTGTCCGACTAAGCTTCGCATGTATGTCACATTTCAGGTGGAGTGAAACTTGCGTGATTAATGCCTCGTCCCTCCACTCCGGCTAGCTGAACCTGTCCATCGGATGATTGAAGCCACGAAAAACGGGTCTTCTTCCCACAAATTACTACCTTGGTTCAGCGAGCGATGTTTACTATATCGATCCCACACCCCAGGACTTCAGTCCTGTGAAGCCAGTTTAAAGAAGATCAACCGCGACGCCACTAGGCAAAGCCGGACCAAGACAAACGTCGTGAGTAATGCCGGTTAACTGCAGCGGATCTAGCAAGCCCCCGAATCCCGCAGTAGAGTTGTCGTATGTCATATCGCAATCGGCTTGAGACAAGCGGCAAGTTCACATTCGCCATATTGATCTTTGCTACCTTTCTATCTTTTTCTCCGACGACAATGTCCGCGCAGACCCTGGCGGACCATCTCGGATATCCGCCCGGCACAAAGCTGATCATCGTTCATGCCGACGACCTCGGTGAAACTCACGCAGTGAATGCCGCGGCTATTACAGCTCTGGAAGCTGGCCCGGTCAACTCTGCCAGCATGATGGTACCCTGCCCGTGGTTTCCCGAAATCGCAGACTACGCCAAATCCCATCCCAAGGTAGACTTCGGGCTGCATCTCACGGTCACGAGCGAGCGAGTTTATTACCGCTGGGGCCCGGTCGCTCCTATCGACAAGGTGCCGACCCTGGTGGATAGCAACGGATACTTCCATCATGACTGGGAAAGCAATCCGCACATCAATCCCAAAGAGGTCGAAATCGAATTGCGCGCTCAGATAGACCGTGCACTTGCGATGGGCGTTCGCCCTACCCACCTCGATTCGCATCAGTACCGGCTGATTATGAGTGGGGAGGAACTATTCGACGCGATGTTACGAGTGGCTCATGATTACAAGTTGCCGATTTTCGTAAACAGAGATTGGTTCGCTGATTATCCTTACCTACAGCAGAGCCTCGGTCCTGACGACATACTCCTTGACCATACGATCACGATCGGACCTGAAGTGCCACCGGAGAAGTGGGCCGAGTTTTACATTTCGGCGCTGAAAAACTTAAAACCCGGCGTGACCGAATTCGTCATTCATCCCGGTTTTGATGATGAGGAACTACGCGCGGCCACTCGGGAACGGTCGACGTGGGGAGCAGCCTGGAGGCAGCGCGATTTCGACTTTTTCACCAGCAATCAATTTCGTCAAATTCTGGCTCAACAGAACATCAAGCTGATCACCTGGCGGGACCTTGCCCGCATGGCGGCGCGGAAATGAGTGATATCGCTTAGTCAAGTCAGTAATCTCCCCAGGTTCGTGCTAAATCCTTTGAGCCGCAGAACCCAATGAGGAACTTGCGCATTTCTAAGTGATGGAGCGAGCATTCGCCTACAGGTCTCCGAGTTCGAGCGGCACGTCCGCGTTCTTCCAGCCCGCCTCGAATTCTCTTCGAACTTCTTCCACATTGGCACTCTTGTTCTGCGCTTCCAGAGCTTTCAAGAGTCCAAACTCCGACCGAGGGTTTCGGGGGTACTGTTCAAGATCGGAGCGAAACACGGTTTCCGCCTGTGCAGATTGTCCGTTTAGAAGCAATGCACCGCCGAGGGACTCTCGGACAGGATAAAGCCATTCGGGCGGCTCACCGTAATTGAGCCCGTCCTGAATTTCTACAGCCTTCTGCCAATACTTGATTGCCAGTTCATGTTCGCCCTTTGCAGCGGCAATCCGGGCATCCAAGATGTTTGTGGCGAGTTCCAGAAAAGTTCGGGCTTTGTTGGAAAACATGCTGAACTCCAGATCGGCGGGTGTGTTCCTGTATGTTGCTTCCAGAGTTTTCCTTTCGGCTTGTGCCATCTCGATCTGGCTTTTTCCGGCAAATGCGACTCCGCGAGCGAAATGCCAGAACGCCGTGGTCATTGCGAGGCTTGGGTTCGGTGAAGGCAATTTCAGGATTTCATCCCAGCGATGGAAACGCACAAGGATAAACATTGGATACGGTGCATACGTCTCGGCGATAGGCACGTCGTGAATCATCGGAGTAACGTGAGCAACCAATTCATCAGCCGCCTGCTTTGCGTGCGAGTAATTGCCAGCCATGCTGTAGCTGGCTGACAGGAAGTGAAGATTGTGGCAGTAATACAGTACGTCGTACATACTGCCTGTTGTGCCGCTTTCTCGCAGATAGACGCGGTCAGCATCGGCTCCGGCTACGTTGCTGTGGGCTGCCGCCCAGTAGTCTCCCACCCGCATGTAAATGTGCGCGGGCATGTGTACTAGATGACCAGCAGCCGGAGCGAGTGTCTCCAAGCGTTTAGCACTGGCAAGTGCCCACTCAGGATGGGGTGATGCCTCGGTTGCGTGGACGTAGTAGTGATTCGCACCAATGTGGTTGGGGTCGCGCCGCAACACTGATTCCAAAACCGCCAGTATCTCCTCAGTATCTTCGGTCGGGCGACCATCCAGAGTCCAGAGCTTCCACGGATGCAAGTCCATCAGGCTTTCTGCATAGAGCGTCGCCGCATCGAGATCATCTGGATAGCGCATCGAGAGTTCGCGCATCGCAATGGCGTATTCCTGGTCGAGCTTCCTCAAATCGACGTTGCGATCAGGGGAGTAGCGTTTAGCCAAATCCTCGATGTAGTCACGTTCTCGTTCGGTTGCGCCGGGGGCGAGCAACAATGCCTTCTGCACGGCTTCATACGCAGCCTTTTCGTGAACAGGATCGACATCCAAATTGATGCACGGTCCCAACGCCAAGGCTATGCCCCAAAACGCCATCGCCGAGTGTGGGTCTATTTCTGATGTTCGTCGGAAGGCACGAGCGGCTTCCTCGTGGTTAAACGCGAATACAAGCGTTAGCCCCTGATCGAAGAACCGTTGTGCTTCAGGGCTCTTTGTCGAGATCGTGTGGTGATGTTGGCCCAGCCCCGGCATGAGCACTGGGGGTTTTGATTGAGCGATCCCTGAACACACGAGCGCGACGGGGAGACAGACGATCGTCAGAAGTTTCATGAATACTCACCAGCGTTCAGGGAAGCCAGCCGGGCCGCTCTCCGATTGAACTTCGCCAGAAGTTATATCAGGATCGGGCGGCGTCTGCCCCCTGGCCTGCACCATTCGACTGACCCCCAGTGCCCATTGTCCGAGCTGCGCTGTTTTTCTTCTCGTAGGATTGGTTGCACCTGACGGTTTCTCGGCGTTTAGCACTCCCTATGGGGCGGGTCTGGGAACCTCCCGAACTCAATGGGTGATAACGCAGGCTTCGCTCACCGCCGGCCAATCTTTTCGATTTCTTTTTTCAGCGCGAGCCCGTCGATTGACGCGAGCGGCAGCGACAGAAAAAGACTTATTCTGCGATCCAGGATGGTGAAAGCTTCGCGAAACGCCCGTTCCACTTCCTGATCGGAACCCCTTACCGCCGCGGGGTCCGGCGCGCCCCAATGTGCCGTCATCGGCTGGCCTGGCCAGAGCGGACAAACTTCTTTGGCCGCGTTATCGCACACGGTAAAAACAAAGTCGAGTTTCGGCGCACCAGGATTCGAGAATTCATCCCAGCTTTTGCTGCGCAGACCATCAACTGGAATCCCAGCCGATTCTAGTCGCTTCAATGCCTCGGTTCGCACCGCTCCAGCCGGGTGGCTGCCCGCGCTGTAAGCCATGAACCGAGGCTTGCCTTTGAAGTTCAAAATCGCCTCCGCCATGATCGAGCGAGCCGAATTCCCGGTGCACAAAAACAAAACGTTGTAGTGGTCTTCCATGAATGCCCCTTCAGCAATGAGTTTCCGTCCACTAGAAGATCGGCGCTTTTAGGACCACGCAGCCCGTGGAAGAGCGGCCCTTTAGGGCCGCGTATCCGGCGGGGTGATTGTGTACCGGCTTCAGCCGGACAAGCGTTTTCAGCTGCAACACGAAGGACCACAGCACGCGCTGGGTTTCACCGCCCGTACAAACGCGCTCATGAATTTACCGTCCACCTGCGGCGCGATCGCATCCACATCAACTCCCGCCGCAGACAAAAATTCTCGCGCGTCATCCACGCGATAAACTCTTGTTGGTTCAATCGTGATCTGCTCGAATCCTGCGTTCGCCAACTTGGCGCGATAGTCTTCCTCGTCCAGCCCCCCAGCAACACAACCTACCCACAACAGCACGCTTTTCCGAATCTCCTCATTGATTTCGCCACGCGTGACCACGTCAGAAATTGCAAATCTTCCGCCCGGCTTCAATACTCGGAACGCTTCCCGCAGAACTCGGTCCTTGTCGGCGGAAAGATTAATCACGCAATTTGAAATGAGCACATCGACTGAACTATCCGGCAGCGGAATATTTTCGATTTCGCCTTTGAGAAATTCGACATTCTTCGCACCAGCCTTGCGTTTGTTTTCATTCGCCAGCGCAAGCATTTCTTCGGTCATGTCCAAGCCGTAGGCTTTGCCGGTCGGCCCGACCCGCTGAGCCGAGAGGAGAACGTCGATGCCCCCACCGGAGCCGAGATCCAACACCACTTCGCCGGCTTTCAGTTGCGCAAGCGCTGTCGGATTGCCGCATCCTAGCGACGCAAGTACCGCTTCCTCGGGGAGGGCGCCGGTTTGCGCCGAATCATAAAGGTTCGCGGTAATAGGATCGCAGCTCAGCGTACTCGCTGCCGTGGCGCCGCAACAGCTGCTTCCCCCGGTTTTCACCCGCAACGCTGCCTGCCCATATTTTTCTTTTACTATTTCTCTGACATCTGTGCTGTTCAAGAAGCCTCCTCGTTTATCCTGCTGTGCCGTGTTTAGCCGGCGCGTCATTAGACCTGCCGATATCACGCGCTTGTAAGATCAACCAGGCTATCCCGCCTGTGGCAAGCTTTTGTATTTCCGCGTGTCGCAGTTTGTATCAGGGCACGTCTTCAGACGTGCCAATACACGCGACTTAAGATCAACGCGGCTGTTAAGCCGCAGCGCTTCCCAGTGCACCGAAATAAATGCGCCGGCGATCTACCATTCTTAACTCTGCGCTCTCATCCTTATCCCTCAGCGCTCTCTGCAGTTAAAAGCTTTTGAGCCACCCCAGCTCACGAATGTCGCGCGAAGAGTCATGTGCATATCTGAACGATTTCCTGCGGCTTCACTGCCTGATTTCGAGTGCAGCACTCCGAATACAAGAACTGCAGCAACTCGCGCAGTGCATCAGTGTTTGCGGTGTAGCGCAAAAACGTGCTCTCGCGCCGCACATTAATCAGTTCCTCGTTGCGGAGCTTGTCCAAATGATGAGACAGCGTGGAGTTTGGAATGCCCAACTCGGCCTGTATCTCATTGACCACCAACCCGTCAGGATGAGCCGACAGCAGCAATTGCATAACGCAAAGCCGGGGCTCAGCTCCGATTGCCGAGAACATATCAGCGTACTTCGTGATTTGAGCGCTGTCTCTCATTGTTTCGATATTTGCAGAATTATAGATTATAGTCAAGCTAAAATAACGCTTTTCTCAATTGCTAGCGTAAATGGCAATTGAGTCCCACTTTAATCCTTGTAAATGATTTAAAACGTGGTGTTATTTCCGATATTCAACTTACTTTTCCCACACATTTACCAGCCTGGTTCCTCTAGCGCTTCTGAACGCGATGAATCAAACAAAGAAATAGAAAAAAACTGACTCGGTCGCCTCGTCTACAATGCACTCTCAAATGACAGTAAACGCCATTAGCCGCGAGCAGACAGCAGAACTCCTGGCGCCGTTCCTGGAACCTGAGGTCCTGACGGATTTTCAGCTAAGCGCGATCTTGACCTACGTTGATCTACTTCTTAGGTGGAACGCCAAGCTCAACCTGACGTCAATCCGCGGTCCTGAAGAAATTATCACCCGACACTTTGGGGAATCATTGTTCGCAGCCAGGCAGCTTTTCCCTTCTGCCGAATCGCGCGAATCCGTAATCGATGTTGGCTCCGGCGCAGGCTTTCCAGGGCTACCGCTTAAACTCTGGTCCTCAAATCTTGAGCTCACGCTGATTGAATCCAACCACCGCAAAGCCACGTTCTTGCGGGAAGTAATTCGAGCCCTCGATCTGGCATCAACCACAGTTCTGACCCAGCGCGCTGAGTCAGTCTCGCTTCCCGCAGATGTAGTAACCTTGCGCGCAGTAGAGCGCTTCGAACTTATTCTGCCGGTTGCATTCAGTTTGCTTAAACCCGGCGGCAGAATAGCGCTCCTCATCGGTGAGGCCCAGGTGGAAGTCGCCAAATCAACATTGCCGGGAATCATGTGGCACAAACTCCCAATTCCGCTAGCTAGGAACAGAACGCTTCTGATCGGCGAAGCCGTAATTTCGTAGTCCTGCTACGCGCTCCTCTACAAATGTTCCACGTGGAACAGTGTCATTGAATTTTTCTTCGATCGAAATCTCGGCTGCAATTGTTCCACGTGGAACATCGTTGTGGAAACCAAGTCCTGATATCGCGCCAACCCTCGCAATCCATGCTAAATATAATTCTTTAGTACCTGCACTCGAATCCGGCATTGCAAAACCCGCTGATCCGAACTATGCTGCGCTCAAGTCTCTGGATTCTCCCTAAAAATCAAATGGCCCGCATTATCGCTGTCGCCAATCAAAAAGGTGGCGTCGGGAAGACTACGACTGCCATAAACCTCGCGGCTTCGTTCGCCGCAGCCAAGCTAAACACGTTGCTCATGGATTGCGATCCTCAGAGCAATTCGACCAGCGGCCTCGGTCTCGGCAAGGATGCCGAACGAAATAGCACTTACAAATTACTCGTCGGAGAATGCGACGCCCTCAGTGCCCTGCAGAAAACCGACTTGGAACATCTCTTCGTCATTCCGGCGCACAAAAATCTGGTCGGCATTAACTTTGAACTGATCGACGCCGAGAACAGGGAATTCCGCCTTCGCGATGCCCTCACCCCGTTGCGGGAGAAATTCAACTTCATTGTGATCGATTGCCC
>JBOGLH010000191.1:0-13758 GCA_050746025.1 Terriglobales bacterium | reverse complement strand
AAGGAGAGAGCTTACCCGTGGCCAAATCCTGAACCAGCTTTAAGTCCGCTTCGAGAAAATCATAAGAGGGTAGGTCCGCCGGCTTAACCCAACGCATGTCTTTAAAAATCCTGTTTTCGAGCTCGCCAAAATATTGGCGAATATCGTAAAAGCGAAGTTCAACCGCACTTCCACTGGGATACCGGTGACGAAATCGCGCCACCTCATCCCCAACGACGGCGTCGATGCCCAACTCCTCTTCCAATTCGCGGCGCATGGCATCGCGCGGCTGCTCGCCTTCTTCAATCTTTCCGCCGGGAAACTCCCATTTAAGAGGCATGGTCTGGTGGCGGGTGCGCTGACAGACCAGCACCGTTCCATCCTGCCAGATGAGCGCCGCCACCACTTGCTTCATAGAAAAGTTCCAATTACCAAATTACCCAATTACTAGATCTGTTTCTTGATCCATCGTAGTCCGTCGGCTTGTGGAAAACGTTCCGGGTGAATGGCTGCTGCCAGCGCGCGCAGGCCACAAATTAGAGTCGGCGCAGGCGTGTTCAGATACTCATCGCGAATGCAATAAACCCGCCCGCCGCATGCGGCAGGGGTGTGCTCCCACTTGCGTTCGCGAACGATCTTCTCCAGCGGGACGCGATCGCCCGCGCCGCACCAGGCCGCGATAATCACATCGGGATTGGCAGCCGTGACTTCTCCGAACGAAGTCTGCGCCCCTGGAGTTCCGATGAATTCACCGCCTGCGGCCTTCACCAGTTCGGCGACCCAAAGTTGCGAAGCTATCAGCGGCTTGCCCCACTCCTCGCAAGATACTCGAGGTCGCGGCAAGTCTCTGGTTTGCGTCCGCACGGCGGCAATCTCGTTTTTCATTTTGTGAATAATTCGCGCTCCCTCGTCAGGTGCGCCCATGACCCCGGCGATCATGGCGATATCGGTATAAATATCGGCCAGCGACTTGGGCGCCAAGCCCAGGAAACGCGCTCCGCACTTCATGATTTCGGCGAGCGACTTTTCCTGATAGGGAACTGAAGCGATGACCAGATCTGGCTTGAGTTCCGAGATTTGCGCGGCCTGCGCCGTCCATGAGTCCGCGACGATCGTAATCTGCAGCCGGTCGAGTTCCGGGCAGACATCCAGGCAATATTTCGTGCAAGCGACTAGGGATGACAATTTTCCCAAATCGCGCAATATGACGGTCGCGCTCGGCTGTAACGAAACCACGCGCTGGGGCGTGTAGTCCACGGGACGAGTATCGCAGAACTGAAGAGTAAGAATGCAGAAGTAAGAAGTCAGAATGCAGAAGTAAAAATCATTAACCACGAAGGACACGAAGGTGCACGAAGGGAAATCATCCGGGCGTCACTTCTTCATTCTGCATTCTCCGGGTTTTCCTTCGTGAACCTTCGTGCCCTTCGTGGTTGATGCTTTTCCTTCTGCCCATGGCTTCTGATTTCGCTAATATTGTGTCGTGTACTCACCCCAGGTCCTTGATCATTTCGAGCACCCGCGCAATCCCGGCCTGGTGAATGCCCCGAACGCTACGGCGCAAGTCGAAAATCCCGTCTGCGGGGACGTCGTAAAACTAACCGCGCGGATTTCACATGACCGCATTGTAGAAATAAAGTTTCTGGCGAAGGGTTGCGTGCCGGCAATGGCTTGTGCATCGGCCCTCGCCGAATTCCTGGAAGGCAAGACCCTTGCCGAAGCGGCTGCCCTCAAAAGGGAATACCTGGTCGAAAAATTGGGTGGCTTGCCTGAGGCTGGAGCCCACGCCAGCCACTTGGCTATGGATGCACTCACGACTCTGCTGCGAAACATTGCTCAGTAATTTCCTGCCGATGAGCGTGTTTTCCTTCGTGCACCTTGGTGGCGTTTGTGGTTGATGCATTTCTGTCTTTGCATTCAGCGACGCATGGCGTGTGATGCTAAAATCACGCGCTGGAATTTTCCGAACAACTGGAGCGCTCGAATGTCGCAGAGCTTTACGATCACGATTCTTCTCCTGCTTTCTTCTATTTCTCTTTCTGCTCAAGCTACAAAGGCGCGCTGGACTGAAGCGAAGGCCAACGACTGGTACCAGCGGCAACCGATGTTGGTCGGCAGCAACTATCTTCCTGCTAGCGCGATCAATGAGCTTGAAATGTGGCAGGCTGAGACTTTCGATCCTCAGCAGATCGATAAGGAATTCGGTTGGGCGCAATCGCTCGGCATGAATACCATGCGCGTGTTCCTGCACGATTTAGTGTGGCAGCAGGATTCCGCAGGGTTTAAAAAGCGGATCGATCAATTTTTGGTAATCGCCGATCGCCACCATATTCGCCCGATTTTCGTTTTGTTTGATTCCTGCTGGGACCCGTATCCAAAGCTTGGCCCGCAGCATCCCCCCATTCCCGGCGTGCACAATTCCGGATGGGTGCAGAGCCCGGGCGCACAGGCGCTGAAAGATCCGGCGCAAGAGCCGAGGCTGCGTGCTTACGTCGAAGGAGTGGTCGGGGCGTTTGCCAGCGATTCACGCATCCTGGCGTGGGATGTTTGGAATGAGCCTTCCAATACCAACGGCGGCGCCTACGGCAAAGTCGAACTTCCAAACAAAAAGGCGCGGGTGCTGGAGTTGTTGCCGAAAGTGTTCGAGTGGGCTCGGTCCGCAAATCCATCGCAGCCGCTTACCAGCGGGTTGTGGGAAGGCAATTGGTCTGCACCAGAAAAAATGGACGCCATCGCGCGCGTGCAGTTCGAACAATCCGACGTTCTCTCATTTCACAACTACAACTGGCCGGAAGATTTTGAGCAGCACGTGAAGTTGCTGGAGCAATATCGCCGACCGATCATCTGCACGGAATACATGGCCCGTTCCGTGGGCAGCACATTCGACACAATCTTGCCGATCGCTAAACAGCATCACGTAGCGGCGATAAATTGGGGCTTCGTTGCCGGCAAATCGCAAACCTACTTCCCCTGGGATTCATGGGAGAAACCCTACGTGTTGCAACCGCCGCCAGTCTGGTTCCACGATGTTTTTCGCCCCGACGGGACCCCGTATCGAGAACGTGAGGCTGAGATTATTCGCGAGGCCACCGGCGTTTCGCCGAGGCACTGATCGGCGGTTGTGTGGTTGTGGTGAGTGCTATGGAGATTTATGGCCATTCGCTCCGAGTCCTCCTGCTTTTCGTAGCAAAGCCGCGCACGCCCTCAACGCGAAAGTTTGATCCAAGTATTACCCTCAGCGAACGGAGCTAATTTGGGAGGGAATGCGAGCTCCACGAAAGCTTGAGCCGCAATGGCCGCGACAAAGGCGAACGGCAAACCAGCTAAAAGCCATCCGTTTGCATCCGGTCCTCTGCACCCAGCGTACATGACACACCCAGCAGCACAGAGACCTACCGCCACCAAGAGCACACGATACCAGTACGGATATCCTAACGGCACTCTGCAGTGAGGACACGCTCGACCAGAACGCTGCAAATGGCGAAAAGAAAAGCGAAACGAACACAAAGGGCACCTGAGCGGCCGGCCCAAGCGTTGAGCCTTCTGACGAAGCTCCAACCAGCGCAGGTTCGGACTCGATGTTTCCATGTGGGCAAAATTTTACTTTCGTTCCTGGCACAAGTAAATGCAACCCGGTGTACTCATTGGCTCTCTTCGAGTCTCGCGGTCCTATTTGCGCAGCCGCTGACACAGAAGCGTCGGGGAGGTCCCTTTCGACTTCGCTCAGGGCCGGCTTCTCGCGCGCCTGCGTGCCGGGAACGGATGGCCGGATGACATCATTTGGATTTCGGTGTTTACCCCAGCCACTGCGGGTTCTGATACGTTCCGTCGAAGTTATGCGTGGTTTTGTATTGCTCGAATTCGCCCTTGGTTGCGGCCGCTGAAGTTTTCGTCAGCAACGCGGCGACTTCGTCTTTGGTCATTGGTTGGAAACTGCGCGCGGCGTCGAACGCCTGCTGCAGGATTTGCATTGAATCGCATCCCGTGATTACCACGCTGGTCGGCAGATTCATCGCGTAGTGCAGGCACTCCACCGGGGTTGCAGTCTTGCTTTGCAGAATTATTTTGTCGCCCATCGGCTTCATGCCAAGAACGCCGATCCCATGTTTCAAAAGAATGGGCAGCGTCTTCTTTTCAAAACTGTCGTAATGCGCGTCCATAACGTTCAGCGGCATCTGCACGGCATCAAATTTGAAGTCGTGGGCCAACGCGGTCTCCAGCATTTTGTTGTGAATATCCGGACTTTTGTGACCGGTGAATCCGATGTATCGCACCTTTCCTGCTTTTTTCGCCGCCAGTACCGCTTCCATTCCGCCGCCCGCAGCAAAGATTCGCTCCGGATCATTGTCGCGGATTACCTCGTGAAACTGCAGCAGGTCGATACGATCGGTTTGCAGCCGCTTCAGCGATTCGTTCAGTTGCTGTTCTGCAGCAGCTTTGGTGCGACCGTCAATCTTGGTCATGACAAATGCTTTCTGTCGATAACCATCTCGTAGCGCCTTTCCCATGCGCTGTTCGCTCACGCCGTTGTTGTAGTCCCAGCAGTTATCCAGAAAGTTGATCCCATTATCCAGTGCAGTGCGAATGATGCGGATCGCCTCCTGCTCTGCAACCGAAGGAGCGCCGATGTGGTATCCGCCGATGCCGACCATGGAAACCTTCTCCCCGGTACGGCCGAGGGTTCGGCGGGGAACTGGCTGGTCCGAAGCGCGGGAGAATTGCGGGTTCAATGACGCGGCCAAACTCGCAGCTGTCGATCTCTTAATGAAGTCTCTGCGGTCCATAAATGCCTCCGGAAATTATTGGATGCCCATTTTGACCTTAATGAGTACGCGCGATGTGAACCTTGCTAAACAATCATTTTATGATCACTTGCGCATTGATCCCGTTTTGCTCCGCAATCCAGTTCTCAACCTCAGATTGCAGAACATCCAGTGGCAACGGCCCGTTCCCCAGCACTTCATCGTGAAAGGCGCGAATATCAAAATTCTCGCCGAGCTTCTGTCGAGCCTCGTCTCGCAACTTAAGAATTTCGAGTTGGCCCAACTTGTATGCCAATGCCTGGCCCGGCCATCCAATGTAGCGGTCAACCTCGGTTTGAATATTGGGCTCATCCATGGCGGTGTATTTATGGAAATAGTCGATCATCTGATCGCGCGACCAATGCTTGGCATGGACTCCGGTATCGACCACCAATCGAATGTCGCGCCACATCTCGTTTTCCAGCCGCCCGTATTCGCTGTACGCGTCCTGATAACGCCCCACGTCTTTGCCCAGTCGTTCGGCATAAAACGCCCATCCTTCAACAAAGGCAGTGTAGCCAGCATGCTGCCGGAACTCCGGCAAATTAGGCAATTCCTGCGCCAATGAAATCTGCAGATGGTGCCCGGGAACGCCCTCGTGATAAGCGATGGCCTCCACATTGAGCAACAGCCGGTGAGTCGGGTCGTGCTCATTCACGTTGATATGGCCCGGGCGGGAACCATCGGGCGTTCCGGGTGAGTAGTCGGCCGGAGTGCCTGAGGGCGACCGCGAAGCGTCCATCGGAACCGCGATCAGCTTAGCCTGGGGCAGATGGCCGAACAGCCGCGGCAACTCCGGTTCCATGTCGCGCGCGTATTTTGCGTAAAGGTCAAGCACCTGCTGTCCAGATGTCGCATAAAGTTTGCGATCATCTTTGATGTGCTGGTTGAAACTGGCCAGATCGTTGAAGCCAAATTTGTGCGCGACCGCCTGCATCTCGACTTCGGTTTCGTGTAGTTCCTTCAGTCCGATTTCGTGGATCTGGTCCGGGGTCAGATCGGTCGTCGTCATTCGCTTGATGGCGTAACGATAGCGCGCATCGCCATCGGGCAATGACCAGACGCCGGGCTCAGTGCGTCCGTGCGGCGCATATTCATCGTGAACGAAGGCCGCGAATTTCTGGTAAGCAGGGACGATTTGGGTTGCGATCACGCTCAGTGCGTCTTCGCGCAAACGTTTTTGATCTGCAGTAGGAATGCTGGAGGAAAATTGTTTTAGCGGTCCAAAGAACGGACTGCTTTCGCCGGTCTGCTTTGCCACATCTGCTGCTTCGGTGGAGACTTTGTCCAGCAGGTATCGCGGCTGCATCAGGCGATCGCTCATGCCGCGGCGCATATTCGCTGTTGTCTGCTCAAAGACCCGCGAAATTTGGCGCAGCCGTGAAAGGTAATTTTCATAATCCTGCAATGAATTGAATGGCGTGAGAGTAATTAAATACGGCAGATCCAGCTGCGGACCGTCACGCTGATTCACCGGCATCTCCCAGTTTTTAAACTGGGCGCCCTCGATTTGTTCCTTCAATTCACGAATCATTAACTTAAGGCTTAACGCATCCTGCTGGGCGAACCCCGTAGCGTCAATGGCCTCAAAGCTCGCAAGAAACTTCCCGCGCTGATCAAGGTCAGACTGAACAAATTCCGGCGAGTAGTCGCTCACCCGATCGTTGTAACGGTTGTCGCCGACCGAGGTCGCGAATTCAGGACTGCTGCGCATCTCGTATTCCCACTCTTCATCCAGGAGCGCGAGAAATTGTTTATGGCGTGCATCAAAGGTCGACATGGGGTTCGGCGTTATCGCGGGTTTTTTTTGCGCGGCACGAGACTTTGTGGTCATCGGGAATAGAAGACTAAGAACTAGGATTACTGCAGAGAGGCACGAGTAATAACGGGCAGCAGGCACGCGTCGCTTCATTTAATCAACCTCAGGAGCAAACAGGGATTTTACGCCATGGATGAACGGCCGCAGATCAGGTCGTGCCGCAAGGGTCGCATACCTATCAACCTATACGTCGATCATCTGAGTGTCCGATTGCGGACGGCCAAGATCGCTATCGGACAGTTCGCGCGTCTAATTCTTGATCAAGTCATAGATAACTAAAACAATCTTCACAAGTCAGATTGGGCTATGACTTGCCTAATGGAGGCAGGCGCTGTCACCAATTGAAAGGCCAAATGATAACCGCGATCATGCAAGATGTGCGCTACGCGATGCGACAACTGAGGAAAACGCCTGGATTTACCTTCGTCGCGGTAGTGACGCTGGCTCTCGGTATTGGAGCCAACGCCGCGATTTTCACACTGGTCAACGCAGTGTTGATGAGGAACCTGCCTGTGGGCGATCCGAAGACTCTGGTGCGCATTGGCGACAACAATGATTGCTGTGTTAACTCTGGCTTTCATGACAGCGGCGACTACACCTTGTTTCCCACCCAGACTTATCTGTCGTTGAGGAAAAATGTTCCCGAATTTGAGGAATTGGCTGCGATGCAGGCGGGTTTCGGCTATCGGCCTATTACTGTGCGGCGCGACGGCGTTCGAGACGGCGCTCGCTCGGCGAGTGGAGAGTTCGTCTCTGGCAACTATTTCCGTACCTTCGGCCTGCAGCCACAAGCCGGGCGCCTATTTTCCGACGCCGATGATGTTGCCGGCGCACCCATGGTTGCTGTCATGAGCTATGCAGCCTGGCAGCGCGATTATATTGGCAGTGCATCGGTCGTAGGCAGTACTTTTTGGGTGAATACGAAACCTGTTACGGTTGTCGGAATTGCGCCTCGGGGGTTTTACGGCGACCGTCTCTCCAGCAACCCGCCGGAGTTTTATCTGCCGATCGAGACCATGCCAGTGCTGGCGGAAGCCCTCTATGTGAACGATCCCAACGTTCAGTGGCTATATCTGGTTGGACGTATGAAGCCGGACGTATCCACAATTCAGTTGCAACAAAAGATCAGTGCGCTCGTGCAGCAATCTTTCGCTGAAACGAAAATGTTTTCTGCGGGACCCGGCAAAGCTCAACTCGCCAAAGTGCACGTCGTGCTAACACCCGGTGGCGCCGGCATTCAAGACATTCAGGAGCAGTACGCATCGAATCTTCATTTGCTGATGGCGATTTCAGGCCTGGTGCTGCTGATTGCCTGCGCAAACATCGCCAACCTCCTGTTGGCACGGGGCATGGGCCGGAAGGCCGAAATGTCGGTGCGAACGGCGCTAGGCGCAATGCGCGGAAGAATTGTGCGTCAACTGCTGACGGAAAGTGTGGTATTGGCTGGAATGAGCGGCTTAATCGGGCTGGTTCTAGCATACGTCGGGGCGCGAATGCTGTTGATGCTCGCATTCTCCCAAACACAAAACATTCCGATCGATGCAAGCCCTTCGGCAGCGGTCCTTGCGTTCGCTTGCGGGCTGTCACTGCTCACCGGGGTGCTGTTCGGGATCGCCCCCGCTTGGATTGTGTCGCAATCCGAACCTGTGGAAGCTCTCCGCGGGTCGCGCACCACGGCTAGGGGAGCTTCCCGGCTGCAGCGCGGACTCGTGGTACTGCAGGCAGCCTTATCGTTAGTGCTGCTGGCGGGTGCCGGATTATTTTGGCAAAGCCTGAACAGGCTTCAGCACACCGACTTCAAGCTGGAGTCAAAGAACCGATACATCGTTCATATCAATCCGCAGACGGCGGGCTATGCGACAACTCAATTGGAAGCTCTGTATCGAACCATCGAACAACGCTTCCACACCCTGCCGGAAATTTTGAAGGTAGGCATTTGTACCTACACGCCAATGGAAGACAACAACTGGAGCGACGGTGTTCAAGTGCAGGGGCAACGGGATCTGAACGTTGGCGCTTCTTTCGTCAAGGGGAATGCGGAATACTTCGACTCGGTAGGCACACGAATTGTGATGGGACGCGGTATTGGGCCCCAAGACACATCGACCGCCCATACAGTAGCAGTGGTGAATCAGGAATTCGTGAAGAAGTTCCTCCAGAACCGGAATCCTATAGGACAGCACTTCGGCTCCCCGGGCCCCGATTCGACCGGAGATTTTGAAATTGTGGGAGTTGTTGAGGACACAACTTACACAACCCCGCGATGGAAAGACCACGCGATGTATTTTGTGCCTGCGATGCAGCGGGCGCCGAGTGACAAAGATCCGATCGAAGGCGATCAGTCTTTATACGCGGGCGCCATCGTGCTCGAAACCGCGCGCCCCGTGAATGACATGGAGTCGCAGGTGCGGACCACTCTGGCCGGCATCAACCCAAACCTGACGGTGATGAAGTTCCAGACCTTCGATCAGCAGATCGCCGACCGCTTCAGTGACGATCGTATGATCGCGCAATTGACCATGCTCTTTGCAGCGCTCGCGCTACTGCTGGCGACTGTCGGGCTGTATGGAGTCACCGCTTATAGCGTGGCCCGAAGAACCACCGAGATCGGAATCCGCATGGCGCTGGGAGCGGAACGCGTCGCCGTAGTGGCCATGGTAATGCGAGGCGTCGTATTACAGGCGGCACTGGGGCTCGCGATCGGAGTTCCGGTCGCGTTGCTTTGCGTGCGCTTTGTTAGGGCGCAACTTTATGACGTGACCAGCATGAATATTTCCGTCTTAGCGAGCGCAATTGTTCCCCTTGCGATTGCCGCATGTCTGGCCGGGCTGGTTCCCGCTCGGCGGGCGGCGTCGACTGATCCGGCACAGTCGCTAAGAACTGAATGATTAAGGCTGAAGAGGATGGAGCGGGAGACGGGGATCGAACCCGTGACATCCAGCTTGGGAAGCTGGCGTTCTACCGCTGAACTACTCCCGCTCAAAACGGCAGTAAACTCATGATAGCACCAGAGTTCCGAACTTTGTCCACGGTCATCTACGCCGATGCTGGGACCCGCAATGGTACCCGCAATGTTTGCGCAGGCACGATGTGTCGGGCGTATTTGTCGAGCGCAGCACGCTGTTGTTTCTTAGACGAGTGCGCGTAGTAAAGCGTCATGTCCATTTGCGAATGGCGCATGATCGCCTGAACGACTGCAGGGTTCGCCTGTTCGTCCATCAAAAAGCTGGCGAGGCTGTGCCGCCCCAAATTTGTGAAAGCCGAAGCGGCTCAACTGATCTCCTTCTTTGCTGAACAGTTCACTCTTCTTTTCAATCAAGATACCCGCCCGTATCGCAGCGGGCCGAATGTAATCCTGCACTAGCATCGTACCGGTGCGAGGCTTTTGCCAGTCAAATTTGATCGAAGGAAAAACGTAATCATCCTCGGCGGTGTAGATGCTCTCGCGTTTCCAGGCGGCAAGAACGCTCAATGCAAGATGGAAGTTTCTTGGCTCCGTTCAGCCTGATTGGCGGAAAAAGAAGTTCGGCAGACATAGACAAATCCATCGGCGCCGATTGTCTTAACATTGAGACCGCAAAGTGGGTAGAACAGACCGAAATACGGACGAGATCGAGATCTTGTATCGACAACACGGGCCAGCACTGCTGCTGTTTGCGTCGGCGATTTCGGGCGATCGGGGTCGCGGTCAGGATGCGGTTCACCAGGTGTTCCTGAAGGCGATCGAGAACGGGAGTCTAAGCCAAGCGATAAACAAAAAGGCCTATCTCTTTGCGTCTGTACGCAACGCCGTTATTAATGACGCCAAGCTTCAGGATCGAAACCTGCCTCTCGACATCGACTCGGCATGGTTTAGTCCTCCCGACCGGGACTATGCCGGAGAGCAGAATCTGAGATGTGCGCTAGGCGATCTTCCAGATGATCAGCGAGAAGTCATAGTTTTGCACGTATGGGGCGAGCTCACTTTCTCGGAGATCGGTGACCTGCTGGGTGTTAGCTCGAACACGGCGGCATCGCGATACCGGTATGCCCTAGCCAAGCTGCGCGACTCAATATTCGCTAAGGAGAATTCCTGTGCAGACTCCCGATGATGAGCAATTCGAAGTCTATTTGAAGAGGTTCCATCCAATTGTCCCTGAGCCTATTCCGGCACTCAGAGTCGGCGATGCATCTCGGCGTTCGGTCTCACTTGGGATCTGGCTCGCAGCAGTCGCAGCCATCTTTCTTATCGGGATAGTTGTTTTGCATATGCGCAGTAACCGAGTTGCTGTTCCGAATACGGCTAGCGATGCTGCAATTGCCGACGGGCGTGCACCGTCGGAGCCTCTAACCATGCGAAGCGCAAATGCTTGGCTGGCGACAGCGCCATCATTTAAGGCAGCGATTGACGACCTAGCGTTTCGTTCCCAAACCAGCCCACTTCCGCAAGGCAAGCAGAGCGCAGTCGCTGTGCTAAGCAAGGAGAAAATCAGGCTATGAAAATCCTCAACACGATCCCTTCGATGATTCTGATTGCACTGTTATCGGCTGGTTCTGCATTGGCTCAGCGGAATGCGTCCCTGACGGAGAATGCAGCTTTGCGCTACTGGTCGGCATTCTCCGAAGTCCAGGATTCCGGTATCACGGACCAGCAGGCCAAAGAACTCAACGCGATCCTCGACGGTACGGCGCCGTACGACGATTCGAAATACAAAGAGCTGATTGAGAAAAACACATTTGCCCTTGAAATCATGGCACGTGCAACCTCCTTTCCGAACTGTGACTGGGGACTGGATTACGGACTCGGGCACGACGTGCCGGTGGACTACGCCAGAAAAGCATTGGTTCTCGGACGGCTCAATGTTCTTTATGCCTTTCACCTGATTAAGTCGGGCAATAAAGATGGAGCGGTTCGGGCCCTGGCGGCCGGCCTGCGGTTTTCGCACGATGTCGGAAATGGTGGATCCCTTTTTGCGACGCTGATTGCAAAAGACCTCTTAGTAAACCACCTAAGGGCCGTCGCCGACGCGCTGCGCTTAGAACAGCTATCCGGCGGCCAGCGATCACAACTGCAAGCGGCCGTAATGCGAGTAGGGGAAGGATTTGACTGGCCCACGGCGGCAAAGCGCGATCTAGAAAACCTCCGCGGAGATTACGCAGGAAGCTCGCAAACATCCGCAGCCCTGACCCGGATTATTTCGTCATATGTTGCTGCCCTCAATGATGAGTCCAAACTGCCAGCCCTAAATCAAGCGGTTGAAAGCGCCCCACAGCAACTTGCAAACGTGATTCCGAATGCAAAACGGGTTCTGGAACAAAAACAGGACTTGAACAACACACTTCTGCAGACACGCGCCCTATTGCAATGATGGGCGAGTCTTCTAGCGGGTTCTTCGTAGTTGGGGACTAATGCCAATCGTGATCTGCTCCGTTGTTGTCTGAAAGATTGATTGCAATTCCTGAATCTTAGCCAGCGTTCCATTTTTCGCCATTGGATGATACTCCTAGCCAGCGTTCTACCACAGCACCGCTGGCGCCTTCTCATCCCATCTTTCTGCCGTCTTCGGTTGTTTGTTTCTTCACTTCACGCGCCAGCGGAACAAACAGGCGAAGACGGTGAAAGGAACCAAACGACGCCGGGGGAGGGGGGCAGGGCGCGAGGAGCGGCGCGGTGTGTGCCAAACGCTTTCATGTCTTGCTCTTGTTTGGCGCAACACCGGCGCCTGAGCGCGAGCGACCGATCGAGCCCTGTCGGGTGGGGCGTCCACCCGAGGGAGGCAGAGTGGAAAAAGACGCATAGCTACCTAGAAGTGGTTTCAGAAGTAATGAAAATGCCGGCAGGAACAGCCGGTGAGTTGTTCGCGCTTTGTGGCGAACGCCTTTGGGCGCAATCAGCACACATCGGGCCGGCGAAACGAACCGAATAATTGAGGGCGGGATTGTTCGACAGTCGAAATTCGAACGAACAGAACTAAGTGTTCTTTACCACGATTCAGCTATAACAGAGTGGAACGCCTGATCTTTGGCAACACAGGCCGGACGACCCCAAGTGCAAGTAATCGCTTGCTTTCAAAAAAGTTGTCTGTCAGCGATTCATTTCCAGATGCCGGTGATCACAGCCGCAGCACCATCGCCTGAGTCTTGTTGGATTGGGCCGACGCCGAAATTGTCCTCAATGGTTCGTAAAACACTGTAATGGTTGTAAGGATCTTTGACCTCCTGCGGCTTCACCATGCTACCCAGAAAGACGGTATAGATTCGTTCCGGTTTTACATTGCCCTCCGACTCGTCAAAGGTAACGATCACAAGCGTGCGCTTCAATGCCTCGTCCTTCGGAAGCCATGTCTGATCATCAAAATGAAGCCAGGTCGTGAGAAACATGCGTAACCAATCTGCCGCCTTCTCGAGCCCTTCGGACGGATTGGACGTGGGGTCATGACCATCGTCGTCCAGATTTGGACTGTAAAACATGTATTCAGGTAACGGGTGCTTTTGAGGATCAGTCGTGAAGCTTTTGATGTCAGAGACAAACGCATTATCTTGGGCGTGAGTATCTACCGCAACAACGTTGTGAAAAGTCTTCTTCTGGACTTCTTTGAAGCTAAGGAAAGGTACGTGTTTGCGTACATATCTTCCGCTACGGTCGCCGAGGAAAGGTTTCTGCGAGGCAGGAGATACTGGATAATCCTCAGCATAGTTTTTCCATTTGAGCAAATCACCGATAGTTCTATGCTCGGCATCCTGGTTGAACGTCCGCTGCCGGTCGCTGAGCAACCGCGGTTCGTGTATACCGAAATCACTGCCGGCGATCATAGCGATGTAGTTGGGATACGAATAGTGGTACAGATTCGCAAAGTCACTAAAGATCGCGCCCCTTTTGGCGAGAGATTTCAAGAGGTCGTTTGTCATCGCAGACTCGTAGTTCTGGTTTTCGAGTACGACGATCAAGACGTGGTCAAAATGCTTTGGCGAAAGCGTAGGGCTCGGAGGCACGTTTTGTCCAAAGCTGAACGTCGCGAGAACGCTGATGAAAAATGTTTGATGCGCGAAATTGTGGCCATATCGGCGGCAGGGCAGCATGTATTCTCAAGACCTCCAGTCACTTGCTGTCTAACAGTTTAGAGGACGGTCGCCTTTGAAAAGCTGCACCCAAACAGATTGATTAGCTCCCTAACGCGG
>JBOGLH010000190.1:0-7838 GCA_050746025.1 Terriglobales bacterium | reverse complement strand
TCCAATGGCGGAAATAATCCCCCATGTGATATCCGCAGAAGGGAAGCATCGCCATAGGATCGCGGCGCACCTTGCCAACTTCACCAGCTGCTGCCGCGGTCATTTCAGAGCCCATAGTCGCGCCAACATAAACGCCGGCGCTCCAATTGAAAGCTTGGTAGACGAGCGGAATCGTATGCGCCCGTCTGCCGCCAAAAATAATTGCGCTGATGGGAACGCCGGTCGGATCTTCCCACGATGCATCGATCGTTGGACATTGCCGCGCCGGAGCTGCGAATCGCGCATTTGGATGCGCAGCCTTCGCGCCGGTTTTCTTCGCCATCTCCGGAGTCCACAAATTGCCTTGCCAGTCCTCACATTCCGCCGGTGGAGTGTCCGTCATCCCCTCCCACCACACTCCGCCTTCGGGTGTAAGGGCAGTATTCGTAAAAATTGTGTTCTTGGACAGCGTGGCCATTGCGTTCGGGTTCGTCTTCACTGACGTCCCCGGCGCGACGCCGAAAAATCCAGCCTCCGGATTAATGGCGCGCAGGCGACCTTCCGCATCGGGCGTGATCCATGCAATATCGTCGCCCACCGTCCAAATCTTCCATCCCTTGAACTCGGGTGGCGGCACCATCATGGCGAAATTTGTTTTTCCGCAAGCGCTGGGGAAGGCGGCGGCTACATAAGTCTTCTGGCCCTTCGGATCCTCCACGCCCACGATCAGCATGTGCTCAGCCATCCAGCCCTCGTCTCGTGCCATAGCCGATGCGATTCGTAAAGCAAAACATTTCTTGCCCAGCAAGGCATTCCCGCCGTACCCCGAACCGTACGACCAGATTTCGCGCGCTTCCGGAAAGTGCACGATGTATTTTTCGTCGTTGCACGGCCAGGGCACATCCTTCTGGCCAGGCTTCAGCGGAGCACCCACGCTGTGCAGACAGGGAACCACACGTTTGTAATCCTTGTCGATCTCTTTGAACACCGGCATGCCAATTCGGGCCATAATTCGCATGCTGGTAACCACGTAGGGCGAATCGGTCAACTGAACGCCGATCTGCGACATCGGTGATCCCACCGGGCCCATGCTGAACGGCAATACATACATGGTGCGGCCGTTCATCGAATTGCGGAAAAGACCGCGCAGTTTGCGCCGCATCTCGTAAGGATTTTCCCAATTGTTGGTGGGACCGGCGGTGTCCTTCGAAAGCGAACAAATAAAAGTGCGCTCTTCCACGCGGGCCACGTCGCTCTTATCGGAGCGCGCCAGAAAACATCCCGGCCACAATTCCTGGTTCAGTTTTATGAGCGTGCCGCCGGCCACCATCTCTTCGCACAGCTGGTCGTATTCCTCCTGCGATCCATCCACCCAGTGAATGCGATCGGGCCGGGTAAGCTCGGCCATTTTTTCCACCCAACGCAGCAGGTGCTCGTTCTTTGTAAGGGGAACCGCCGGATTAGTCTGGGAAATGGTCGCCATCGAAATGGACTCCTCGTGGAGCATGGCGCGCCGCTCCGCACGGAACGGGGCCGCAACCTTTAATGGTACCGCAACCAACGCGGTGAATTAAATCTACGCAGCGCTTACCCGGTCCGTTCCAGACTCGCCTCCCGCGCCTCGGGGTTAACCGTATTTTTCTGCGACGGCTCAACCGCGATCCGATAGGCGCGCATGACGTCGCTCGCCTCCACCACTCCCAAAAGGTGATCAGGTTGCAGGCGACTTACCACCGGCAGCAGCACCGCACCCTGACGCAGTTTCTCCAGTGAAAGGGCCAGCGATTCGTCGGGATAGGCAAGGTACTGCTCCCGAAGGACTGCAATCAATCCCACCGGTTGTGAGCCATTTTCCCCCGCCGCGACTTGCCTCAGCGCGGCACGGGTCACGACTCCAGTCAGGCTGTTGTCATCGGTGACCACGAAAGCCTCGGGTCCGCTTGCAGGAATGCGGCTGAGCGCGCTATTCACCGGCTCTCTCGCGTCCAACACGATGGCGGGTTTTCTCATGGCTTCAGCGTTTGTCATCGTCTGCAACTGGCGGTCTTCTTTGCGGGGTAAACGAATTCCGTCCTGGCGGGCGAGAACATCGAACAGCGGCTCGGCGTGGAGCACCTCGGCCACCGCGTAGGAAATCATGTTCGCGATCATCACCGGCAACATGATCTGGTAATCCTGTGTGACCTCAAAGATCATAAAGAATGATGTGATCGGCGCTCGAATGATGCCGGCAAACGTGACTCCCATTCCAACCAGGGCATAAGTTCCCGGCGAGAGAATCTGAGTGGGGAAGAAACGTGCGCCGGCTGTGCCTATTGCGCCGCCCAGCATCGCGCCGATGAACAGCGAAGGGGCGAACAGGCCGCCAGAGTTTCCGGAAGAAAAAGCGACAGCTGTCGCCAGTGACTTCATTACAAATAGAAGAATCAGTCCTTTGAGAACAATCTGACCATTCAGCGCATCGCTGACTGTGCTATAGCCCGCTCCTAGAATATGTGGCGCAACCAACGCCATTAGGCCTGCGACGAAACCTCCAGCAACGGTGATGACATCGATCGGACCACGGCGGGGAATACGCCCAAGTCGTCCGCGCATAAACGCGAGAAGTTGCGTGAAGCCCGCTGACGCCGTACCGCCCACCAATCCGAGCAGCGCAAACAGCAGCAGTTCGCTGGCATGAGAAAACGCGTATTGCGGAACCGCAAAGAGTGGCTGCGACCCGACTGCCGCTCGCCGGATCATGACCGCAATCACTGCAGCTAAAACCGTGGATCCGAGCATGGGCGCATTGATGTCGCCAACGATCTCTTCCAGGGTAAAAATAACCGCTGTAATTGGAGTGTTAAAAGCTGCGGCCAGTCCTGCCGCAGCGCCCACCGGTATCAGTTCCTGCAGGCGCTTCTTCGATAGCGACATCATTCGGCCAAGCGCCGAGGCCACGCCGCCACCAATGTGTATGGCCGGGTCTTCAGGTCCGAGCGGAAGCCCTGTGCCAATCGCGATCCCCGAAGCCAAAAATTTCCCAATGGTTCCGCGCACCGACATCTGCGCATCGTGTACCAACAGGGAGATTCGAACCTGATTGACGCCGCTCCCCCTGGCGTCCCCCCAACGCAGTAGCAGAGCGCCGCCGAAAAGTGCCCCGAGGGTTGGGAACACGATCCTTTTCCAGAGCAGGCTGTGGTCAATTCCACGCCAATAGATTTTGTCGAAGATGGCGGCTATGAGAAAGTGATAGCCGATGACCGCTGTGCCTGCCAGCACGCCGATCACAATCGAAATAATGACAAAGAGACGCCCTTCATTGGGGCGAAGCCGTTTGAAATCAAACACTATTTGATATTAGCGGAAGCAGAGACCCGGCGGCGAATTGCCCTGTTGTGTAACTCAGTTCTTCACTCAGCTGACGTGCCGCCAGTCGAGCAGCACTTTGCCGCAATTCCCCGACCGCATGGCGTCGAAACCCTTTTCATATTCGCGATACGAGAATTGGTGAGTGATCAGCGGTGAAATATCCAGCCCGCATTCGAGCATCATCGTCATCTTGTACCAGGTCTCGTACATCTCGCGCCCATAAATGCCTTTAATCGTCAGCATGCTGAAGATTACCTGGTGCCAGTCGATCGCCATTTCTTTCGCCGGAATTCCCAGCATGGCGATCTTGGCGCCGTGACTCATGTTGTCCAGCATCTCGCGAAATGCAGCCGGATTTCCTGACATCTCCAGCCCAACATCGAATCCTTCCTGCATGCCCAGTTTCTTTTGCACTTCTTTCAGCGGAGTGACTTGCGGGTTTACCGCCAACGTGACTCCAAGTTTTTCCGCCAGCGCCAGACGATAAGCATTCACGTCGGTGATCACCACGTAGCGTGCGCCCGCGTGGCGCACCACCGCAGCGGCCATGATTCCAATCGGCCCAGCGCCAGTGATCAGAACATCCTCGCCGAGTACGGGAAACGAAAGTGCAGTGTGCACGGCATTGCCAAAGGGATCAAAAATTGCCGCAATCTCGCGCTTGATCTTCGGATCATGACGCCAGATATTCGACATTGGCAGCACAATGTATTCCGCAAACGCCCCCGGACGATTTACTCCGACGCCCTGGGTATGCGCGCAGAGATGACGGCGGCCCGCGAGACAGTTGCGGCAGCGTCCGCAGGTGACGTGGCCCTCGCCGCTAACCAGTTCGCCGGGATGAAAATCAGAAACGTTCTCGCCTACCGACACAATCTCGCCGACAAATTCGTGGCCAATGACCATGGGCACCGGAATCGTTGATTTCGCCCAATCGTCCCATTCATAAATGTGAAGATCGGTGCCACAAATTCCCGTCATCAGAACGCGAACTTTTACGTCGTTGAGTCCGGGTTCGGGCTCGGGCACATCCTCAAGCCAGAGACCGCGGCTGGATTTCGCTTTAACCAGAGCTTTCATATGTTGGGGGCTTCATGCTGCTTCGCTGAATGTTAATCGAATCACCAGTCTCGCCGCAGCCCGACAGCTATACTAACCGACAACAGGTGAACTGGCGTTCAGGCGCAATGCGATGACGTCTATCGGCCGACAACTGAGAATTGATTTGTAAAGTTACGTCTCTTTAAAGCCATAATTCCATATTTCATACAATATTCGACCGTGAAAAATCAGCCAAAGATTGTTTTTGTTGTAACTGCTTGATACAGAGCCGGTAAGAGTGGTGACCGATCTTGGTGCATGGATTGCATCACCAAAAGTGAGTTCTAAACATAAAATGCCGGACGCAGTCGTCCCGCGAGCGCAGGGCACTAGGATCCCTGCTCAACTTCCGTGCAAGCAAGTCAAACAGCTACGTTCCTCAGCGTATTCCGTCGCTCCACATTCCCAGCTAGAAACAATGCTCGATTCAAAAGAAAGGTCTGACCGTATGAAGCCGCGTACATGGATGGACGTTAGAACCAGCGTTGCCCTTTTTGCCTTACTCGCTTTGGTTGCATTCGCGCCGATGGCCCCGGCGCAAACCACAATCTCAACCGGCAGTATTCAAGGGACAATTACCGACCAGAGTGGCGCCGTACTATCAGGCGCTAAAGTCACGATCACCAACAAGGGGACCGGCCAGACCTTTTCCGTGACCACCACCTCGGCCGGTACCTATGCCTCGGGTGCACTCAACCCCGGCGAATACACGGTGCGAGTCGAGGCACAAGGTTTCAAGACATCGCAGACTCCGGTAACCGTTCAAGTCAACGTAACCTCATCCGCGAACCTCAGACTCGCCGTGGGGCAAGAAAGCGAAGTCGTAGAGGTACAAGGCTCGGAAGTTGCAGTCAATACCGAGCAAGCCACGGTACAAGACGTATTGACGGCACAACAGATAGAGACCCTGCCCATCAATGGCCGCAACTTCCTAGATCTTGCCCAGCTTGAACCGGGCGTTCAAATTCAGGATGGCGGCACCTTTGATCCCACAAAGAATGGATTCTCGTCAGTTTCTTTCGGTGGTCGATTCGGGCGCACCGCGCGAATTGAATTGGACGGCGTCGACATAAGTGACGAAACCGTGGGCACAACGACAATGAATGTGCCACTTGACGCAATCGAAGAAGCCTCCCTGCAACAGTCCTCGCTTGATCTTTCTACTGAACTGACCTCTTCAGGGTCTGTTAGCCTTACAACAAAATCAGGGACCAATAGTATTCACGGGGATGGGTTCTACTATTTTCGCGATCAGAGTTTGAATGCTGCTCTTCCCAGCGACTCAACCAATCCTTTTCAGCGCAATCAGTTCGGCGGCAGCTTGGGCGGTCCGATTATCAAAGACAAACTCTTCTTCTTCTTAACCGGTGAGCGTAACAAACAAGACCTGCTGGATCCGGTTTTACCCGGGGGCGATTTCACCGGCCTTTCGGGGAGTTTCGACTCTCCGTTCCGCGAGACGGAGCTCGATGGGCGGCTGGATTATCAGATTAGCCGATTTAAAATGTTCTATCGTTTCGTTTTTGATCAGAACAAAAGCGTCCTGCCATTTATTCCCAACTCCTTCCAGCCGTTCTCGAACGTTGATCACGCCCGCGACCACGTTGTGGGCATTGACTTCAATACCGGCAAATTTACCCACAGCATCCGCTTCGGATACACCAAATTTCAAAATGGAATCCAGGACGCAGTAACAGGTTCGTCGATTTTTGATCCTGCCCCGGGAATTGAGTTGGCCATCGGCGGAGATGCGAATTGTCTTACCGCAGGTGCTGACCAGTTCTGTTCAGGGCCAAACTTTCTGGCTCCGCAGGCAACGATGCAGTCTGACCATCAACTGAAATACGACGCTAGCATGGCTTTCAAGAGCCATGTATTCCGCTTCGGCGCCGCTTACAACCATCTTCATGGCGGAGGTTTCGCAGAATTCCTAGGACTAGCGCCGGCAGTGGGATCGCCCTCCTTACAAACCGGAGCTAATCTCGTCTGCGTCACTCAAGGCAATTGCCCATTTGCAGGAGGTAATAGCAACCCGCTCAACTATCCCGCCAATGACGTGGTGCTCGGAAATGGCCAGGGCTTTTCTTCGGAAATTCCAGCATTTGGTTTCCCGGGTGGCGGATTGGGGCCAGATAACAGGATCGCATTCTACTTTGGCGATGCTTGGAAGCTAAAACCGAATTTCACTTTAACTTACGGTCTCCGCTATGTGCGAGACTCTGGCCGGACCGACAGTGATCTTGGTCCGATTGCCGCGCTCGACCAATTCAATAATCAGTTCTACAAAAATTTGGGTGCACGTGTTAATCAACCCAATCACAACTTCGCCCCGCAAATTGGTTTCGCTTGGGACACAAGTAAAAAGGGTACGACTGTTATTCGCGGCGGTATTGGTCTTTTCTACGAGAACTCCATTTGGAACAATAACCTTTTTGATCGCCCCGGCCGTTTGCCGACTGGCTTGTTCCTCGCGCAGCAGGCGGTTTGCTCGGGAGGTTCCGGGTCCGAATCATTCTGCGGTGAAGCGATCGGAACTGCCGCTCCGGACATCATTGCGGCGCAGCAGGCGTATCAAGCCGCAAGCCTTTCAGCGGCCAGCAATCCGGTTTATATCGGAAATGCATTAGCTGATGCCATCGATGGCACCGGCACTCAGTTGTTCGCTCCAAATTACGTGACGCCCCGCTCGGTCCAGATGAACATCGGGATGCAGCACCAGATTCGGCCGGGAATGGTGTTGACCGTGGACTATCTTCGAAATGTTGCGACACACAATCTGCTAACTCTGGACACGAACCATGTCGGGGATGCGAGGCACTTCAACCCTGCCGCCGCCAAGAACGCCATTGCCACAACGCTTGCTAATTGCGGTGCAGCATCTGTCGCGGCTTCGTACGCTTCTCCGTGCCCCATGGATCCCGAAAACGGAACGACAGACATCGTAAACGGAACTCCAACCTGGGTGCCCCGTCCGGCAACGATTGCTGATTACGCGGAAGCGAAGACTGATCCGTCGGGCACTCCGATTTCGGGCGGCCTCGATTCAGGTTATTCGACCTTGTTCGGCTTTCCGGCTGCGTTTACCTGTGATCCGACCGGCGCGACTTGCTTGACGCCCGATACCGGTGCCGCCTTTCCTGGGATAAACCGCAGCGTCGGCGCTAACCAGATGCTCTTCCCAATCGGACGGTCTGTTTATAACGGACTACAGGCGTCCCTGAGAGAAGAAGTCCGCAATCCTTTCCGCGGATCGAAGACGTTGAATTTGCAGGTGTCCTATTCGTTCTCCCGTTACGTCTCCTCCGCGAGAGATAGTGACTTCATCAACTTCTCCACTGACTATGCGAATCCGTCCAAATATATCGGGCCAAACGGTCTTGATCGCACCCATCAGCCCTCGTTCG
>JBOGLH010000189.1:0-8516 GCA_050746025.1 Terriglobales bacterium | reverse complement strand
CGATCATTGAGCGCGGAAGCCAGCAGTTGACGATCTCCCTGGAACAGCGCAGCCAGCAGCAACATCGAGTGTTGAATGTTGCTTACTACGTCGTGCCGGGAGTAATGGCGCGGCAAGACATCACGCGCTTTCTCCGTAGAAAGGCTTTCATCGGGAATTGCCAGCAGCAACGGCCACTTCCCTTTCGGCAGGAGTCGCGCTACCTGAGCTTCTCCATCACCCACCATTCGCGACACAGTCACGCCGCCCATCCAGCAAGCGGCGGCATTATCGGAGTGACGTTCCCTTCGCGCCGCCTCGCCCACAATGCGGTTCGTATCCCATCGCAGTTTTCCAAAATGCACTGCCAGCGCAACTCCGGCAAGCCGGGCTGCGGCTGACGATCCGTATCCTTTGCCGATGGGAAAATCATTTTTTATTTCGAGGGATAGGGGGATGATGGGTTTCACCTCTGCCTGCAGGATCTCCCGATAGGTGCTGAGAATCAGGTGATTTTCAAGTCGCTCGCAGATTTCGCGATCGCGCCCCTTCGCCGTGATTGCAAACTCTCTTGCCCGAACGGTTTTTATGTTGAGCCACAAATTCAGGGCCAAAGCGGCGGTATCAAACGCCGGGCCTAAATTCGCGGAAGTGGCTGGAAGGGTGAGCTGGAATTGCTTCATGCTTGGTTTGGTGTCCTTCGTGGACCTTCGTGTCATTCGTGGTTAATGACTTTAAATCCCTAACCACTAAGGACACAAAGGTCCACGAAGGAGAACTACTTCTCCGCAGACTGCAGCAACTGGATGACCGCATCCACGCATGGCTCCAGAATTATTGGCGCCCGCTGATTATCCTTCAACTCCCGGCCTTCAGGGCCCTGCGCAGATTCCGTGAACAGATCTCCGCGATGGAACTTCAAGGTGAACTCTGAATCTTTCAGAAGATGACCGGTGAGCACGAGAACAACGGATTCATTTGATTTCACGAATCCATTTTTCACCAGCTTCTTTAGACCGGCCAAAGTCACAGCCGATGCCGGTTCACACCCGATGCCCTCGGCGCCGATCTCCGCCTTGGCGATGGCAATTTCAATTTCGCTTACCTGTTCGACGCGGCCTTCGCTTTCTTTGATCACTCGCAATGCCTTCTTCCAGGATGCAGGGTTGCCGATTCGGATTGCAGTGGCCATGGTCTCGGCATGAACGGGAATGAGCGTTTCGCCGCCGTTCTCGCGGATCGTCCGCACCAGAGGATTCGCGCCCTCCGCCTGAATGACCGAGATTTTCGGCACTCGCGAAATAAATCCGAGCTGCTTCATCTCTCGAAGAGCCTTTCCGATTGCCGAAGAGTTCGCTAGATTACCGCCCGGAACGATGATGTGGTCTGGAGGCTGCCAGTCGAGCTGTTCGAGCAGTTCGAACGCGGCCGTCTTCTGGCCCTCAACGCGGTACGGGTTCACCGAATTGAGCAGATACACCGGCATGCGCTCGACCACTTCATTCAGAACGCGAACGCAGCCGTCGAAATCAGTCTGCAGTTGACACGTGATGGCGCCGTAATCGAGTGACTGCGAGAGTTTGCTCCAGGAAATTTTTCCGTCCGGGATCAGCACCAGACTATGCAGGCCTCCGCGAGCCGCATAGGCCGCCATAGACGCCGAAGTGTTTCCCGTAGAAGCGCAGGCCACCCACTTATATCCGGCCTGTCGCGCGAATGATGCAGCGACCGTCATCCCCGTGTCTTTGAAGGAGCCGGTCGGATTCATCCCCTGATGCTTGGCGAAAAGCTGCACCACTCCGGCACTGCGCGCACAGTGCGGCAACTCGTAAACCGGAGTATTGCCTTCCTTAATAGTGATGATCTGCGGGGAGGGTATCTCCGGCAGGATTTCGCGAAAGCGCCAAACGCCGCTCTGGTCAACCGGATCGCGCGATGATCGGCGATCACTCCAAAGTTTTTTTAGGGAAAAAGCCGGAAGTCCAGCGGGACCGCTTTCTTCCCATCCGGGATAAATAATTTCCAGCAGGTCGCGGCAATGCTCGCAGCGGAATCGGTCCGGCAAAGCGGTGCGTCCGCATCCGATGCAGCGCAGCTGCGAGACACGGCTACCGGTTTTTGTCTTCGTCGCCTGTTCACTCATTGGGAAACTATAAGGATAGCAGAGCGATCTTCGAGGAAGAGCTCTGGCCGTTGTCGTTATTTGCGCAGGTAACTATCGGTTTTATTCATCCAGTCGGCGCGCGGAGGATTGAAGATGTCGAGATCAACCGTGTCTTCCATGGCCTCAGCTTTGTGAGGCATATTAGGCGGGATGGTAAGCACTTCGCCGGCACGCACAACAATTTCTTTTCCATCGATATAAAACTTTAGCGCGCCTTCAAGAATGTAACTGAGCTGTTCGTTGATATGACTATGCAAAGGGACAATGCATCCTTTTTTCAACAACACTCGCGCCAACATCACCTGATGACCAACAATCAATTGCCTTCCCAGCAAAGGGTTCATGGGCTCGATTTCAACATCGTTCCATGACAGATATTTTAGAGTGGCGGTCGCACCGGCACTGGCCGGCACCGTGTTTTTCAAAGCATTTTTCGGAGTTGCAGTTTTCGCTTTGCCATATTTTCGCAACCCGCTTTTCTTTTTCGCTGCGCTCATAATCCCTTATACGCTCCTCCATCCACTAATATCGTTTGCCCAGTAATGTACGACGCGCGCTCCGATGCTAACCAAACGATTGTGTCGGCAACTTCTTTAGGCTCGGCGATCCTTTTCAATGCGGAATCACTGGCCCATGCGGCAAAGATTTCTTCTTCACTCTTATTTAGCGCAGTCGACCTGGCGCGTGCCAGTTCCTTCAACCGGTCAGTTCCTGTGTAACCCGGACCAACGTTGTTCACCAGAATTCCATCTTTGCCGAATTCATTAGCCAGGCTTTTTACCAGGCCAACCACTCCCGCTCGCACCGAATTTGAGAGAACGAGATCCGGCACCGGCTGCTTGGTCGAGATTGAAGTCAAAGTAATGATTCGTCCCCAGCGCTTACGCTGCATGTGAGGGATAACTTCACGCGCGAAATAGATCGTGCTCATGAAGTTTGTATCGATCGCCTTACGCCAATCTTCGACTGTCGCAGCCAGAAACCCCTTTGCTGGCGGCCCGCCCGCGTTAGCCACACAGATATCAACCGAGCCGAATTTGTCGGCCGTCGATTCGATAAACTTATGCACCGCTGCGGCATCGGTAACATCGAGGGCTTGCGTAAAGATATCCGCTCCAGTTTTTCCCCGGATTTCCTGCGCCGCCGCGTCGAGTTTTTCGCGAGTGCGGGCGCACATCGCAACCCGGCATCCTTCGGCTGCGAAGGCAGCTGCCGTTTCCCGCCCGATCCCCTGACTGGAAGCAGCCACAATCGCGACTCGACCTCGCAGACCGGTTTCCATAAGTTCAGAAATTATATGCCGAGCCGTGGCTTGCCCGGTTGCTCTACGAAAGCTAGTCTATAAAGTTGCGAGCGTAGGAGGGAGCAGTTATGAAGCGACACCGATTTCATCCCGAGACAGAATCCGTTCACGGCACCAGAGATTTTGAAAAACGCAATGCGCCCATGGCGCAGCCCATCTATCAGACATCCACATTTCAGGTTACCGACTCTGACCAGCAACTGCGCGCCACGAACACCGATATGTTCTACACGCGTTATGGGAATCCCACCCATACCGCGGTCGAGAGCACGATTGCGCAACTCGAAAGCGCAGATGCGGCTTTGCTGTTTGCCTCGGGAATGAACGCGATCACGACCAGCATTCTTGCCCTCGTCAAAGCCGGCGATCACATCGTTGCGCAACGCGACATCTATGGCGGTGTAACTAAGTTTCTTTCGACGTGGTTGCCGAAGCTTGATGTTGAAACTACATTCGTCGATAGCACGGATTACGATCAGCATGCCCGCGCTATCCGCCCCAACACAAAATTGCTTTACCTTGAAACGCCCACAAACCCCACGCTGCGGGTTGTCGACATTCGGAAAGCGGTCGCGATTGCCCGTGAGCATCGGCTCATTTCCATGATCGACAGCACTTTTGCGACGCCCATCAATACACGCCCAGCGGAGTTCGGCATCGACCTGGTTCTGCACTCAGGCACGAAATATTTTGGCGGACACACGGATTTGATCTGTGGGATAGCCGCAGGCCGTCGTGATCTGATCGATCAGATTCGTGGAACTCGAACTACACTCGGGGGATCAATGGACCCTCACGCCGCATTTCTTCTCTTGCGCGGCATCAAGACGCTGGCTGTGCGTGTCGAACGGCAAAATGAAAGCGCTCTGCGCATCGCGGAATTTTTATCCCAACACGCAAAAGTTCGCTCAGTTAATTACCCATTTCACGAAGACCATCCGCAACGCGCCCTCGCCATGGAGCAAATGAAGGGCGGAGGCGGCGTGCTCAGTTTCGAGGTAGAAGGCTCAGGCGATGACGCAAAAAAAGTCAGCGAATCCCTGCGGCTGTTTGCGCTGGCGCCGAGCCTGGGCGGAGTCGAGTCGCTGGTTTCGCTTCCGGTCCTAACCTCACACGCGATGATTTCTCCCGAGCACCGCAAACAAATGAGCGTAACCGAGCAGATGATTCGCCTGTCAGTAGGTATTGAAAATGTAAATGATCTGATCGCCGACCTGGAACAAGCTTTGACGGTTGTAAGCAGCGCTCCGCAGCAGGTTGCCGTAACATGAAAGGCGGAGAGAATTCGCCAAGCCGCGTCCATTTCCGTTTTTCCTCAAACGATTACTGGAGATGAGCTCGCATCGCCAGCGCAAATAAAAAATCCTGGCCTCCCGCGAGGTCAGGATTAGGAGGACGTAGCGCGCAACTTAGAAGGCAAACTTGAGCGCTAGCTGCAGAATACGGGGATTGTGTACCGAAGCGATGTACAGGAAGTCATTTGCGGGAAATGAAGTATCTCCCGAGCCCCCCGCCGAACCACTGTCTCCACCAAGATTTCCGGGTTCGAAATGGTTGAAGACATTGAAGGCCTCAGCTCGGAATTCAAATCCCATTTTTTCGTTAATCATGAAGTGCTTGAAAAGGGACATATCGAAATTAATACGGTTCGGGTTACGCAGAATGTTGCGGCCCGCTGTCCCGAATGTCAGGCCTTGGGGTGGCGCAAAAGCGGCAGGATTGTAAACCTGAACCCCTAAGCCAGATACAGGCGTCTGGGTGAAGCCTGAGTTGGGATTTCCGATGAGGTCAGGCCGAGAAGATGTTCCAACCCCATTAGCCACGCCAGCATTATCACTTACGTTTGCAAAGCTTACGCTGAACGGAGAACCCGTATTGAAGCTCGTGACACCAGAGTATTCCCAGCCTCCCAAAATCTTGTTAGTGAGACCACGGTTCTTAAAGAATGGCAGATTCCAGTCATAACCGATATTGAGAATGTGCCTCTCATCGTAATTTGAACTGGCTCGGTTGGCACTGGGATTGAACGAGTTCACGAAACTCCCATCGAAGCGATCCGAAGAGTCATCTATTGCATGGCTGTATGTGTAGGCCAGGCTCAGCTGGAGCTGTCCGACACTGCGACGAGCGCTGAACTGGAAAGCATGGTAAATAGACGATGCCTTGTACTCCAACTTACTGATGTCTGAATATCCTAAGTACTGTCGGAACGGATCGGGGTTGTCCCCGCAAGCGACGGCCAGATTAATCGCTGCCTGACCGATTACTGGGGCGTTGTTGACGGTCCGTGGCGTTGCACCGCAATCCGTGTTGAACGCGGGATCGCTTGAATCCGTGATCATGGGTTCACCACGATTGTATGGGTTCAATGACAGCGGAAGAGGAGCCAACTGGTTCAAGTCCCGTTGACGTCCTAGGTGCGTACCCTTGCTGCCTACGTATGATGCGGTCGCAACTACGTTACCGGGCAGTTGGTGTTGTACATCCAAATGCCATTGCTGGATATATGGCCACACAGCCTTCGTTGGAATCGAATTCACACTGAGGGGAAGTTGCGGCGCTGGTCCGCCACTACTTGAACCGATGTTCTGATAACCATTTATAGGCGCCGGGAAGTTTATATTCGCCGCGTTCGCCAGCGGCGGAGAATTCTCGAGCGACTCTGTGTTGCCCTCGTTGCCATTCGCATGCTCGTAAAAGATTCCGTATCCGCCGCGAATTGCAGTTCTGCCGTTTCCGAAGACATCATACGCAAATCCGATTCGAGGAGCCGGGTTAAATAAATGCCCTTGCATGCAGCTTACCGGAACTCCGGGAGTAACGCCGCATTGGACGATTCCATTTGGCAGGTTATTCACCGAAGGTGGCTGTCCATTAGCCGTAAGGTTAATTACATCGCCGTTAGGGTCGATCGAAGTTTGCCCAAACATGTACCGCGCCGGGTCAAAATTGAAGGCTTGCTTCTGCTTCTCACGGTATGTCCCAAACATGCTCACCCGAAGTCCAAGGTTTAAAGTAAGCCGGCTGGTGGCATGCCAGTCGTCCTGGAAATATGGTTCAAGTATCTTGTAGCGGTTGTAGTACTTCAAAAATCTGTCCTGCTGCCCAAAGCTTGACGGATTACCTAGCAAAAGGTCCGCAAATGGATTTCCGGAGGACACATTCGTGTTCGAGGTGTCGAAAGTTAGATAACCCGGGACTGAACCTGGACCGAGTTCGCCACCGAATTCATTTTTCTGGCCGGCGGCCGCGTAAGCTCCGAATTGAAGGTTATGCTTTCCAATAATTTTCGTCGCATTGTCGCGGAATGTGTAGGTTGGATTTGAGTTATAAATGCCGTTCGGAATGTACCCTGGATCTTCGCCGAACCCGCCACCGTAGGCATTTCCGCCGACCAGATTGATACCCGGTAACGATCCATTGAAGCCGTTCTGAAATATTCCACCAATGGTGACACTTGGATCGCGTTTCCAGGCCCCGACATTATTGAGGATGATGTGATCCGTCGTGTAACTAAACACAAACTCATTTAGCAGAGTGGGGCTGAACGTCGAGGTCAGCCTGGCTACCAAGCTCACCCCGGGGCCCTTGAAAGCTGTTTCAACCGTCGGGAAGCTTCCAGCGTTTGTCCACAAGGGCGTTGAGACAACGGTATCCCAGGAATCATGAATGAAGCGCAAGGTTAGTCGCTGATTGGACGTAATGTTATGGTCAAGCCTGATCAATTCTTCGCGCCAACTTGTCGGCGTAGTGATGGTGGTGGTGTAGAATGCCGCCCCGGGCACATCGTTTGTCGGCAACGGGATCATGCCCAGCAGCGCCTGCACGTTGGGGTCGCTTGTGTTGAACGGAATTATGTTTCCGGGATATTGAGTGCCGCCGCTGTTGGGTATTTTCGGGCAATCGGCCATCGTCTGCGAAGGGTCCGTAACGGTTAGATTCGGGCATAGGTCGCTAAAATCCCCCCTCCGTTCAGCGGTTGATGGCACTGGCACGTTAAATGGCGAGGGTACTCTCTCCTTCCGCCACTCTTCCGACCAGAAAAAGAAGGTGTGGTCTTTCCAAACCGGCCCGCCCACCGTGTACCCGTAATCATTTTTCTTGTATGGCGGAGCTCCAAAGTTGCCGTCTGGTTTCTGCACCATGTCGAACATGCTTTTGGCGTTAAAGATGTCGTTGCGTACGAATTCGTAAGCGTTGCCATGGAATCCGTTAGTTCCAGACTTAGTTTCAACTTCAACGGTACCGGAGCCGTTCCGGCCATACTGAGCTCCGTAATTAGAAGTTAGGACTTTAAATTCGGCGATGGCGTCGATGCTCGGATACACGTTAAGCGTTTCGTTGCTACCGTTATCCATGTTGTCGCCGCCATCGAGCTCCCAATTGTTGTATTCAGTTCGCCCGCCGTTAACACTGAATGCAACGTTTCCGTAAACGCCAACCGTCCCCTCGTCCTGCCCGGTCTGGTTGCTCACCCCCGGCGTCAGCGTCACCAGCTGCGTAAAATTACGCCCATTCAGTTGGAGCTGCGTAATCTCCTTGCCAGTGACGATGCCTGCGAGATCTGAGGACTGCGTTTCCACCTGCGCAACATTTTCACCCTCAACATTCACCGTTTCCGACGTGGCGCCGACGTCCAACTTCACGTCGGTTCGCGCTTTCTCGCCCACGTTCAGAACGATCCCCCTCGCTTCATATTTCTTAAAGCCTTGTGCGGTTACCGTCAGGTTGTACGCGCCGACCGGCAGAGCCGCGAAGAGGAAGTCTCCGCTGCTATTTGCAGTGACCGTGTGCGCTGTACCTTGGGCGACACTGGTAACCGTCACTTGCGCGGTGGGCACTGCCGCGCCGCTGGGGTCGGTGACAGTGCCAGTGATCTGGGCGGTGTCCTGGGCCAGCAACAAAGCTGGGGTGAAGGCAAATGCCAGAAGGAGTAAACGCAAGGCGGAGAACTTCATATTCGGCTCCTGTGGTGACCTGGAGTGTTCGGCGCGGGCCCCGACTTCCTTTCAAAAGAAACGGCGAGGCGGACTTCCCCATGGATGTTATTAAATCGTGTTAATACTGGAT
>JBOGLH010000188.1:0-21546 GCA_050746025.1 Terriglobales bacterium | reverse complement strand
GAATTGCGAAGAGGTGTGGCGCGAGATTTCAAATTATCTCGACGGCGAACTGGATGCCGGGCTGCGCTCTGCCATGGACGAACACATCCGCGGATGCCAGCGGTGTAGCGCGGTCCTTGCGGGGACGCGCAATGTGGTCGAGCTTTATGGGGACGAGCGCATGGTGGAAATGCCGTTGGGATTCAGCTATCGGCTGCAGCGCCGGCTCGATGAAAACGCGCACCCCAGTAGAAGAACTTTTTTTGGATGGATGGTGGCGGCAGCGGCAGCGGTGCTGGTCGCGGGCAGCTTCGAGGTAGCGCGGTCTTCCGGCGTAGGGAGGACTTTGCGAAGCGAGCATGCGCAACCCGGAAAGGGAGTTCCTCCGGACATGATGGTGTTGGTCTATCCGGATGGGAAGACCTTTCATGTAGCTGGATGCACTTACATCCTCGACAAAACGCATGTGCGATCGGTGGCAGCACGGGAGGCGGTGCGGGAGGGTTATGTGCCGTGCACCAGGTGCATGACGAAGTACCTTAACGAAAATACGTAAGAGCTTGTTAATGCAGGTAAGGTTTGGGTGAGAATTCCCTGTTGGGCCGGTGCAGGGCATCGGCAAACGCGGGGTCCTTCGACTACGCCTGATCTTTCGCGTGCGAAAGATCAGGCTGCGCTCAGGATGACAATGCGGGAGGGCGCACGATCCAGGAATCAGGCGCTGGCTTTATCGATCAGCGGCAGCGGAGCAGTTTCGTTTGCGGCATCGAGCTCGAGTTGTTCTTGACCGCTGAGCGCAGTAACGCGTCCGCGATACGTCTTCAAGTGCGTTGACGCCTTATCGAAGGCTTCCTGCGCTTTGTTCAAACTCTTGCCCACAGTTTCAAACTGGTTCTGGAAATGGTCGAAGGATTTCTGCGCTTTGGCCAGCTCCTGGCGGCTCTTTTCGAAGCGGCTCGCAACTTCGTACCACTTATGCACCAGCGCAATGGTCTGCAGCGTCATCAGCAAAGTATTCGGAGAAACCGGAAATACGTGCTGCTGGTTGAGCCAGTCGGCGAGATCGCGATTGCGCACCGCTTCCATGTATAGGGTTTCGCTGGGCAGATACATCAGCGCAATTTCGGTGGTGCCGTGCTCGGGCTGAATGTAGGCCTTGATGCGCTTGGCTTCGGCTTTCATCACGCGCACGAATTCGACGCGGGCTTCATCAAGTTGGGCCTCGCTGCTCTCTTCAAAAAATGCCAACACCTGCTCGCGGGGAAACTTCGCATCCACTGGAAGCCGGCGATCAGGGAATTTGATCATCGCGTCCACGCGACCGCCACCATTGACCGAGCACTGCATTTCAAACATATGGGCCGGCAGAAAATCGGAGAGCAATCGTTCCAGGCTGGCCTCGCCAAAAGTTCCACGAAGATGCGGCAGCTTTAACAGATTGTTTAAGTCGTTAATCGAGTGCCCAAGCGCGCCTACCTCGCGCAATTGTTCTTCGGCCGCACGCAGATGCTGCTGCACTTTTTCGAACTGGGCGAAGCCTTCCTTGATGTTCTGGTCTAGTTTGGATTGCACCTGATCGGTGATTGCCATCAGCTTGGCATCAACGCGCTCGCGAATTCGCTCCAGGCTCTCCGCGGTCTGCTGATTGAGGCGATCGAATTCTGACTTGAGTGCCGATGTGGTCATAGCCAATGCTCCGGCCAGTTCTGAACGGGTTTCTCCAAGGCGCTCGGCCTGCTCCTGGCGCCCTGCTTTTAGCTGTTCTTCCACCGTCAGGCGGATGCCGCAGAAGCCATCGGCCAGCCGGTCCGTCACTTGCTGCCGAAGGTCGCCTTTGGTCTGCTCCAGGCGTGAGGCCATGTCCGCCGTAGCCACCGAGAACTGCTCAGTCAGGGCCTTCTGCAGGCCATTCGAACGCTCTACAAGTGCTTCAATTCCAGCAGCTTGCGATGATCCGGAACGTTGGTACAGGAATAACCACAGAAGTAGTACCAGGTTAATGACGATAAGCAGACCTAGGAGCAATGGGAGAGTGGACAATTCGGGATATCTCCGGTGTAAGGTGCTGAACCGGATTGTAGAAGTTATTCTTTTCCAAGCAAAGCAGATTCCTCCCAGGGCATCTGGAACGTAGACAGACCCAAAGCGCGAGGTTAGCGTTTTGGGGCTAAGACACTCATGTTCCTGGCCTTTATTGCGTCGGCTACTCTGCATTTGGCAGTTGCGGGAGCCGCTTTGCCTGCTGCTGGTGCGGATACTGCGCCGAACAGTTCCTGGCAGCAAATGTCACCTTACGACGCTCCTGATTTCGACGCGCAGGCCGAACACGACCTTTTGGATAAAGCCAATGCAGACCGGGCAAGCGCTGGCTTGCCACCACTCAAAATGGACGAAGGCCTGGTTCGCGCGGCTCGGGCGCATGCCGCGACGATGGCGGCGCGAAAACATATTTCACATCAATTTGCCGGCGAGCCCTCCCCCACTGATCGAATTACAGCCGTTTCGAATTTGCACCTTGAGCGTATGGGTGAAAACGTGGCTGTAGCTCCAGACGTCGAAGATGCCCATGAAGCCCTAATGGCATCTCCGCCGCACCGCGACAACTTGCTGAGTGCCAAATTCAATGTGGCTGGATTTGGGGTGATCCGGCAAGGGCGCGTCCTTTACGTGGCCCAAGATTTTGGACTAATCGTACCCAGCTACTCCGTGCAAGAAGCACAGGAGTTAGTCTTCGTCACAGTGGAGAAGTTGCGGTCACAAGCAAAAATGCCTCAGCTGCACCGGGTAAATGACAGCGATGTTCAATCGAACGCTTGCGCGATGGCCAAGGCAGATTCGTTGAGCGTGGCGAGCCCGCCGCCGGGAGTGTACCTGTTGCGCTACACCAGCATGCACCCGGAGTCATTGCCTAAAGAGATTTCACAAGTGATCTCCCGTCGGGGATTGCATACCTACTCCGCCGGCGCGTGCTACGCGCGCACCCAGCGTTATCCGAGCGGCGCCTATTGGGTGGTATTGGAGTTTTACTGAGTTTCGTTTATCACCGTGGACCGAAGAACGCGTAAACTTCCGCAAGCTGAGTAAGGCACGTGTCAGAAAGCGTTAACCACAGAGGAACACAGAGTTCCACAGGGGAAAGACACAGAGATGTAATGCTTCATGTACACCTCCGTGGCGTTCCTCCGTGTGCCTCCGTGCCCTCTGTGGTTTCGGTTTTATCTGGATGACTACCTGGCTTTCGTGTTTTAGTATCTTTCGGAAGTAGCTTGAAGGACATCCCCATGAAACGTGCGCTTGAGGTGGCGAGCGGGATCGCAGTGCCGTTGGTGTCGCTCCAGACTTTTGCGGCGCTGATCATCGCCTATCAACGAGGCTTCGGAACGATGCTGATCACGTCCCGGTTCGCTTTTGTCTGCTGCGGTTTGGAATTGCTCTTATGCTTCGCTGGTGCATACATTCTGCTCTCGTGGGCAAACAAGCGCCGCTAGATCGACCTTCATCCTGCCCACGCTACTCTATTGGCCCCTTCCTGTTTAGAATAAAGTAATGCCGCCAGGCTCTTCAATTCGCGTAGGTACCGCAGGATGGTCTTATAAAGACTGGGAAGGCGTGTTCTATCCTCCGGGAATGTCGCGCCGGAAGCGGCATCCGCTGGAACTAGTGGCACGCTGCTTCGATGTGGTCGAGATCAACACATCCTTCTACGGACACATTAAGCCTGAACTGGCAAAGCTCTGGTCGCGAATTGCTTCTGACGTCAATCCCAACTTCATGTTTACGGCAAAGCTTCACCGGTCGTTTACGCACTCGCCGATGGCGGCTATGGAGCCGACCTCTGCGGTGTCGATCCGCCCCAATGACGAAGACGAATATCTGGCGCGCCAGGGACTGGAAGCGATGGTGGATACCGGAAAATTCGGCGCTTTGTTGATTCAGTTTCCGGTTTCCTTCAAAAACACGGCGCTGAACCGGGAATATCTGGAAACCCTGCTACGGCAGTTCATCGAGTATCCGCGCGCCGTCGAAGTTCGACACTCGACATGGAACAATCCAGAGACGATTACTTACTTCTCGGAGAGAAATGTCAGCTTCGTCAATATTGACCAGCCGCAAATCGGACGCTCCCTGGAGCCGACTTCGCACGTAACGGCGGCGCTGGGATATGTGCGCCTGCACGGGCGCAATTACGAGGAGTGGTTCGACTCGGAGACTTGTGCAGACCGTTACAACTACCTCTACAAGCCGAATGAGCTTGGAAGTTGGAAAGAGCGGATCGAAAACATCTCCGAGCAGGCGAAAGCAACATTTGTGGTGGCAAATAACCACTTCGAAGCCAAGGCCGGAGTGAACGCCCTGCAGCTCAAATACATGTTGACCGGGCGGAGAGTGGCTGCGCCAGAGTCGTTGTTGGAACGCTATCCCGAACTCAAAGCAATTGCGGATCCGGTGGGCGAAGGGCAACAGGGCACCTCCCTGCCCCTGCTCGCATAACCTTCTCGCCTAAGAAAATCGATTGTTTATTGACAACTTAAACAGCTCTGCAATACTTGTCGGCGATGAAATTTTCATTGCTGCTACTCACCTCTCTCCTGACAACTTATTTTCCGAAGATTTCGCAAGCGCAATGCGGGACAACTCCGGCGACTGGCGCGGTCTCCTGGACCACGCAGTGGTGCGATGAATTCAACGGCGCCGCAAACAGCGCGATCGATTCCACCAGGTGGGGCTTCGACACCGGCGATTTGGGCGTCAATAGCGAGCTGGAAATCTATTGCGATCCTGCATCGAATACGGCACCGTGCGATTCCAGCAATCGCAACGCATTCATTGATGGCAGCGGGCACCTTGCGATCCAGGTCCGCAGTCCCTCGGCAAACGTCTGGACCTCCGCGCGTTTGAACACCGCGGGAAAGCAAACCTTCAACTCCGGGAGAATCGAGGCCAGCCTGCAGATTCCATCTCATGCAGGGTTGTGGCCAGCGTTTTGGGTGCTCGGGTCGCAGTCTGGAATTCAGTGGCCGATGGTCGGCGAGTCCGACATCATGGAAAACTGGCCGAAGACTTCTAACATTCCGGGCCCGGGCGCGACAGGAAATTGCTCGACTATTCACACCCAGGTTACTGCCGGCAACGGCAAAGGCCAATGCTTCACCTTGCCCAGTGGAGAACAAATTGACACCGCATTCCACACCTACGGCCAGATCTGGTCAGCGAACATGATTCAGTACTACATCGACGATCCCACAAAACCATATTTTGTGGTGACCGCGTCCGACCTGCCGGTTGGCGACACTTGGCCTTTCAGCCGGGCGGAAAACCCGTTTTTCATCATTCTGAATACTGCGGTTGGCGGAACTCTCGGCGCTCCGACCGATTCTGCGGCCGGCAGCCAGCCGCCCATGCTGGTGGATTATGTCCGCCAGTATGTGCCGTCTTCGGTGGTGCCGCAAATTTCGCAACCGGTTGCGATCTCGCTCAAGGCGGGCGCGACCAGCGGAAACACTACGACAATGAATATCACCCAGACTCAGGGCACGGGACGTACAGCATTTTCCTGCGCTACCACCGCGCCGAAAGCCAGCTGCCTTGTAACCACCGGAGACGTCGTTAATAAATACAGTGCAGATTTCAGCAGCACATCGAGTGCGAGCGCGACCGTGACTGTCACGACGACAGCCAATACAGCGGCGGCGGGGATGTCTTCGACAGAGTGGGGCAGCATCGCGGCCGGCATCATGGTTGTAATCGCCCTGCTTCCGGTTCGGCGGCATGGGAAGCACCTACAGTTAGCGCTGCTTGGAGCTTTAGTCCTGGCGATCAGCGCTTGGCCGGCCTGTGCCGGTGGATCGAGCGGCAGTGGTGGCAGAGCAGGTGGGTCGACTGGAACAACTCCGGGGGATTACACGGTGACCGTGAATGCATATTCCGTGAGCAGCTCGGACACGGCGAGTCCTTCCGCGAGCGCCACGTTTAATTTGACTGTCGATTAGCCTGTACTTCACCATTTTTTGAGCGGAAGAGTTGGCGTTGAATTCGACACTGGTTAAAATTATTGTGATGGCGTTTCCGATAAAAGTTTGCGTGATCTGCTCTGAAGAATTTGAACTGAGACCCGGTAAACCGGGTTTTGCCAATCGTTGTCCGGCGTGCAGCGAACCAGAGAGCAGCACTACTTCCGAGAGTGCCCGCGGCAGCGACAAGGAATTAAATCAGGAACGCAAAAAAGCAATGCGTGATCTTCTATACCGCAAAGATTCCTAGTACCACTTCGCGATTGTGAACGGCGCCGTGGGAATTCTTCGTGAACCTTCGTGTGCTTTGTGGTTATTGGTTATCTAAAAAAGCTATAACCGCAAAGGACACGAAGGTCCACGAAGGAGCGACAACGAAAGACACTCTCATTGCCTGATTCTTGGATTGGCGACTGAGTAGAGCAAATCGGTGAAAAAGTTCACCAGCACATAGGTCAGGCCGATGGCGAGAATGCATCCCTGCACCAGGAAGTAATCGCGATTGCCAATCGCGTCGATGGTCAGGCGCCCGATGCCAGGCCAGGAAAAAATCTTCTCGGTCACGATCGCGCCCGCGAGCAACGCGCCGAACTGCAATCCGAGCACGGTAATGATCGGCAGCATGGCGTTGCGCAATGCGTGGCGGTAAACCACCGTATGTTCGGGAAGGCCTTTGGCGCGGGCGGTGCGAACATAATCCTGGCCAAGCTCTTCGAGCATGGAGGTGCGCACCATGCGAGTGAGGATCGCCGCCAGAGCGCTGCCCATAGTAACCGCCGGCAGCACCAGATGAGCAAAGCTTCCTGATCCAGAAACCGGAAGCAATCCGAGCTTGATGGCAAAAAACAAAATCAAAATTGGGCCGAGTGCAAAATTCGGAAAAGACAATCCGAAGAGGCTGACCACGCTCAGCAGCTTGTCGTCCCAGCGGCCGCGGCGTTGCGCTGAGCGCACCCCGGCGGGAATGGAAATCAAAATCGCGATGAATAACGAAGCGACCGTCAGCTCGATAGTGTACGGATAACGGTGCACGATCAGGCTGCCGACGCTTTGGTTGAAGCGCAACGACGGCCCCAGATCGCCGTGCACCACGCCTTTCCAGTAGTGTAGGTACTGCTGCCAGAGCGGAACGTCAAGACCGTAAGCGTGACGGGTGGCGGCCACGTCGGTAACCGGAGCGCCTTCACCCAGCATCTGCAAGATGGGATCGCCAGGCACGAGATGGATCAGCAGAAAGACAACCGAGACCACCAGCCAGAGGACCGGCAATGTGTAAAGCAGTCGGGCGAATAAGTAGCGGAGAGCTCTCACGGGTGATTTGGATTGACGCGCTGACGTATGTGTATCGATATACACCTTACCATTGGCGACGGTAAGTGCGGTGAAGTTCACCAGCGCTGCGCCGTAGCTTAGTCTCCAGCTTGAGCGGCGGCCGGTTGTGCGTCTTCGATTTTAACGCGCGAGATGCGGTAACCATCCATCTCCTCGACGGTAAAGCGACGGCCGCCGTAGTAGCAGGAGTCGCCCATGGCGGGGATCTTCTGCAGCTTCGAAAGCATGAATCCGGCCAGAGTTTCGAACCCTGCGTCTCGGGGCAAGAGAAGATCGTATTGCGACTCCAGATCGCGCAGGCCGGTGGTGCCATCGAGTAGCAGTGTTTTGCTGCCGGCGCTTTGCACGGTGGCGAGCGAGGCTACATCGTATTCGTCTTCAATTTCGCCGACCAGCTGTTCGAGGATATCTTCGGCAGTGATCAAGCCCGTAGTTGAGCCGAATTCGTCGACCACGATGGCCATGTGACGTTTGCGTTCTTTGAATTCCTCAAGCAGTTCGGACAACGGCTTGGTTTCAGGCACGACCATGGCGTCATGCATGACTTGGGTGACTTTCATCTCCGAGATGCGAGACGGCACGGTTACGGGACGGCTGGTAAGACGCAGGCCAGCCCAGCGCATCAGGTCCTTGGAATAGAGAATGCCGATGATGTGTTCCGGTCCGCTTTGAGGATCGTATATGGGGACTCGCGAATGCTGCTCCTCAACCACACGGTCGATTGCATCCTGCAGAGTGAGATCGCCGGGCAAAGAAAAAATGTCCGGCCGTGGGACCATCACTTCACGTACGGTTGTGTTTTCGAGTTCCAGCGCGTGGTGCACCATGTCTTCCTGGGCAGGCGTGATCTGACCCACTTCCCTGCTGGCGCTGACAATCAGCTTTACTTCATCTGGTGAATGAACCGGGCCCTGCCGCATCCGGCGAAGCCCGAAGATCCTAAGCACCCAGCCTGCGGATCGGCCCATTACGAAAATCAAAGGCTGGGTCAAGGTTAGCCAGACATCCATTGGAGCCGCTACCGCCAGCGCCACCTGCTCTGCCCGCTGCAAGGCAAGGGACTTTGGCACCAACTCGCCGAGAATCACGTGCATAAAAGTGATCAGGCCGAAGGCGATGCCGATGGCTATGCCGTGGGCATAAACCAACAGGTGCGGGACACGTTGCAGGAATTGGAAGCCCTCAACAAAATGCGCGACCATGGGCTCGCCGATCCAGCCTAGAGTGAGGCTGACCACGGTGACGCCGAGCTGCACTCCGTTTACAACCTCGTCCAGGTTGCGGTGCAATCTTTGTAAAATACGGGAGCCGATGCGGCGCGCGCGAATGAGCTGCTCGATGCGGGTTTCACGGATACTGACCAGCGCAAATTCAGCAGCGGCAAAGAAAGCGTTGGCTGCTACCAGGGCTACAATCAGCAAGACCCGGAGCAGCACAAAAGCGACCATTTGGGAGCTAATTTTAACATTTCAGGGCTGCTTTATTGGCTTTCTTCGTTCCTGAAGAAGCTACAATAAAGGCAGCTCTGGAAGTAGCTGGGCACCCGAGTTGGCAACAATATCCTGCTAACAAGCTGTTTTCTGACGGCCTAAGCCGATAGTTTCGAGCTTTCTGAAGGCCACCAGGTGCAAACCGCTGGTTTCCTGCTTTCATTTTTCCCGCTGCGTGGTCTAACTGGAAACGACGGTGGATGGGTTTTACGCTCGTGGGAACAAAGTTTCCAGCCGGTTCGTACCATTGAGCGAGAGCTGAAGAGCACCCAGATTTTGAAGGAGGATTTGTGAACGGGAACGTAAACGTAAAAAAGAAACGGCGCACTCGGATCATCATCATTTCGGCGGTGGTAGTGGTAATCGTCCTCATCGTGGGTGTTGCGGTTGCTTTCTCGCATGGCAGCTCAAAGATCGATCCGTCGAAGCTGGCTAAAGTTGAAAAGGGAGACCTGGCCAAGAGCGTAGTGGCGACCGGCAAGGTTGAGCCGATCACCAAGGTTGAGGTGAAATCCAAAGCCAGCGGCATCGTGAAAAAGTTGTATGTGGAATATGGCGACCGGGTAAAGAAGGGACAGTTGCTGGCGCAGCTCGACAAGATTGAGATCGAAGCCGGAGTCGAGCAATCGAAAGCAGCGCTTTTGGCTGCGGAGGCGAACCTGAAGGGCTCGGAGGCCGATTTCGAACGGGCCAAAGTGGATGCCGAAGCGCCGGATGTGCCGCTGCTCAAACGCGCTTACGAGCGCAACCTGGAAATGCAGCGCGGCGGCGTGGTATCACAATCTGCTCTGGATGATGCGGAAAAAGACTACCGGATGGCAGTCAACAAGCAGAATGTGGCCCGGGCACAGATGACGGTGCTTCAGGCCAAGATCGCGCAGTCGCAGGCCCAGGTAGCCGAGGACCAGGCCAACCTCAAGCAGTTGGAAGAACAGCTAAGTTACACGGATATTGTGTCGCCGATCGATGGCATCGTGCTCTCGCGCGACGTGGAGATTGGCGACGCGGTCAGTTCGATTCTGGTGTTGGGATCCAGCGCTACGCTGGTTATGACAATTGGAGACACCAGCCAGGTTTATGTGAAGGGCAAAGTCGATGAAAGCGACATTGGACGGGTGTATATGCACCAGCCCGCACGAATCAAAGTTGAGTCGTTCAAAGACAAGACCTTTAATGGGGTGGTCACGAAAATATCACCCATGGGAGTAGAGAAAGACAATGTCACCACTTTTGAAGTCCGCGTCTCGATTGATAACCCAGGCGGTGAACTGAAAGCGGAGATGACAGCCAACGCCGAGATCATTCTCGACGAGCACAAGAACGTATTGCAGATTCCAGAAGGCGCAATCATCTACGACAAGGACCGTAAGGCTTCAGTCGAGACCCCCGATCCAAAGGGTAAAGACGGTCAAAGGAAAGTTGCAATCAACATTGGCATTTCGAACGGCGCTAAAACTGAGGTTCTGAGCGGACTGAAGGAAGGCGACCAGGTCATACTGCAGTAAGGATTCATGCGGACCCGGTTCATCGCCGGGTATTGGGCACGGGGCCTAACCTGCGTGCCCGTTTTTCTGCTTTCGTCATCGACATTCACAGGAGGAAGTATGCGAATTTTCACTTCACGGCTTGCGGTTGGAATCGCAACTTTGGCGTTGTGCGCATTGCCGGCATTAGCAGCAGTTCACGGCGAGTTTGACCGCACCCTGCAAGTAAATGGGCATGTGGATTTGCAGGTTGAGACTGGTTCGGGGTCGATTGCGGTGCATCGCGGCGGGTCTAACCAGATTCATGTGGTGGGCCGCATATCTGCGAATGAATGGTTCGGCGGCGGGAATGCTGAGGAGAGAGTCAAAAAAATCGAGAGCAATCCTCCCATTCAGCAAAGCGGGAACGACATTCGTATCGGCCACATCGACGATCCGGAGCTGAAGCACGACATTTCGATCAGCTACGAAATTACGGTGCCGGAAAGCACCCAGCTTAGATCGTCCTCGGGTTCAGGAACGCAGAACATCGCTGACATCGCCGGCCCACTTGAGGCCAATACCGGTTCCGGAGAACTGAAGCTTTCGAACATTGGAGGGGGTGTGCGGGCCCACACTGGCTCGGGGAGCATTGATGCAGATGGGGTGCATGGCAGCCTCTACGCCCGTACCGGCAGCGGCTCGATTCACGCAACCAATGTTGCTGGCGGCTTCGACGGGCAAACCGGCAGCGGCCACTTGACGCTCGATCAAAGCGCTCCCGGGTCAGTACACGCTGAAACCGGGTCAGGCGGTCTTGAGTTGCGCAATGTAAAGGGTTCGCTGCAGGCGTCGGCAGGAAGCGGTGACGTGCAAGTGGAAGGCGAGGCTACAGGTGAATGGACGGTTCGCACGGGATCGGGCAGTGTGCAGCTCAAATTGCCAACTAATGCTGCCTTTGATCTTGATGCCCATACTGGTTCGGGCTCGATCAATCTAGCTCATCCGGTTTCGGTGCAGGGCTCGATTGGGCGTAAAGAAGTGAAGGGCAAAGTTGGTGGAGGTGGGGTGCCGGTGGAAGTTCAGACCGGGTCCGGAAGCATTCGCATCGATTAGCGGGATCGTGTGCCGGTGTCATGCTGCGGGATGACTTCTGTACCTTGACGCACCTGGACCAAGGCTTTAGTTTCGAGGTAGTCCCCGGGAATCCAGTTCACGAGGCTGACTCGAATGCACCGTCCAATTGTTACGCTTACGACTGATTTTGGCTTGAACGACCATTTTGTGGGCGTTATGAAAGGCGTGATTCTGAACATTGCGCCCAACGCCGAGATAATCGACATTTCGCATTCGGTGCAACCCTTCGACATTCTGGACGGGGCCCTCGCGCTCGCGGAATCCTATTCCCACTTCCCTGCTCGCACGATTCACGTCGTCGTGGTCGATCCCGGCGTGGGGAGCGCGCGGCGGCCCATTATGGCAACTTCCGACGGGTTCACATTCGTGGCCCCGGACAACGGCGTGCTCTCGCTGATGTATGCCCGCGAAGAACGGGTGCACGTGCGGCATATCACCGGTGAACACTATTTTTTGCAACCTATCAGCAACACCTTTCACGGGCGCGACATTTTTGCCCCGGTCGCAGGCTATCTCGCCAAGGGAGTAGAGCACGAAAAGTTTGGCGACGAGATCGGAGATTTTGTGCGCTTCAATGCTCCCAAGCCAAAAGCAATTGATGCGCGGACAATGCGAGGCGTGGTGCTGAAGGTCGACCGCTTTGGAAATTTGATAACGAATTTCACCCCGCAGGATGTGCCCGCGCTATTTGCAGGACAGGCTACGGGTTTCAAAATTACGGTTGGCAAGCGCGAAGTGACCAGCATTAAAACCAGTTACGCGGATGGCGGCGCAGGCGAGGTGTTCGGGATCCTGGGCAGCATGGGGTATCTGGAGATCGCGGCCAACCGCGGCATGGCTGCGCAAATAGCCGGCGCAGCCAAAGGAAATGAAGTGACTATCGTGCTGGAGGGAGCGGTGGCGGCGAACGGGTGAAGAAAGATTGGGTAATTTGAGGACCAAAGCAAGCCAAAATTTGGATTTCAAATTTCCCCATTACTAAATTTCCAAATTACTTAATTGCAAAATCACTAGCTCCCCTTTACTGTCGGGTGAACGTAGCGTTCCATCTCCGAAGTCCACTTTAGAAACCGCAGCAGGTTGATGCGCTCCCGCCAGAGAAACTCCCAGAATTCCAGAAATCCTATCTGCTGCATTTTTACGCCACAGTACGTCTCAATGCGCCACAGAAGATAAGGGCTGCGCCAGGGCGTAAGCCGGTGGCCTCTTGTAGCGTTCCACATGAATCGCAGGCTGTAGCGCATGCTTAGATCATAACCACAAAGGACAGCAAGTTACACCAAGGTACGCCGAAAGATTTTCAGTTTTGCATCCAAACGATTGGCCTGATGGAGCCATCGGCCAGTTCACCCCTTTATTTCAAGCGGTACTGTCAATCGATACGAATACCTTATGGTTCTCCCGCCTGTCCAGTCAGTCCTAGTTCAGGTGCGATGCCCACCATGGCTTGAATGCAGAACGCAATGTGCTCGTCCAGGTCGACGCCGAGGTCGCGGGCGCCGTTGGTGATGTCGTCGCGGTTCACGCTCCGGGCAAAGGCTTTGTCTTTCATCTTTTTGCGGACAGATTTCACCTCGACTTCGGCCAGCGATTTGCCGGGCTTTACAAGGGCGATTGCAGTAATGAACCCAGCCAGTTCGTCGCATGCAAAGAGAGTTTTCTCGAGCGGACTTTCGCGGGTCACGCCCGTGTACTCGGCGTGCGACATAATCGCACGACGGATTTCTTCGGAGTAGCCGCGCTCTTTCAGAATTTCGTTGCCCTTGTAGGGGTGCTCCTGGGCAGTAGGATGTTTTTCATAATCAAAATCGTGGATGAGCCCGACTGTTCCCCATAACTCCTCGTCGGTGCCAAACTTCCTGGCATACGCACGCATACAGGCTTCGACGGCTAATGCATGCTTGCGCAGGCTTTCGGATTGAGTGAACTCGGTTAGCAGGTTCCACGCGGCGGATCTGTCGATCATATTTTCAAGATACGTCATTTCCTTCCAAAAACTTCTTTTAGTAGCGCTGTTGTCTGAGCCGCGGGATTCTTCCGAATCTGGGTTTCCTGTTCTCCCAGGACATGGAAGAGACCATCCAGAGTTTTGCCGACCACATATTTGTCGAGATCGAACTGACCGGCCAGAACGCTGCCACCCGGAGCGGTTTTGATCAGCTGGTTGTATTGCTGCACAAGGCCGACGCGTTCCATGGAGCGATGGACGATCGGCGAGAAAGCCGTGGTCAGGTCGGCGGAACTGCTGCGCTTGAAGTATTCGGTCGCAGCAGTGTCGCCGCCGGTCAGGATGTGCCGCGCATCTTCAAAGGTCATCTTCTTCAAAGCCATCAGAAAAATTGCCTTGGCCTGAGGCGTGGCTTGTTCGGCGGCGCGGTTCATGCTTACTTCGAGTTCATCCACTTTCGCACCCATGCCGAGCATTCGCATCCCCTTGCCAACGGTCTGGAGCCTCGGCGGTAGCGCGATCCTGATAGCTTCATTCTTCAAAAACCCGTTGGGCCTGCCGGTGAGAGACACAGCCTTGGCGGTGCTGACCTGCAGCGCTTGTTTCAGTCCTGCGGTGATTTTGTCGTCGCTCAGGCCGGAAGTGTCGCGATGCGAGAGAACCTGGCCAGCTTTCTTGAGAGCTTCATCAAGTTGGGCGGCGGTGTGGGTAGAGGAACACATTGCAAGAACGATACCGAGTATGGAGACGCGCATTGGGAATCCTCTGCAAATCAAGCAACGGTGATTTTATTCGGAAGCGAAGGAAGAGGAAATATTGTAATTGGTGCGCGTTCTGCGTGAAATCTCAAAATCCGTTTCGTTGATGCTAGCCGAGGATATTACGCAGCTGTCATCCTAAGCGAAGTTGGATCATTCGCCTGGCGAATGATCCAATGCAGCTTGAAGGACCTTTAACTCGAAATCAGCGCTGGCGCTGGAGAGTATTCTTCCCGTGCTGTAGTAGCTAAAATGCCTCTCCAAGCTCGATGCCATACTCATGGACATGGGGTCCTTCGACTCCGGGAAGATCTTCGCTTGAGCGAAGTTCTTACTCCGCTCGGGACGACAGTTGGGTTCTGATCCATTTGCCCGAGGAAAACTGCCGCGCTACAAGTAAAGGCGCAAGGGAATCTGAGTAGTAAACATCCATGATCGCGCTTTTGAAGCCTCTTCCCATACAGCTTTTCGCCAGACATTTGTGTGGGCAATTAATTCTTGGAACGGAAATCGTTTCCTTCAGCGCGGCGATTTTGCTTGACTTCCACAGGCCCTCTACCGCAGATTACGTTGTAGCTGGAACTCAGCGATGAGTTCCTGGGTGATTGTCAGCTCTGGCAACTCCCACCTGTAAATGGCCACGAATCTTGCCCCGGTAGATTCCCGGGAGGTCGTACGGTGCGACCATTGCCTTCTGGTTCAATTTCGCACAACCAATAACCTTTGCCGGCGATGCCACATTTCGCTGGATGAAGAAGAGCCAGAAATCGTGCAGGCGCCTGCGCCGCAGCTCGTACCACCTGCGCACCGCGGCCACCTTAACCTCGCGTCCTCAATCCGCGCCATGCGTTTGCGCAATGGGCTCAGCCAGCGTCAGCTGGCCGGCCGCATGAGTGTGCCGCGGACCTATGTGTCGAAAATTGAAAATGAAAAAGCCACGCCCACGCTTTCGTCTTTGGAGAGATTGGCGAGGGCGTTGGAGGTGACTGTGCCCGACCTGTTAAGCGGCGGGGAGAGAAACCGTCAGGATGAGATCAGCGAGCTGGCAAAAGATCCGTTCATTGCGGAGATGCTGCCATTCGTTTCGCAACTGAACGGGATGCAGATGTCGAGCATTCTGACCCAGGTGCGAGATTTGACGATGCGACCGAGGCGCACCGCCTAGCTTTCCTCTCTGTGGTTGTTCTCTGTGTAACTCTGTGATCTCTGTGGTGAGTTTTTTGAAAGCCCAACTACAGAGGACACAGAGTTACACAGAGGTTTTCACAGAGGATTTGGAACGATTTTATCCGGGCGAACCAGCCAACTGAAAGCTGGAGCTGAAAAGCTCCGGCTTTTTTTTGTCAGCAGTGATTAGTGATCGGAGTTCTGAGATGAACTCTTCCCGCTCGTTCGATACTGATTGAGCAGTTGTTCGCGATTCTGGCGAAGATCCCGGCCGCTGGAGGTTGCGGGATACGGCTTCGATCCCATCAGTCCTCGCCATAAGACCTGATTGAAAGCCAGCGGATCCAGGCGGTCTTCGACGGAGAAGTCCATGCCCTTGGTAGCAGCGGACCAGTAGGTAGCATCGTGCGTGGGACGAGGTAGATTGCTCTGCGGTCGCGCAGGTAACGGCAGCTGGGAGTTGTACAACATTGCTGAGGGAACAGCGTTGTACGTCCATGGTTTGAGGTTGGTGTCGAAAACATCGGTCATGACTTTGGCCGAGGAGTCACTAAGGCTTAAATTGCCAATGCCGAGAATTTCTTCGATCGTGCGCAATATGCTCAAGGTTGTATAGGGCTCGGACACTACCTTTTTCTGCTTGACGTAAGGACCGATCACGAAGGCAACGCTGCGATGCGAATCGACGTGGTCGCCGCCGTCTTGCGAATCGTCTTCGATAACGAAAATCAGAGTGTTGTTTTTATAAGGGCTGTGCGCGATTTTTTCGGCGATGAGCCCAACCGCGTAATCGTTGTCGGCCAACTGCACTTCGGGTGTATTCACGCCCAGAATAGCCTGACCGAAGTCCCCGGTGTGATCGTGCATGAAGCGAACCAGAGAAAGACCCGGAAGACCGCCCTTGGCAAACTTGCTATCGAATTCCCGCTCCCATTCTTTAAAGCGGTAGTAATCGGGGAAGGCGTTATCGAAACCGCGAAAATAAATATCCGTATAAGGGCCAAGGACCGCACTGGTCGGATACGCAACCTGAGTTTTTGACGAAGCGGGATCAAGCACCAACGGAATCTTGTATTGCGCATATTGCGGAGTCGAGCCGTAACGCGCGAGATCTACGAAAAATCCATAACTGCGCACTGAACGATGAGCCCGCAGGGCTGCATTCCAGAGATAGCCTGTTCCGTTTTCGCCATCGGGAGAATCGGGGGCGGCGACATTGGCGATGCCAGGCAGGTCGTCAGGATCGTCTGGCGTTACGGGATTGGCCTTCAACCGATCTGCGAGGGTGCCGTAACCGACATTGATGTCGCGATTCGTGCCTTCGGTCTCATAGCTCAACCCGCGGTCGGAATAGTGCACCGGCGCTTCTTTCTCGACCAGATCGGGCGAACGGGCAGAGGTCGACCATGACCAGCCGTCGAAACTAACTTCGCTGGTGCAATAAAAATTGTCCAGGGTTACGAAGCTGCGCGCCAATTGGTGAAAATTCGGAGTAGTGGATTCCGGAAATTCGGTGAGGCTGGGATCGCCATTACCAACTTCCAGATCGCCGAGTACCTGATCGTAAGTGCGATTTTCTTTGACGATGTAAATGACGTGCTTAATATGAGCTCGCAGAAATGCAAGTTTGGCGGCTTCGGCCGGGCTTAGCGTCGCCTTGAAGTTGTTATTAGCTGCAACGCGCTGCGTCAGCGCCTGTAGCTCGCCGGAAGTTGGGACCGGGAAGCTTTGCAGCCCCGCCTTGATCAGCTGCAGATTGTACTGGTTTGTACCTCGGCACTTCGCATCCCTTTCCGGAGTCAATCCCAAGCACGAACCGGGATTTGGGCCGGTGGGCGATTTGCCGTTGACCACGTAAGCGAACTTACCGTCGGCGCTGAAGCTGATCGAATTTGGATACCAACCGGTAGGGATCAATCCGATAACGTGGGATCGCTTTGGAACCGAGTTGAGTTGGATAACGGCAACGTCGTTCATCCAACCGTTGGTGATGTACAGCAGCTTTTCATCGCGCGAGAGCGCAACACTGTTCGTGTCGTTTCCCTTCAGCTTTAATTTTGTCTGAGGTAATAGGCCCACCGGAGCAGTGACCGCGATGTTCTCTGTAAGGCGGTTCGAATTTGTGTCGATCACGCCGACGGAATCCGTATTATCCTGCGCGACGTAGAGCATTGATTGGCTGGAGTTCAGCACCATGCGGTTGGGCTGGCCGGGTACGCGAATACGTTTTATGACCTTGGGCTCTGCGGTAACATTTACCACCGCGATTTCACGGTCGCGGACACTAGAGACATATGCAGTGTCGTTGCCCTTGATCACGACCCAGAGCGGATACTCGCCGCCTGGAACGCCGGATTTGTTCGGATCTTCTTTGCCGGGGCGGAGATCCAGTTCCCCAGAAACCGACCATCCACTCTGCGATCTGGTCAACACGCTGATGGAATCGTTGTAGTAATTTGCCACCACCAACTTGTTACCGTCTGCGGTGATGGCGATTCCAGCAGCTTGCGGCTTCATGGAAATACCGATTCCCACGCCGTTGTGGCCGAGAGCCACAGGACTTCCCTGCTCCTCGGACCATTGCCCATCTGATCCGAGCCCATAAAAGTGCACGTTGTCGTCAACCCCGCCGCTAACGTAGAAGGTCTTTCCCGACGGATCGAAAGCTATCCCGCTGTAGGTATTCGGGACTTGAATGACTTGTTTCTGCAGCGGTTTGTGTTGCGCGATGTCATAAACAAACACGAACTGAGTCGAGTCTGCGGGAATAGCGTGTCCGGCAGAGTCGTGGAGCATGTTATATCCACTGGTTAGAAGCAGCAGAGCTTTGCCGTCGGGGCTGACAACAGTGGTCACGGCCTGACCGGCAAGATATTGAGGGGCGTCGGCGAGGCCTGGATTCAAAGGCACGAATGAGGCTGCGGTCGGCGCGGTGGGCGTAATCTGCTGGCCACTGTTGGGAATGGATTGCTGTGCACGCAGAGCCGGAATGAGAGTGCAGGCTAGTATCGGTATAACAGCTATGCGCGCGCGAGTTTTGCTCCAATGCATGCCGAGCCTCTAATTGAGAATCGAAAACGAACTAGAAAGTTTACCCGTTCAAGCGATTTGCGCGGATGAATTGCCGGAGAAAAAAGTTCGCGATTTAGTATCGAGTTGGGAAATGCCGCTATTTCCGCGCTCCCTTCGCTCTGTGATTGCGGTTAAGCTGGTACAGTAACCTTTTTCCCACTACATACATCTATGTGTCGTTACAAGAGTTCTGGAGGAAGGCAATGCAGATTGCAGTAGTCGGTTCGGGATACGTGGGATTAGTAGCCGGCGCGTGTTTCGCGGACCTCGGGCACGACGTCATTGTGGTGGACAATGATCAGCAAAAATTGGCGGCGCTGAATCGCGGCGCGGTGCCGATCCACGAAAACTTTTTACCTGAACTGCTGCATCGGCATCGCGGCGCGCGGCTCAAGTTTTCCGATGATCTGGAGACCGCAGTAAGAGCAAGCTCCGCGGTTTTTGTTGCTGTAGGAACGCCACCTACAGAACATGGCGAGGCCGACCTTTCCTATGTGGAATCGGTTGCGCGCGGGATCTCCGGGGCAATTGACGGCTACAAGGTGGTGGTCGAGAAAAGCACGGTACCGGTTTACACGAGCGACTGGGTGAGGAAGATCATTTTGCGAAACGGCGCAGAGCCGCAGGAATTCGACGTCGCCTCAAATCCAGAATTTTTACGCGAAGGCACTGCAGTTACAGATTTTCTGTACCCCGACCGGATCGTGGTGGGCTCAGACACCCCGCGATGCGCGGCCCTGCTGCGTGAAATCTACGCTCCCCTGGCGGATGGAACGTACTATCTGAAACCGGACGCAATTCCCCGCCCCGATCGCGCACAGATTCCGCCGCCATTGATCGTGACCAGCGCGAAAAGTGCGGAGCTGATCAAACACGCGTCGAATGCGTTTCTGGCGATGAAGATTTCGTTCATCAACGCCGTGGCCTCGATCTGCGAAAGTGTAGGCGCCAATGTGCAGCAGGTTTGCCAGGGCATCGGAACCGACAGCCGCATCGGCCCGCGATTTCTTAATCCCGGCGTCGGATATGGAGGCTCGTGTTTTCCCAAAGACCTGCTTGCATTTCGTGCCGTGGCCCGCGAGTGCGGTTATGACTTCCGTCTGCTCGACGAAGTTATACGCATTAACGAAGAGCAACGCAGCCGGTTTATCCGCAAAGTGCGCAGCGCGTTGTGGACTCTGCGGGGCAAAAAGCTGGGCGTGCTTGGGTTGGCCTTCAAGGGCGGCACCGATGATATTCGCGAATCGCCGGCAATATTGCTTATCCAGTCCCTGCTGCAGGAAGGGTGCCAGATTTCGGCTTATGACCCGGCGGCGAGGGAGCGGGCACTCGAAGCACTCAACTCGAGTGTCACTATGTCTGAGGATGCCTATGAAGCAGCGCGCGGCGCCGATGCATTGTTGATCCTTACCGAGTGGGAGGAGTTTGCCGCGCTGGACCTGAAACGGCTGAAGTCGGAACTGAAGTATCCCATCATTATCGATGGCAGAAACCTATATGATCCGGAGATTATGGCTGCGGAGGGATTTACTTATTACAGCGTGGGACGGCCCTCGGCCAGCCCGGAGCCGACTCCCTCTCGGGCGACAGACACTCGACCAAGGAAGGGTACCCGTTCATGAAACCTCGCGCGCTAGTCACCGGCGGTGCTGGATTTCTGGGCTCGCACCTGTGTGACGCCTTATTGGCTGAAGGCTACTCCGTTGTTGCCGTCGATAATTTGCTCACCGGGCGTATGTCGAACATTGAACACCTTCGGCGCGAGGGGAATTTCGAATTCCTTCAGTTGGATATAAACCGGCCGTTCGAATGTGGCGAGGTCAATTATGTCTTCCATTTCGCTTCGCCCGCCAGCCCGGTGGATTACACCGTTCACGGTATTGAGACCTTAAAGGTAGGGTCGCTGGGGACCATGCACGCGCTGGAGGTTGCGCACAAGAATCGCGCGAAATACCTGTTTGCGTCAACCTCGGAATGCTACGGCGATCCACTGGAACATCCGCAAAAAGAAACTTACTGGGGAAACGTCAACACCATTGGGCCGCGCTCGGTCTATGACGAGGCAAAACGGTTCAGCGAAGCGCTGACCATGGCGTATCACCGTTATCATGCGGTTGATACCCGGATGGTTCGAATCTTCAACACCTATGGCCCGCGTATGCAGTTGAATGACGGGAGAGTGATTCCGAATTTTATGAAGCAGGCACTGCGGGGCGATGATCTGACGGTTTATGGGAACGGCAAGCAGACGCGCAGCTTTTGCTATGTGACAGATGAGATTGATGGATTTCTGCGACTATCGAAAACCGACGAACACTTCCCGGTGAACATCGGAAATCCAAATGAGTTCACAGTGCTGGAGTGTGCGAAGCGAGTAATCGCGGTCACTGGATCCAAGAGTAAGATTCGATACGAAAAGCTACCACAGGATGATCCCAAGCAGCGGCGGCCGGATATCAGCAAGGCGAGAAAACTGCTGGGCTGGGAACCGAAGATCGGTCTCGACTCTGGCCTTGAAATGTCGGTGGAATATTTCCGCGAGGCAGTGGCGGCCGAGATGCCGGTAAAGGCGTAGGCGCGGCATTCTGCTTAAAGTTCTCCACAAGAGCGCCATAACCTCGGGCCGCATCTTAGCTTCCGCCTGTATCATCAATCCCTTAATTCCTGGAGCCATGGTGAAACCTATTCGAACTCTGTTTTGGGATGTTGGCGGCGTGCTGCTTACTAACGCATGGGACCACGAGGAGCGGGGCCGAGCGATTGAACGGTTTCAGTTGCAGAAGGCCGATTTCGAAACCCGGCACAAAGAAACCGTGACTGCTTTCGAGGAGAGCAAGCTCACGCTGGATCAATATCTTGAGCGCACCGTCTTTTATCAGCCGCGAAACTTCAGCAAAGGCGAGTTCCAGAGCTATATGTTTTCTTTGTCGAAGCCGAAGCCCGAGGTGCTGGAATTTGCGCGCAGTGTTGCCGGCAAATGTCTTATGGCGACTATCAATAACGAATCGCGCGAGATGAATGATTATCGGATCAAGCAATTTGGACTCGCACAAATTTTCGATCTGTTCGTAAGTTCGTGCTATGTGGGGATGCGCAAGCCTGACGAGAAAATCTATCGGCTGGCGCTGGACGTCATCCAGAAGACGCCTGACGAGTGCTGTTTTATTGACGATCGTCCTGCGAATATTG
>JBOGLH010000187.1:0-3109 GCA_050746025.1 Terriglobales bacterium | reverse complement strand
GTCCAAAAGCAGCAAGCGGTCCATCCATAATCACGGCAAGTGGGCGGTGATTTGCCAAGAGACCTTGGGATTCAAGTCCCCGAAGAAAATTGATTAGCCATAGTCTCTCCCAAATCTGCATTACCTCCATGTACATCGCCCCGCTTGATCCGTGCGGGTTGAAACCTTCATGTATTCGGAGAGCGTCAGTAGAGAAGACCGGCCGCGCTGCGCTGCAGGGGCAAGCGGTTACTCCCGCTCCGGGATTAAAACGGTTCGGGTTTCCGTCCGCATCCGGGGTCGCGCAGGTATCACCGTAAGGACACTCTGGCGGCCGGGCAGTCGGCTTGTGCCGCAATAGAACCTCATACGTCTGCAGCAAGGTTTCCGCGCCGGCAAAAATTGACGAGTGACCTGAAGCTTCGAAAAGCTGCCGTCGAAAACTTCCTTGGGGGGTCGGCTCATCGAGAATCACGTTGCAACCAGGGAGCGCGCAATCGATTGACGTTGCCCCCTGCGTTTCGCGGAAATCTTTGGGGTTAACCGGCCTTTGTTGATCGAGTTCGCGCTGCTTATGAACATCAATCAGAACAGCAGCCGCTGTGATGCAGGCGAGTTCTGCCGACGGATAGCCATTATCGACGGGCACCTGTTGGTAGCCGCCATCAATTGCGAGCACTAGATCCGGGAGAAACGCACTGGGCTTTTCATTCGCGATTGTCAGCTGCGGGCTATCAGCGCTGCTGACTACCTCGTTGCGACGACACCTCGAGATAACCTCCTGAACGCGCGGATTCCGAAGGACTCTGCTAAGGGGTCCGTAACTGGCGAATTCGCCATCGAAGGGCATATCTAGATTAGGAAGCGATCGATTTGCACGGGCACAACAAACAGGTTGGACATCGTCTTTACTCGTAGGAATCCTTTGTCCTGTGCACGCCTGATCGAGGCTTCAAAATCCTCGAAATCGTAGTACTTCACCAATTCTTTCGTCTCGTCTGTATTGTTCAAATGCCCAATGAACCAGTTTGATGTGTTCTTGAGGATATTTCTCTGGATGCTGGAGACTTCCTGAGTGGCGTAAACGAGGCCGATGCGATACTTGGCGCCCTCCTTTGCCGTTCGAACCCAGATATTGGCAAAGTCATCTTCATTCGCCGCGGGCAGGATGTTATGTGCTTCTTCGAGATAGACCAGAACGTGTGGCGGTTCCTGGGCAGACCGAAAAAGCTCACGGTTTTGAACGAAGACGTGTTCCATTATCCGGTCGGCGGACGATCTGTTGACAGCTTCGTCGCCACCCGATTGGTCTACAATGACCAGCCGCCCCGCCCGTAAATCGTTAAAGATGTCTATCGCATAATCCGTGTTCACACCCGCGGCGTGGAGAGGGATTGCTGCGCCTATTAAGCGAGGCCCATTGGCCTGACTGTACATCCGAAGAATTTTTTTCAGATCTTCATCGGCCCAAGACTCGCCATGACCAGCAGCATACTGAGTGTTGAAGACGTCATACCCGCCTCGGGGATCATGGAGAAAAGCGTCAACGTATTGCATCGCTTGCGCGACTTGATCCCATGACGCCTGCGGGAGCGCCAGAATATTCGCTGCTGCTTGATAATCGCCCGCATTGGCAGACTGGCTCGCCCGTAGCGCCGCGATGAAGTCCACACCAAAGAGCCGTGCGGTGACGGGCCTCATTGTCGCAGGCGGTGTGAACCCGGCCCGAGCCAGCAATGACCGGTACGCAAGAACCCGCCGGTCGAACCGTGTCTGCGCGGAACCCCGATTGGGCGGGCGATCTCCGAACGTAACTTGACGAAAATTGCTCACATAAATCGAACCCTGCCCTAGTAGAACGCCATCAATATTTTCCTTTCCCGCTTGCAGGTTGGCGAGTTCATAGAAATTCAACAACATCAGTCGGCGACCAGGATCATTAGGATGCATCCGGCTGCCGTAGGTAATCACGTCCGCCTGATCCCCTCGATTGTCAGGTCTTCTCCAAACATTCTTTAGGGCCCCGCGATCCTGCACGTTCTCGTTGGCATACTCCCCATTCGGATCAAAAATGATCTGGCCGACGCGTCGCGGATTCGCTAAGAATCTTAGATCAAACACGGCCTTCGCGATAATCTTCGTCGTATTGGATTTGCCGATCCGTGTCATCCCGAACAGCGCGGATTTCTGGTCGAGAAGGTCTTCCGGTATAATCGACACGGGGACATGTGCGGTTCCCTGAAACGCCCTATTAGTTGATGCGTAGCGAACTGTACCGATGCGAACCGAGTCAACACCCGTCTCTCTAAGCGGATCACGGTAATTAACTATGCGCTCCAACGCGCCTCCCGTAGGTTTGTAAACCTTGAGGCCACGGTTGGGGTAGTAGTTCGAAATATCGCTCCCAAAGCGGAGACGGAGCGGCTGTGCTGCTCCCGGTGTCAGATCAGGTTCGAGATAAAAAGTTCCGATGACTCTGCACCTTACTCCCGCAAAAGAGAGTAGATTCGCAGTCGGACCATCCATAATTGTCGGCGCATCCCAAAACGTGCCTTCTTCGCCGGTGACCCGTTGCGCCGTCTCTGACCGGATGCGATCGGCCTCACTTTGATTCGGCAGTGGAGCAGAATCCATTACGCGAAGAAGAATCACCGAACTGTCTTCCTGGGAGCCATCGATCTCTGCGCTGGGTAGGACGCGGGTAGCAATGAGAAAGCTCACGCTTGGAATTCCGCCAACACGCTTGCGGTAACTGTCGTGGATAATGACTAGCGCACTTTCATAACCGAGCGTGTAAACCTCTCCCACATATTGGTCACGCTGCACTAGTGAGCCTAGTAGCTCCTGGGCTGCTCTTCCCTCTGCCCCTTGGTGATGTGCGGTAAGCACTTGCTCGACGGCGTGCAACGGACTCGGTCGGTGTGCGGGCGTCGGGGATGTCATCTACAACTCGCGGGTTCGGATTTGATCAACGGCAGGTCTAGAACTACGGGGCCTCGAGGGGATCGGCAAGCTGTGGAACCAGCGTTGTAAGTGCAGGAAATCGCGCCGATCGCCAGGGTCGAAGGATCCAACCGTCAGGACCTTTCAGAATGCGCGGCATTCTGGTTTGTCGTCGCGGCTTTAAGAG
>JBOGLH010000186.1:0-11040 GCA_050746025.1 Terriglobales bacterium | reverse complement strand
CGCCGCGCTCGGCCTGCTGCATGCGCCGCTTGCCTTCGAACGCGAATGGCTTGGTGACCACCGCGACGGTCAGCGCGCCCATCTCACTCGCCAGGGATGCAATGATCGGCGCCGCACCGGTGCCAGTACCGCCGCCCAGGCCGGTGGTCACGAAAACCATGTCCGCGCCTTCAAGGGCTTCAATAATCTTGTCGGAGTCTTCGAGTGCCGCCTTGCGTCCGATTTCGGGGTTCGCGCCCGCGCCCAGGCCGTTGGTGAGCTTTACGCCCAGTTGAATTTTCATGGGCGCACGCGACATACGCAGCGCCTGCAGGTCGGTGTTAGCAGTGATGAACTCAATGCCGTCCATGCCGGCATCAATCATGCGGTTGACGGCGTTGCCGCAGCCGCCACCCACGCCGATCACTTTAATGCGAGCGTCGTTGCGGGTATCGTCGTTGTAGCTGATACGGATTTCGTTGTTGCTCTCTTTTTTCATTACGTCACCTCTCAAAAATTAAGTCGTCGGCTCTCGATCGTTGGTCGTTGGCAAATCAGCTTCGGGCTATGAGCCGCGAGCGATCGAAACCAGCCTGCTCGAACCCATAGCATCGTTGCTCACCCGTGCTGTTGTTGCTGCTTGCTCACCGCTCGAAGCTCACTGCTCATTGCTGCAAACCTTACGCTCCCTTGCCCACCAGCATCGATTTCAATTTCGAACTCCATCTTTCATCCAGCGCTCCTCGCGCCGTGCGGGAGCGATGGCCGTACATCGCCATTCCCAACACAGTTGCGAATTCAGGCTCAGCCAGCGTCGCCGGCATTTTTGCGATTGGAACTGGCCAGGCCATGCGGACCGGTTTGCGCAAAACCGAGTCGGCGATGTCCAACAACCCCGGTAACCGCGAACCTCCGCCGCTGATCACGACTCCGGCTGCGCAAACCTCAAGCATTCCCGCGTGCCGCAGATTTTCCCGCAGCATCTCGAAAAGTTCGCGCGCCCTCGGCTCCAAAATTTCCCCGACCATTCGCTGTGACACCATGCGCGACGGCCGATCTCCCACACAAGGAACTTCCACCTCGTTCCCTTCCGGGATCAGTGTGACAATCGCATTGCCAAAAAGCTTTTTGATCTTTTCTGACTCGATCAACGGAGTGCAGAGTCCCACCGAGAGATCGCTGGTAAAGTGATCGCCACCGACAGGGAGCACAGCGCTATGAGCAACCGCGCCTTCCTGAATCACGATCAGATTCGTGGATCCCGCGCCAATATCTGCCAGGCAAATTCCTAATTCGCGTTCATCAGAACGCAGCACGGAGTCCGCGCAACCCAGTGGTTCGAATACGGTGTCATCGACGTGCACGCCCGCGCGGTTCACCGCGGTGATCACATTTTGCGTTGCCGATGTTGCGGCGGTGATCATGTGGACGCGAACTTCGAGGCGACTCGCGATCATCCCCATTGGATCGTGCACGCCCGACTGTTCATCGAGAATGAACTCCTGCGGCAGCAGGTGAAGCACTTCGCGGTCGGGAGGCAACGGGATGGCTCTCGCCTTATCCACCGCCTGGCGAATTTCTTCGCGCCCAATTTCGCGCGCGCGACTGAAAATTAACCCTCCATGGGTATTCACACCACGCACGTGCGATCCGGAAACGCCCAGAATTGCATGCTCAATTGGAATGCCTGAGCTGTCCTCGGCCCGTTCCACCGCCTTTTGAATGGTGCTGACGGCTTTTTCTAAATCCACAATGATGCCCTTACGCGATCCGCGCGAGTCCGCCTGGCCGTGGCCGCGATAACGCAATCCGTTCTCGGTGAACTCGGCTACGAGCACACAAGTCTTTGCGCTGCCTACATCGATCGCCGTCAGGAACTGTTCGTGCGGTTTGGGCATGGTTAGTGGATGTCCTGTCCTTTGGCAATTGCGGGGCTGGGCTTCTGCATTCCCACCGTCGTTTTGGATTGTGTTGCTGCGCTCTGCGCTCGGGGCTTCCACGCGGAATGCTTTACGGGTGTCCAACGCTTGTGCGCAGGCGGCTGCTTTTCCGTGTGCCGGATGGACGCGGGTTTAATTTTCGCCGCGAGTGTTCCGTGCTTCTTCCATTTTTGCGCACCCGAACCCGATTGCGAGCTCGCAGCTTTCTTCAGAGGCTTAAAAATAACTTTATGCGTCTCCAGCGTTCCCGTGCGCTGACGACTGACCAGGGCGCTGGGCTTTATTCCCGCCGCCATTGCCGCCCTTGCTGACGCCTGAGTAAGCACCGTCCGTCTTCCCATGCCGCGCAAATCCGGGTTCACAATAATCTGCTGGTCGTAGCGCAGGTCGACTGATTCAAGTTTGGTGAACTGTTGCCGCCACTCGCGCAAGTGCGACACATAAATCTTGAAACGATCAAGAAAATTCGCCGAGCCAAGATGCACCAGCACTTCACCTGCGGGATCATTGGTCAGCACCTTCACGTCTTCCGCATCGGTCAAATCCACTTCGCTCAGATCCTGCGAGTAGTGCCCGCCGGTAGAGTCGAGCTGATGTACCAGCTCGTTGAAAGTTTTCATACGGATGGAACGGGTCGAGAGTGGTTCGTTGGCCGACATCCCCATGATCACGGGGAATGAGAATTTTTTCTTGTTGGTCAGGTCCATCAGCACGCCACCTGCGTCGATCAGCATGACCTTCGAACCCACTCGGGCGAAGGCGACGGGCACGCGCTCGTGAATCTGGATTTTGATCCGGTTGGGTGCAAAACGCATGACGCTCGCCGACGCCACCCACGGAATCTGCTGTAGCTGTTTCTGTCGTTGGTCGAGCGGTATAAAAAAGATATTGCGGCCGATGTCGCCGCCCATGACTTCCATAACTTGCGCCCGATTCACATTGCTCAGGCCAGCCATTTCAATGTTGTCGCTTGAATCGAGCCTGAAGCGCCAGGAGTGTTCTTCGTAGTGATAGAACATGGCGGCGCCGAGAGCAGTTGCTCCGGCGATGGCGACAGCTATCGCAACCCACAACAGCCGGGCAGCAGTTTTTTTAGGCAGGGGACTGCGGCGGACAGAAACGCGCTTTTGCGCCCGCAGGAATGGCGATTCCTTCTCCGCGTCCAAGTCGAGCAGGCGAGCGTCGTCAAGTTCTTCGCGCGCCGAATCGTTGGCCGTAGAGTACAACTCTTCCTGGATGGTGGTGCTGTTCCGTCGCGCCATCAACAGGTCAGTTGTCGTGGAAATCGCTGAGCAGTTTCACTATAACGTCATTCGCGCAGCGATAGAAAGATAAAAGTTGGAGTTTTTTGCACAGGAGGGCAAGAAGCTATCAGCTATCAGCCATCAGCTGTCAGGTGTCAGCTAACCGGGACGCCCGTCCCGCATAAGCAGTTTCACAGAGAGAACACACAGAGAGTTCTCAAAAGAATGATGCAACGCGTTTGACAGCTCACAGCTGATGGCTGATAGCTCCCAGCTCTCTGCTATTATTTCCCACTCTCGATGCATCCCATTCTGCTCAGTCTGCTGCTTGGCTTGACCGCGGCCGCCGCGAATGTTTTCGGCGGCACCATCATCGTGCAGAAGAACTGGGACCGTTCGTATCTCAAATATTTCGTCGCACTGGGCGCGGGCTTCATGCTCGGGGTGGCAATTATCGAGATCATCCCTGACAGCCTGGAACTTCGCGGCCGAAGCGCGGCGCTGCTCATCCTTGGCGGCTATCTGCTGATTCACTTCTTTGAGCACACGGTCACGCCTCACTTTCACTTCGGCGAAGAAACCCATCACGATCAGTTCGTGCCGGCGCACAAAGGTTTTTCTGTCCTGTTTGGGCTGATGATTCACACTTTCTTTGACGGAATCGCGATAGCTTCCGGCTTCATCATCTCGAATCGCCTGGGATGGGTGATTTTCGTCGCTATTTTCCTGCACAAAATTCCTGAGGGCTTCACGGTGGCCTCGGTGATGCTGGCCAGCGGACGCAGCAAGCGCATTGCGTGGGGAGCGTCGGTGCTGCTGGGCGGTGCGACCTTTGCCGGTGTGCTTACTATGGCGCTTTTGAAGCATCATGTCGGCATAGGCTTACCATTATCAGGCGGCGTGACTATTTATGTTGCCGCGTCAGACCTTATGCCCGAAGTGAACCGCGAGCCTGGCGGCAAGATGGCGATGGTGGTGTTGCTGGGCGTCGTCGTCTTCTTCTTGCTGGATCGTTTGGTCGGTTAGTGTGTGGCGCGGGCGCCCTCGCCCGCGATTGAGCAGCCTGATAGATTCGCTAGACCGCAGGTCGGACAAGAATGTCCGACCCACACCGCCTGTGCTAATCCACTGTGTGCTTGGCGGTGTAGCCTTCGCGGGCAATGACTTGGTATTTTACGTCCTTGCCCTTCTGGTCCCTCACCTTCAACGGGCCACCATCTGGCGCCACCACGTCCACCTTCAGCTTGCGGTAAGTTCCATCCAGCTTGGGATTGGTCGGGTGATAAGTGATCACGTACTGATGCCTGATGTCTGCGCTGACGTCTTTGAATGTGTCTACGAAATCGCCCTCCATCCGCGGCTGATAGAAGCGTCCGCCAGTCAGTCTGGCAAAGGTTTGCATTTCATTATCCGCCTGGTACCAGTCGATAGATTGCATGCCCATGCTGGCAATACCGTGTGACATTCCCGTACAACCATGAGTTTCGCAATATTCGCGGAGCAGCCATCCGATGCTGACCGAAATGATAGTGATGTCGTGCGTGCTTTTTATTTTCTTGGTGATCTGGTCAAGGTTCAATTTGCTGAAGGTGTCGATGCCGGAACTGACCAGCACCACGTATTTGTGCCCTTCAACCCGGTCCAGTCGGTCAAGCGTGTCATAGAGCGCGTCAAATAAATTCGTCTCGGCGAAACCCGGCATGCGCAGGGTGTTCAGCCCCCCCATGACGGCGTTTTTGTCCTGCGTGAAATCGACGAGGATATCAGGCTTCATATCGTAGGAGACGACCGCCACCCAGTCGTCCTTCTTTAATGTGCTGGCGAAAATATAGGAGGCGCGCAAGGCGTCAATGAGCAGCGGATAACTAGTCGATGCGAACTCCACCAGCAATACGGCGGTGATAGGCGCATCCTCGACCTTGAAGTCATTGATGTTTTGCTGTTTGCCATCTTCGAAAACGCGAAAGTTGTCCTTCTTCAAAGTTGAAATGAACTGCCCGTCTTTGGTTGTGACCATGACCGGAACCGTGACCAGCGGCACATCCACGCGGATGGAATAATCCGGCATTCCAGCTACTTTTTTCGGGCGCTCGGGTGGGGGTGGAGGAGGCTCGGACTCGCCCTTCTTAGGAATGGCGTAAGGGCCAGTATCGTTATTGGGACCACCGGCTTCCGGCGGCGCCTCTTGTTGGTTGGGGTTTTGCTGAGCGTTTGGAGTCTGGGTATTCGGCGACTGCCCGGAGGTGTCCTGCGCGGACAAGGAAACCGACGATCCGGTTACTAAAGTAATAATCAAGAGAAAAGAGAGTAACTTTGCACAGGATTGTGCATTTCGCGATTTCTGCGGCCAAATCATAACAAACATTAGGTGCCTCGTGGAAAACCCTATGCTAGTATAGACGCCAGATCTTCGTGATTGGGATGTTTGCCGGCTCCTCACCGGTGAAAAGATTACAACGAAGTAAATTTTTTGTTAGGGACGTGCCACTGTCCCGGCGGGAACAAATGAGACGAGCAGCTCTCCCGGTAGTAGTGTATGCAGTTCTACTCTCCTTACTGACTTTCGCCCAAAACACATTCGCGCAGACCGCCAAACGGGTTGAGACCATTCCTGTGAGCCAGATCCACGAGGGCATGCACGGCGTGGCCTACACTGTGTTTCAGGGCACCAAGCCGGAGCCCATGCAAGTTGAAGTGCTTGGCATCCTTAAGAATGCCAATGGACCAAAAGGCGACGTGATCCTGGTACGACTGGGCGGCCCCAAGGCTGAATATACGGGTGTAGTCGCGGGCATGAGTGGCAGCCCGGTTTATTTCAATGGCAAGCTCGCTGGCGCGGTCGCCTTCCGGATTGGCGAATTCTCCAAAGAGCCTATTGCCGGAGTTACTCCTATCTCCGAGATGCTCGAGATCAGCGCTATCGACAGCACCCCGACCAACGTTCCGGTTCAGGTAAGATCGGGACCTTCTCTCGCGGCGAAGACCTCAGGCCCGGGCTTGCCCAGCGGCGCAACTCAAAGTTTTGCAAATTATCTAAAGCCAATTGAGACCCCCCTGGTCTTCAGCGGATTCACTGAAGACGCGGTGCAGAAGTTTGCGCCCCAGTTTGCATCGGCAGGCGTGGTGCCGGTCATGGGCGTGGGTTCCGCGTCTGATGTTGCCCAGCCTGAACCGATGGAGCCCGGATCTGCCGTCAGCGCCGTGCTAGTCCGCGGCGACATGAATATCGCTGCCACCTGCACGGTCACTTATATCGATGCCGAACACTTACTGGCTTGCGGGCACCCACTGTTGCAGTTCGGCATGATCGACCTTCCCATGACTAAGGCGGAAGTGCTGGCCACATTGCCTTCGCCACTGAATGCTTTCAAGATTGTGAACGCGACAGAGACCGTGGGGACATTCGTTCAGGACCGCCATACCGGCATTCTGGGCGAGTTCGGCAAAAAACCGGAGATGATTCCGGTGACGCTGACGATCCATGGGGGCACCGCACCCAAAGTATTTCACTACGACGTGCTGAATAACGCGCGACTAAGTCCAGTTGCGATCTCCACCACGGTTTACAACGCGCTCCATGGTGTCAACGAATACGGAGACGAGACCACTTACGCGATGAACGGCGACATCAGCGTCCAGGGCTTTCCCGCAGTAAAGCTCCAGGATATGTTTTCGAGTGCCGACGGCATGCAGCCCGCAGCAATGCTGGCTGCCGGTTCTGTCGGTGAGCGCTTCGGGCGCATCTACGACAATCCTTACAGCACTCCGGATATCAAGGGCGTGAGTCTTGATTTCGAGGTCACTAATGAGCGCCGCTGGGCACGACTCGAAAGTGCTCGAACTGATCTCAGTGAAGCTCGTCCTGGAGACGAGATCAACGTTGAAATTCTGCTGCGCCCCTATCGCGGAGAGGCAGTGATCGAGCACGTTCCCGTACGCATTCCGCTCTCGGCTTCAAAAGGCTCCACGCTCCACATTATGGTCAGCGATGGCGAGATGCTCGACCGTCTTCGGAGAGGGCCATCCGGAGCCCAAAGGCTCGATCTCGCTTCGACCATCGGCATTCTTAACAAGCAGCACGTGAATAATCGCGTTTATGTTTCCGTTCTCGACGAGGATCCCGAAGCAATGGTCGCGGACAAAGTCATGCCCGCGCTTCCTTTATCCGTGCTGAACGTAATGGACGGCATGCGCGGCACCCAAGACATGACGGTACTTGGCGAATCCTCGGTCAGCGAAACCGCGACCCCTCCTCTGGATTTCGTCGTCTCAGGCGGACAATTGCTGTCGATCGCGATTAAGTAAGTTCGCCCGGGTAACCACGTCAGTCATTACCAAAGGCTTAGGTCTTTAATTAATAAACACCTAAGCCACTGATTTTGAGCCACATAGCTGGACGGCTGTGTTGTTAGTTAGTTTGTTAATTCTAATTGCGTAACTCTCGCCGGCTCCCGTAAGATCGAAAAATTGCAGGAATTCGCCAAACTTCAGAACGGCAATCGAGTTTTTGCAATCTAAGTAGCTGTTGAAATCCCGGGAAGTGGGTACAGGTAATTGACCGCTAAAAGTTCGACTCGTGCGCTTGTCGTTTTCGTCGCTTCCATTGTTCTTTTGAGTCAAGCTGGACTTGCCGCGACCATCAGCAATCACACTCTGACCCCGACCCGTAAGCCTCGCACAATCAGAGAAACTCGACGCGCACGCCGCCACATGCGTCACTTGGCCCGCCATCGTAGAGTGCGCTCGCGCACTGTCCACGCACTCAAAAAACATCATTATTACGAGCACTTTTACGCTAGCTCTTACGCCAGTGACATCACCGAAGGCGATAAGATTACCGGAGAAGATCTCGTCGTGCGCCAAGCCGCAATCGAGGCGCTTGGCAACATGAATGGCACCGTGCTGGCGATTCAGCCCACCAGCGGGCGCATTCTTGCCATGGTGAATCAGAAGCTCGCTCTTTCAAGCGGCGCGCAGCCTTGCTCCACTATTAAGTTGTCGGTTGCGCTGGCCGCGCTGAGCGAAGGCATCATCACCAAGGAAACTGAAGTTCGACTTGGCGGCCGCAGCCATATGAATCTGACGCTGGCGCTGGCGCATTCGAATAACGCCTATTTCGAAGCGTTGGGCCGCCAGCTCGGATTCGAAAAAGTCGCGCACTACGCACACACATTCGGCCTGGGTGAACTTGCGGGTTACCATATTGCCGGGGAGCAACCGGGAGTTTATCCGGAAGAAGAAATTTCGTCGAAGCTGGGCGGAGTGGCCAAGATGTGCTCTTTCGGCGAAGGCATATCAATGACGCCACTGCAATTGGGCGCGCTGGTCACAGCAATTGCAAATGGTGGGACCATGTATTACCTGCAGCATCCCTCGACCGCCACCGCCATTACGAACTTCCAGCCGAGAGTGAAACGGCACTTGAATATCGGTCGATGGATTCCTGAGATTTCTGACGGCATGGCCGGAGCGGTCGAATTCGGCACCGCACGCCGCGTGTTGTTGAATTTTAACGAAGAGGAAGTACTAGGCAAAACCGGCACCTGCTCGCGTGCAGGAACTCGTTTCGGATGGTTTGCAAGCTACGCCAATACCAATTTCGGCCGTATCGTGGTCGTCGTCTTTCTTGAAGGTGGACGCCCCACCTTTGGTCCTAAAGCCGCCGAGATCGCCGGCCGCATGTACCACAACCTTTACAGCCACGACTTCTTCCTGGCAAAACCGATCGTGCCGGATCAAGACGTCCCATCTCCCCGCGAAACCAGTACGTCGGATTAACTGGCATAATCCGTGTAGATCGGTCACTCCTGTCCAATTACGGTAGGTCAGTAGCTCTCCTGTATTTCTCCGTGAGCTCCGGCTTTCCCTGCATTCTCTGCGGGTAAAAGGTATTGATCGCACAGTAACAATAGAGTTCGCCGAGAAAATAGTCTCGGAGCTGTAAATCTTCGTCCGCAAGCGCTTCCCCTATAATGTGTGATCTGCGGTAATCGTTTTAAGCGAAATGATTCGCCCTGACTACAAAGAATTTTCACGACTGGCTCGCGAAGCAACGCTGGTGCCGGTGGTCAAGTCGGTCATGGCCGATTTGCTGACGCCGGTCTCTGCTTCCCTGGTAATTTTTCGCGGAGAAGAGAATGCATTTCTGCTCGAATCAGTCGAACGCGGAGAGCAGATTGGGCGTTACACGTTCCTGGGCGCGCGTCCTTACATGCAATTGCGCTCGCGCGGCAGCGAGATCACGATTGAGCGCGGCAACAAACGTGAGCGGTTGAAGGGCAATGTTTTTCAAGTTGCAAAAGAACTTTTGCAACAGCACCAACTGGCAAATGTTCCCGGCCTGCCGCCATTCACCGCCGGGGCAGTTGGGTTTTGTTCTTACGACATCGTTCGCCAGCTGGAAAAAATCGGTGAGCATACTAAAGACGACCTTCACCTTCCCGACTGCGTGCTGATGTTTTTTGACCGCCTGCTGGCGTTTGATCATCTTCGTCATCAGATCCACATCATGGCCGCAGCCGATGTCTCGCGCGAAACTCCGCGCAAAGCTTATGACCGCGCAGTTTCGGATATTGAGGCGCTCGAAAAGAAACTGGCTACCGGTGTGCGATCTTCCGGATGGCAGAACGGCGCGGGGAGCGCTCCTGGCAAACTGAAAATCAGTTCCGTAACCCCTCAGAAGAAGTTCGAGCGTTCGGTCGAGACCGCGAAGGAATACATCGCGGCCGGAGATATCTTTCAGGTCGTGCTCTCGCAGCGTCTCGACTTCAAGCCTGACGTTCCGGCATTTGATATTTATCGTGCATTGCGGGCCGTGAATCCGTCGCCGTACATGTACTTCCTGAAGATAGGCGACACTCACATCCTTGGATCTTCGCCCGAGATGCTGGTGCGCGTGACTGGAAGCAAGCTAGAGTATCGCCCGATTGCTGGGACGCATCCTCGCGGCAAAGACGAGGCCGAAGATCGCCAGCTTGAAGAAAAAATGCTGAGCGACGAGAAAGAGCGCGCCGAGCACGTTATGCTCGTCGACCTCGGCCGCAACGATCTGGGAAGAGTCAGCGAGTACGGTTCGGTCAAAGTCAAAGACCTGATGTATGTCGAACGCTATTCCCACGTGATGCATATCGTTTCGGCCCTCGAAGGAAAGCTGTGTCCTGAACTGCACGCGCTAGATGCCTTTGCCGCATGTTTTCCAGCGGGCACTCTCAGCGGCGCGCCCAAGGTGCGCGCCATGCAGATCATCGAAGAACTCGAGCCAACGCGGCGTGGTGTCTATGGCGGATCAGTCCTCTATGCCGATTTCGCGGGTAACCTCGACTCCTGCATCGCGATTCGCACCATGCTCATGCGCGGGAAGAGTGGGTATCTTCAGGCCGGTGCCGGCATCGTTGCGGATTCGGATCCCGCGACCGAATACCAGGAGTCGATGAACAAGGCGCAAGCGGTGTTAAGAGCAGTGGATACCGCCCGAGGACTCAATCGTTGAGAATGATCTCGAACGGGATTTGTTTCGGCGTTGCTCTAACCTTCCTGATCGCAATACCTACCTTTGCAGAGCAATCGCCGATCGTGCTCGATCACAACGGCAGCACGATTGTGGTTGAGCCTTACGCCCAGAACATTATTAGAGTGACATTAAGTTTGCAGAAAGATCAAGCGCTAGCTGCGCCCGGCTTCGGATTCATCGCGCACCCAGATGCTAGCGGCTGGACTCATCAACATAGCGATGATGCTGATATCTACCAGTCATCGCGAATGATCGTTCGGGTTGACGCAAGCCATCCTGGGGGAGCTCTCCCGCGCACCATTCGTGACATCTCAAAATACTTCAACGGATCGACTCCCGGCGCGCACATCACCATCACGACGCCCGC
>JBOGLH010000185.1:0-17052 GCA_050746025.1 Terriglobales bacterium | reverse complement strand
ATTATCGCTTGACTCCAGAATCGCTCGCCTTCGGTTCAGAAATCAAAGTGGTTCTCTCCGATGGAACTCAGCCTGAATTTAATCGCCGGGTCCTGCCTGAATATCTGGCATTTGGATATGTTTCGGGCCGTGAGACTTTTTACGATGGCGTAATGAAGTTAATGCCCGGACACATGATGGAAGTGGGTCTCAACGGCCGTGTGACTATCGAGCCTTATTGGGACTTGCCGGTCACCAACGAGGATTCGTCACACACCGAAACCTATTACATCGAGAAATATCGCGATCTCCTGGAGCAGGCGGTCAATAGCCATTTGATGAGCGACGTTCCTCTGGGAGTTTTTCTCAGCGGCGGCATCGATTCGAGCGCCGTAGCCGCATTAATGACAAAACTCCGCCGCGCGCCGGTTGAAACATTTTCCGTCGGCTACGCCGAAGATCAGTACAGTGAGCTTCCCTACGCTCGTGTCGTTGCCCGCCACTTGAACTCTATCCATCACGACGTGCTCGTGAGTCGCGAGCAGTTTTTCGATCTTCTGCCGCAACTCATCTGGCATGAAGATGAGCCCATCGCATGGCCCTCGAGCGTCCCTCTTTATTTTGTGGCTCAGCTGGCGCGGCAGCGGGTGAAGGTGGTGCTCACTGGCGAAGGCAGCGATGAGACCCTCGGCGGCTATGCGCGTTATGCATTCACTCTGAAAAATGCTTCGCTTGATCGCTATTATCGCGGGCTGGTTCCGGGTGCGGTGCGCCGGCAAATTCGCAACGCGGTACAGGACTCATCGTGGATCAGCGCCACGCTCAGGCGAAAATTGGCGCACACGCCACTCGCACGCGACGGGAACTCCTGGGCGTCGTTGTACTTCGACAATTTCCTGTGCGCTTTCAGCGAAGCGGAGCAGCACACTTTATTGTCAGATGAAGTCGCAGCTGAATTCAAAGCCGGCGCGCCGTATGAAAGCTCTCTGGAATATTGGGAGCACTCGACCGGCGACATGCTGCATCGGCTTCTTTACACCGACATAAAAACCTATCTCGTGGAGTTGCTCATGAAGCAGGACAACATGAGCATGGCCGCATCGATTGAGAGCCGCGTGCCTTTTCTCGATCATGTGCTGGTCGAGTTCGCCACCAACATTCCGCGCAAGTTTCAAGTTCAGGGATTAAATGGCAAACGCATCCTGAAAAAAGCCGTGCAGGATCTGCTGCCGCAGGAAATTATTTATCGCAAGAAGCTGGGATTTCCTACGCCATGGAGCCCCTGGCTGAAAGGTCCACAATTAGAGAAAATCCACGATCTGTTATTGGAGCCGCGCAGCATGAATCGAAAACTCTTCAAGCGTGCCGCGATCGAGCGGCTCTTCCATGAGCACGAGGCCGGTCACATCGATCATTACGAACGCATCTGGCGGTTGCTGAATCTTGAACTCTGGCATCGGTTTTGCATTGAGGGAGAAGGACGCGGAATGGCCTCATCGGCGGTTGAGCCTGAAGAATCTGTTTTGAAAAATAACTAGCCTTCTATTGGCTTTTGCCAACGACCGACGACCAACAACCGGCGCAAACGGTGCTAGAATTTCACTTCACCAATCCCATGCCTGCAGCCATTCTGGACGGAAATAAAATCGCGGCCGAGATTCGCAGCGAAGTCGCGATCGAAGTGAAAGCCTTGTCGGCTGCGGGAATGCGCCCGGGGCTGGCGGTGGTGCTGGTGGGCAATAATCCGGCGTCAGAGATTTATGTTCGCGGAAAAGTGAAGAGCAGCGGCGAAGTTGGGCTTTATAGCGAGCAGCACACGCCTTCCGATCGCGCCACCACCCACGAGTTGCTGGATCTTATTGCAGACCTGAATCACCGCGATGAGATTGACGGCATTCTGGTGCAGCTTCCATTACCGCCGCAGGTGGATTCCAAAAAAGTTTTGCTGTCGGTCGATCCGGCAAAAGATGTCGATGGCTTCCATCCCATGAACGTAGGCTTTCTTTCCACGCAACGGCCGGGTCTGGTGCCGTGCACTCCGGCAGGGATTATGGAAATGATGGGGAGAAGCAAAATCAAAATTGCCGGACAAGAAGCAGTAGTCGTCGGCCGCAGCGATATTGTCGGCAAGCCCATGGCAATGCTGCTGCTGAACGCGAACGCCACGGTGACCGTGTGCCATTCAAAAACCCGCGACCTGCCAGCGGTTTGCCGGCGCGCGGATATTCTGGTGGCTGCGGTTGGCCGCGCCGGAATGATCACCAAAGATTTCGTCCGCGCCGGCGCCACGGTCATCGATGTCGGCATGAATCGTGTGACTGACGAACAGGAATTCGCGCGCCTGTTCGCGGGCAATTCCAAGCGCGAAGAAACATTTCGCAACAAAGGGTCGGTGTTGGTCGGCGATGTGCATCCGGAGGTCGCGGATGTAGCCGGGGCGATCACGCCCGTCCCCGGTGGGGTTGGTCCGCTAACCATCGCCATGTTGATGTCGAACACTGTGAAGGCAGCGAAGATGCGAAGGGGCAGCCGGATAGCAGAGCTGTCCAGAGCCTGAACGGTCGATTGCAGAATGCAGATTTGAGATTGTAAATTTCAGATCGCGAGCGGGTTGCCACAAACGTCCTGCTCTAACGCGGGTCCGAATCTGAAATCTGCAATCTGAAATCTGCAATCGCTTGTTGAGCGAAAGCGAGGAATCCGTGCTTAAGATTGGATTAACTGGCGGGATCGCTACCGGAAAGTCTTCGGTCGGACGCATGTTTGCCGACCTGGGCGTGCACACGATCGACGCAGATGAGATTGCCCACGATCTCATGCGTCCCGGCGAAAAAGTTTACGACGAAGTGGTGCGCCGCTTCGGGCCGGAGATACTGAATTCCGACAAAACCGTCGATCGAGCCCGCCTGGCTGAATTGGCGTTCGATCAGAAGCGTCCGCGCATTTACGAGCTCAACAGCCTGATACATCCTGGGGTCATCGAGCGATACCAGCAGTGGATGGAAGATATCCGGCGCCGTGAGCCGGATGCAATTGCGATGCTCGAAGCTGCACTGCTGCTCGAAGCCGGACTGCGAAGGAGCTTCGATAAAGTCATAGTGGTAAGTTGCAAGCCGCAGCAGCGAATCGAGCGCTGGGAGAAGCGGCTGAAGGTCGATGCCGAAACTGCCCGCCGCGAGGTGACTCGCAGAATGATGGCGCAGGCGCCTGACGAGGCAAAAATTCAGGCCGCGGATTTCGTGGTCGACAACAGCGGCAGTGTCGAAGATACCCGGAAACAAGTTAAGAAGATCCACGAAGCGCTGGTCTCGCAGACCCAGGTTAAAAGCGCCTGAGCTGCTCACGGGCGTCGGCCCGTCCCTACATCTATCCCCAGGCCGAATCGGTTTCAACCTACTAGTCACTTTGCGACTCCCGCCAGCAACGCGTAGCATCTAATTTCACATGTCGGTCACCACTACGGTATCGGAGCTGACTCCGAAGCTCGCGTTCAGCGAGATCATGAGCTTCGCCTTCGATACTTTCTGCGCCAATAAGGTCCGCTTCCTGCTGACCGGGCTGGGCATGGTGATCGGGACGGCGTCTCTGATTCTTGTTGTCACGATCGGAATGACCGGCAAGCAATACGTCTTGAATCTGATTCAGGGCATTGGCGCGAATCTGATTTATGCGGAGTATGAGGGCGGAGCGCAGCGCATTACCAACACTGCCCCCGACGCCCTGACCGTCGAAGACATGCAGGCCGCCCAGGCGGGCGTACCCGGCATTGTCAGCGCGTCACCGGTGCTCGATCTGAACGAGCGGGTTCCGGTCGGCAACGGAAAAGAACGCGACTTGCAGATTTTGGGTGTGTACCCTGAATATCGGAATGTCCGCAACCTGGTGGTGGTCTCGGGTCGCTTTTTCGATCGCCAGGACGAGCAGGCCCACAACAAGGTCGGCCTGGTAACCGAAACCCTGGCGAAGCAGCTCTATGGCTCTTCCGAAGCAGCGGTCGGAAAAATTATTCCGCTGAGCCATTTACCGTTCACCATCATTGGAACCTTTCGCGAGCGGGTGAACACCTTTGGCGAATCTGAGGTGACCACCAGCACTTTTCTGATTCCATATAGCGTGGCCCGCTACTTTACTGAGAATGCCACGGTAAAACTGATTTACTTTTCCGTCTCCGATCCTTCGATGATCGAGCCGGTAACTAATGAGATCAAAGACGTGATTCAATCCCGCCATCGTGCGGAGTCGGTTTATAACGTCACCAACCTCACGCAACTGGTGACGGTCGCCGACAAAACCGCCAACGCGCTCACTATGGTGCTGTTGGCAGTGGCCGCGATCGTTTTGCTGGTCAGCGGAATTGGAATCATGAATATCATGCTGGCGACGGTGAGCTCGCGAATTCGCGAAATCGGTATCCGCAAAGCTTTGGGCGCGACCAACCGCGAGATCCGGTTCCAGTTCTTGTCAGAAGCCATCGTGATTTCTGTCGGCGGCGGACTGATCGGAGTAGTTCTTGGCCTGGCACTGCCTTACTCCATTCGCTTTCTAACCGAGTACCGAGTACCGATCTCAGGATTATCGGCAATCGTGGCGATTGTGGTTTCGTCGCTGGTGGGAATTTTATTCGGCACAGTTCCTGCAGCACGAGCGGCGAAGCTCGACCCGGTTGAAAGTCTGCGCTACGAGTAACCGCATTCCGCAGCGAATCCAACTGTCAGTATGCGTAGACTCTGAGAAAAAGGAAAACCACAACTCCCGTAATTGAAACATAGAGCCAGATGGGAAAGGTTATGCGTGCGATCCGGCGATGGATTGCGAACCGCCCAGTCAGGGAAAAAAAGAATGTGGTCAGTACCATCGGCAGCGCGACGATAGATAGGATCACGTGACTAGCCAGAATTGAAAGATATATCGCGCGCACCGGACCGTGGCCGGGGAAAATTGTGTCGCCGTGAAGTGCGTGGTTCGCGATGTAACTGACGAGAAAAGCCGAGGAGAAAGCGAAAGCCAGCAGCATGCTGGTGCGGTGGGCTACGATGTTGCGATGTTTGATGAAGTAAAAACCCACGCAAAGTGTAACTGCACACAGTCCGTTCAACAGGGCATTCAGGGCGGGCAGAAATATCCATCGTCCTGCGAAATCAGCCGACGCGTGATGTACGTACACCAGCCATAACAAGAATGAGATAGCCAGCCCACTGATCACAATGATGGCTCCCACTACTGATCGTGGGCTCATTCGGGCCTGTTCCATGCCGTAATTTAATCACAAAGTTCGTTGGCCCAAGCCGTCGCTCTCGCCCGGAGACGATCAAGCACGCAGCGGTACATCTCAGCCGGAAGATTCGCCCGTCCTGAGTTCTGCTGCCAAGTCCGCTCTGAGTTCAGAGAATGCGGAACCGGGATAACGCGGTGTGAGCTCTGTGACGAAGGGCGCGAGCTCGGACTGAAAAAGTCGTAAAGCTTCGGATGACACCGCCCCCGCTTTTGAGATAACGCCGACCAAAAACAAGAACGCCGGGCTGGTTGGCCCGGCTGCTTCCTTGCTACTCATCTGTGGGGAGCGACTGGTTTACGTCTCTTGTCCCCGCGGATCTTTTTTTAAATTGTTTGGGTCCGCACCGCTACGGACCATTGTTAGCGCGCGATTACTGGACCAAAGCCAGACCTTCGAGCTCCCTTTCCAGAACCGGCAGCGCACAACCTGACATTTCGACCCGGCTCACCGCATCCCGGGCGGCCTGAGGCGATACCCCGTAGCCCCGGCCCATCAGGAAAATCTGCACCAACTCGGCAGCCTCACGCGAATCGGCTAAGCCCCCCTGCAGCAGGTCGCTTCGCAGAGCTGTTAGTTCGGTGACTGAAAATCGTTCTCGCATTTTCCACCTCCGACCTTGACTGCTTCTACCCATTAGACTCAGCTGCACCACGTTTTGTTGCATGCAATTTGTCTGCCGAACATACCGCGTTCATGTACATTCGGCTGGAGAAGACCATAGTGTCTTAAACCCTTGAATGTACGAGAAGTTGCTAGTGTCATCGGCAGGCTGGTCTGGAGGATGAGGAAAACGCCCCGTCTCATGCCTGACATAAAGTGTCAAAATGGCTCTTTGCGGTCCGGTTTTGAGACGTCAAGGGAATGAGGTGTCAGAGTTTTGTCAGGCGCTAAATCGGGCGGCCGCTTATCCAAGCTTCACGCGACCTCGATCTTGGCCTCGTCCACCAGCAGAATGGGAATGTCATCGCGTACGGGGTAAACCCGGTGGCACTCGCCGCATTTAAGGCTTTCCTGATTTCCCTGCACAATCAGCGGCTTTTTGCAGATCGGACAAACCAGAATGTCCAGCAAATCTTGCGGAATCATGACCGAATTGTACTGCACTGAGCGCAGCGGTGCCGCGACGCAGGTGCAAATCCCGGTGAAATTCCATTAGAGTATTGTTTCCCATGCTTGATCTTTCCGTAGTACGCAATAACCTGTCGGCCGTGGAGGAAATGCTGCGCAACCGCGGAATGGATCCTAAGGCGGTGCTCGGGGACTTCTCCAATGTGGAGGCGCAGCGGAGGCAGGCGATTAAATCTGCGGAAACCCTCAAAGCCGAGCGCAACCGGCTGTCGGCGAAAATTCCTGAAATGAAGAAAGCCGGAGAGGACACGATTCACCTGATCGCACAGACCAAAGAGATGCGCGCCCAGATTCAGGAGCTGGAGAAGGCCGCCGAAGAGTACGACACGCACATGGGGGAGCTGCTGGCGGGGATTCCTAACGTGCCGCACGCGTCAGTTCCAATCGGTAAATCAGCAGAAGACAATGTTGAGGTGCGCAAGTTGGGCCCGCTTCCCAAGTTTGATTTCATGCCCAAGCCACACTGGGAGCTGGGGGAGCAGCTGGGAATTCTCGATCTTGAACGCGCCGCTAAACTCACCGGCGCGCGTTTCGCGGTCTACTGGGACGGCGGCGCTCGGCTTGAGCGTGCGCTGGCAAACTTTATGCTCGACGTCCATACCCGCGAGCACGGCTATACCGAAGTTCTGCCACCCTATCTAGTAAATTCGGAATCAATGTATGGCACCGGGCAATTGCCAAAGTTCGCCGCCGACCTCTTTTGTGTGCCGCATGGAGAAAGAGACCTGTGGTTGATTCCAACCGCCGAAGTTCCGGTCACCAATCTCTATCGTGACGAGACGCTTGAGGGCTCCCGCTTACCAGTTTCGCTCACCGCTTACACCCCATGTTTCCGCAGTGAGGCGGGGTCCTATGGGAAGGACGTGCGAGGCATTATTCGGCAGCACCAGTTTCAAAAAGTAGAGTTGGTGAAGTTCACCCGGCCCGAGCAGTCCTATGATGATCTGGAAAAGCTCACCCACGACGCTGAGGAAATTCTGCAGAAGCTGGAATTGCCCTATAGGGTGATGCTGTTGTGCACCGCTGACATGGGCTTCTAGTCCGCAAAGACTTACGATTTGGAAGTTTGGCTTCCAGGGCAGAAGCTCTATCGCGAGATTTCATCGTGCTCCAACTTTGAGTCATTCCAGGCGCGGAGAGCACGCATCCGTTACCGGCCGGATGGCAAGGGGAAATCTGACTTCGTGCACACTTTGAACGGCAGCGGGCTGGCGGTGGGACGTACCTGGCTGGCGATTCTTGAGAATTATCAGCAGGCAGATGGCAGCGTGCTGGTTCCCAAGGCACTGCAGCCGTACATGGGGATCGACCGCATACTTCCGCGAAAGCTGCATTAAAGCAACTCGTAGCGCCTTAAAACGATCTACACTGATGAAGAATTGAATCATCGAGTCATTTGGCCATTCAGTCATTTAAGAGCCGTTTCAATGACTCAATGACCCGATGATCAAATGATTCAATCGAGTTCATTCTTTGCACACTGAGCTAAAAACCGCCGAGCCGCAAACGACGCCGGGACGGGTCAACCCTGTGTGGCGCACGATAAAAAGTTTTATCTTTTGGTCTTACGAGCGCGGCACCGTCCAGTACGACGTCATGGTCACGCTCATTCTTATTTTCGTGTTCTTCTCTCCGCTGGTGATCAGCTTCAACGACCGCCCCGTGGAACGCAACCCGAACTCGACTGGCGTCCTCGTATATCCAGACGGCCAGGGTGAATTCATCTATCAGGTGGATGCTAAGGCAGTTTCCGGCAACGACGATTCGTCGATACGCGCAGCATTGCTGCGAGTGATTGAGCCTATTTCAGGCAGTGTCGCAATTTCGCGTTACACAACGGTCACTGATGGGAAGGGACGCGTCGTCGCCTACAAAGTGTGGGTACAGCGGGAGTAGGAGAGATCGACAAACAATGAAGACATCATCCGTTTTAGGCTCGAGAATCGCGCCGCGGTTGCTGTTTGCCGTGATCCTCGTTCTTTCAGCGTTGGCTGCGTCCGATCCGGGGCTAGAAAAGATCATGTCCAAGATGGACGAAGCAGCCGCCAAGTTTCGCACTGCCCAAGCTAATTTCACCTGGACTACATTCAACAGCGTGGTGAATGAAGAGTCAGGACGCCAGACCGGCAAAATATATTTTCAACGCAACGGAAACGAAACTGAGATGGCGGCTGATATCGATCCGCCCGATGCTCAGCAGGTAATCTTCTCGAAGGGAAAGATTCAGTTGTATAAGTCCCGAACCGGGACGGTTGACGTGTACGATGCCAGCGCGCACCGCGAGGAATTCGAAACTTTCCTGGTGCTTGGGTTTGGTAGTAGCGGCGACGACATGCGCAAAAGCTTCGACGTAACTTACGGCGGCGAGGAGAAGGTCGACAGCACTGACGCCGTCAGGCTTGAGCTGGTCCCGAAATCGGACAAAATGAAACAGCACATTCCACAAATCACCCTGTGGATTAATCCGCAAACCGGAATATCGGTTCAACAAAAGCTGATGGAGACAAATGGAGACTACCGGCTCGCCAGGTATTCTGGCATTAAACTCGGTCAGAAAATTCCCGCCAAGATGTTCCAACTGAAGACGTCAGGGAATGCGAAAATCGTAACTCACTAACAATAAGCAGTTTACGGCAGAATTTTCTGGCTGCATACTGCAACATGCGGCGTTATACTCGAAAACACCATCCAAGCGAATAGCGAGAGTATCCGCAAATAATACGGAGCCGCATGGCCAAGGTTTTTACCATTCCAGTTGTGCCTGATATCAGCCGCAAGAAACCACGTGAGCGGACCTCTGACCCGCGATATGTGGACGGCCAGCGTGTCTTAGTAGAGGCAATGCGCTATCTCGCGCGTATGGATCCCATCGCCAACCGTCACGCGATTGCCCTGCTCTCCGAACACGTGCGGACGCGCTTTCGCATGAGCGATTCCCCGCTAGGCTAATCCAATTTAGTTTGCAGTGTAGTGCTCACGGAATCGGCGTGCATTTTGCCGAGAGCGCACGCGGCGAGGACGATCACGATCGGATACATCTCCAGGGTGTATCGAGGTTCAGGATTTTCCAGCGTACCCAAAAAACCTGAGCGCAACACCACGAATAATGCCAGCAAGCCGATCGGTGGAAGCCGCCGAGCGTACATCCATCCCGCCAGCGCACATAAGATGTAGCCGAGATTGATGATTCCGAACCCGACGGCCAGTACCGACCACTGTAGGTCGTCATTGAACTCCCACCAGCGTGTGTCGCAAGGAAGCATTTCGGTTCGCGGGCGCAACCACATATCGAGAACGCGCAGCGACGGAAGGCTGAGGTAATAACATAACCGGTGCGAGTGAATGCGCTCGGTTGCAAGCGCCTGGAATCGCTTGTCCAAGGCTGGCGAGATATGAAGTTCCCGGTTGTAATCATTGATCAACGCTGTAGTTTCGGTTTGCTGGCGCGGTGAATCGAATGCCCGTGATGGAAGCTTCTCGCTAGGGATCTCGCTACCGGGCACAGACCAATAAATTTCCTCCGTCGACGCGTAATCCGCGATCCAGGTTTTTACCCAGCGGTTGAACCCCATGGGCACGAATTCATCTTCTTCATTCGCATATCGCGGCGCCAGCGGTTGCAACTTGTGAAACACATTCCAGTTTCGAATTGCCCAGGGAACCAGCGGCGCGATCGCGATAGCAGTAACCAGAATCGCTGCTTGAAAATTGCGCAGCACTGCATTACCACGAGAGGGCGAAATGCCGGTTCTCTCAACAACTAACGAATTTGGCAGCAAAACTCTGGCGAGCAGAAAGAGGTCGAGAGTCAGTACTAATAACGTGCCATCTGGACGCAACAAGATTGCCGCTGCGCACGCGGCCGCGCAACCCATCCACTCACACATAGAATCACGGTGCAGGGCACGAATTGCCAGGTCAAACACAAGTGCGGTGAAGAATATTTCGAGCGTTTCCGTGAGCGCTGCAGCGGAATAATCGGCAAGAAAAGGACACAAACAAGTGAGGACAAAAGCGATTTTCGCGAATCTCGGCCCCAGCAGCCGCAATGCGATATCCGCGCACAGAAAGCAAGTACCGAGATCGACAAACATTTGAACGAACAGGACTGCCCGGTAATGCTCCATGCCGAAGATCGCGAATATGAACGCGAGAAACGCGGGATACCCTGGCAGGCGAATGTAAGTGGAAGAGATTTCGTCCGGGCCGCTGAGGCCATAAATTCCGTGCTGCAGCCAGTTCTTAGCGATGTCACCGTAAACGAAGGAGTCGGTCACGACTCCCGGAAAGCGGAAGATGAAAAGCAGCCGCAGCAGCAAAGCAGCGGCTGCAAAGAGCAGGAAAAATCGCAGATTTCTGCGAACCAGTTCGGCCACATTGGCAATATATCGCGTTTGCTGGATCTGCATGGGTCAGCGTTCCCGGATGATTATGCATCCAATTAGATAGGTTTGACCCTCCTTCATCCTATCGTTAGGATGTTTTTGGTCTCAGGCATGGCGCATCCTGTTTTTTATGATCCCAAAAAGGGCCGGTGGAAACGGCTTCGTAGGCTGCTCGACGTCGCTGGCATTCTAATCAGCGCCGTCATCGTTGTTTTTATATACAACGCGACCAGGGAGCCGATACCAAAGCTTCTCCTTCCCTTCGAAAAGCGCCCCTATCATGCGCTGAGAGAACCTTATAAAGCGCTTAGGGCTACTGAGAAGGAAAAGGCACTGGAAAGGCGGGCTCTGTTGGCCCGCCGCAGTCACCGCCGCACCAAGACCGCGCCATCAATGGTGGCGCTGAATACCGATGAAGGCATTCGCGCCGCATTTTATGTTCCCTGGGACGCAGCCAGCTTTTCATCGCTTCGGGAATATGCTCGGCAGATCGATCTGCTTTATCCCGAATGGCTGCACGTGCTCACTGCTGACGGGCGTTTGCAGGGCGTGGATTCCGAGACCAACCGATTCTTTGACGTCATGCAGGGCGGGGCCGTGCGTACGGTGGATTACAAGGTCATGCCGTTTCTGAAATCGGAAGAAACGGTGACGGAAGTCTTTCCGCTGGTCAACAACTTCGATGGCACTCACTGGGTAGATATATCTACGTTCCTGAACGATCCTGACGCGCGGGCTAACTTTCGCCAACAAATCGACCGCTTTCTGGCCAGCGATAAGTTTCGCGGGCTGATGGTGGACTTCGAAGACTTTCCTAAAAAGGCTCAGCCCGCATTCGTTTCTCTGCTGAATGAGCTGACCACAGATCTGCACTCCAAGGGCATGAAGCTTTACGTCAGCGCACCATCTGGCAACTCAGATTTCGATTATCGCGGAGTAGGCCAGGCAGCCGACGGCGTCGTGCTCATGAATTACGACCAGCATTATGCAGGCGGCGGAGGCACCGCCGGCCCCATCGCCGCGCAAGACTGGTTCACCAATAACTTGTCAGAAGCCAAGAAATTAATTCCGATCGACAAACTTATTTGCGCCATTGCCAACTACGGTTATGACTGGGTGCAGCGGCCGAAACGCGGAGAGCTGCCTGCCGATGAGCACGACGTCAACGTCACCGTGCAGCAAGCCTGGCTGGCGGCGCGCGACTCCGAGGAGGATGTGAACTTTGACGACGACAGCATGAACCCGCACGTCACTTACCTTGACGAGCACAACTTGCAGCACGACATCTGGTTTCTGGATGGCGTGACCGCTCTCAACGAGATGCGCGCGGGGCGCCAGCTTGGCGTGCGCACATTCGCTCTCTGGCGTCTCGGATCTGAAGACCGCTCCCTGTGGAAGATTTGGGATTTCCCCATGGACGTAGCTGCGCCTTCAAAGCTTGGGGTCGTTCCGCCCGGCCAGGATGTCGACTTGATAGGCGCTGGCGAAATCCTCAATGTGGAAGCTACTCCGGGAAATGGCGAGCGCAAAATGTCGACGGATCATTCCGCGGGCCTCATTACTGATGAGACCATGGACAGTTTGCCCGAGCCCTACCGTGTGGGTCGATATGGATCCAGTCCGGATCAAGTAGCGATCACATTTGACGATGGGCCCGATCCTGACTGGACGCCCCGCATCCTCGATGTCCTAAAGCGGGAGCACGCGCCCGCGACATTTTTTCTAATTGGAAATCAGGCCGACAGATTCGCCGCCCTCACTTCGAGAATTTATAGAGAAGGCCACGAGATTGGGAACCATACTTTTACTCATCCTGATATCAGCGACCTTTCAAACACCATGGTGGAGTTGGAGCTGAACCTCACCGAAAGCTTGTTCGCCAGCCGTCTGGGAATTAGAACCCACCTATTCCGGCCACCCTATTCGATCGACTCCGAACCAGATACGGAAGACGAGGTTCGCCCTCTAGAACAGACCGAACGGCTTGGGTACTTCACTATTGGTGACAAGATTGATCCCGATGACTGGCGAGGTAATCGTTCAGGCGAGCAGATTGCAAGTTTTGTGCTGGAACATCTGCCTCCATGTCAGCCGAACGATATCCACTGCGGAAACATCATCCTGCTCCATGATGGAGGCGGCAACCGTCGCGAGACAGTGCGTGCGTTACCGCTGATCATTGAAGGCGCGCGTGCAAAGGGAATTCAGATTGTCTCGGTCAGCGACCTATGGCACAAAACCCGCGCCGAGGTCATGCCCCCAATAGGCCGCAATGAAGTCTGGTCGGCATGGCTGACCTGGGTTGGTTTCTGGATGTACGGCGCGGGGCTGCGAACCATCGCATTTATTTTCTTCATCGGCGACTTGTTGATGACAGGCAGATTGTTGTTTATCGGTGCGTTAGCCATGGCGGATCGGTTTAAACGCCTGGGTTACAGCAATGAACTCACCGAACACTATTGCCCGCGAGTCGCAGTGTTGATTCCTGCGTACAATGAAGAAAAGGTTATCGAGCGCACGATTCGCGCGGCGCTGCGCTCCAGCTATCACAACCTTCGCGTGATCGTAATCGACGACGGATCGAAAGACAAAACATTAGAAGTGGCTCGCACCTGCTTTCCACGGGAACAGGCGGCTGGCCGCCTGCTGGTGCTGGCGAAGCCGAACTCCGGCAAGGCCGAAGCGCTGAATTTCGGCTTGATGCATATTCACAGTGATGAGGAAATTTTCGTCGGAATCGATGCCGACACTGTCATCGCCAAAGACGCTATCGCGGTGCTGGTGCCTCATTTCGTGAATCCTAAGGTTGGTGCGGTCGCGGGCAATGCAAAAGTGGGCAACCGGGTAAACCTCTGGACCCGTTGGCAGGCGCTCGAATACATCACAAGCCAGAATTTCGAACGCCGGGCGCTCAATATCCTCGGCGCTGTGAGCGTGGTACCCGGAGCCATCGGGGCATGGCGAATATCGGCGGTGCGCGACGCCGGCGCTTACCATACCGATACGGTTGCCGAGGACGCCGATTTAACTATGGCATTGCTTCGCAACGGCTATCGCGTGGAATACGAAGATCGCGCTTTGGCCTACACCGAGGCGCCCGTGAACGCGAACGGGTTAATGCGCCAGCGTTTCCGCTGGTCTTTCGGGATATTGCAGGCGGTCTATAAGCATCGGGGGGTCTTTGCGCGGAAGGGCGCACTCGGCTGGGTCGCACTGCCCAATATCGTTGTGTTCCAGATATTATTGCCGCTGGTCTCACCCTTCATCGATATCATGTTTACCGTTGGCGCTTTGTGGTATTTCGTGCAAAAGCATTTTCATCCCGGATCGACCGATCCCGCGAGTTTCCAGCGATTGGTGATATTCTTCGCAGCATTTTTGATTATCGATTTCATTACATCCGCAATAGCTTTTGCGCTTGAGCGCCGCACCCCCGATACCCGCGAAGATCCGTGGCTGCTCAGTCAGGTGTGGTTGCAGCGCTTTGCTTATCGCCAGTTATTTTCGCTGGTGCTCTTTAAGACAATTAAGCGCGCCATCACGGGCGAGTCGTTCTCCTGGGACAAACTGGAACGCACCGCCGCCGTGACCTACGAAGAAGACGAAGACTCAGTGCAGGTGCACTAAGCTTTCATGCGTTTTGACGGACAGCCAATCGCATTCGGATTTCTTTCTTGTAACTTCGTACCCTTCGTGGCGTAGGCTTTTGTTCCGTTGTACACCCTGACTCCCTTCGTGGTTCAATAACCCTGCATGTCCCGCACCATTATCGAGCCTTTTCGGATCAAGAGCGTGGAACCGATTCGCTGGACCACGCGTCCACAACGTGAGACCCTTCTTCGTGCAGCGCATCACAATTTATTTCTGCTTAACGCCGACGATGTGCTGATCGACTTGCTGACTGATTCCGGCACCGGCGCAATGTCCACGCATCAATGGGCCGCGATCATGGAAGGCGACGAAAGCTACGCCGGCAGCAAGAGCTTCGAGCGCTTCCGCGCCTCCGTGCAGGACATATTCGGATTCCGTCACGTTATTCCCACGCATCAGGGGCGCGCGGCTGAACGAATCCTGTTTGGCGTCACCTGCAAGAAAGGTGATGTTGTGCCCAACAACACGCATTTCGACACCACGCGCGCGAATGTCGAATTCGTCGGGGCGGAGGCGGTTGATCTGGTGATCGCGGAAGGGCGAGAGCCGCAGAAGAAATATCCGTTCAAGGGCAACATGGATGTGGGGGCGCTGGAGGCTCTTATCCATCGCGCCGGCCGCGATCGTGTTCCGCTGGTGATGCTCACCGTCACCAACAATTCCGGAGGCGGACAGCCGGTTTCGATGGAAAATATACGGGAAGTGAGCGCGGTCTGCCGCAAGCATAAAATTCCACTTTATTTCGACGCTTGCCGCTTCGCTGAAAATTCTTATTTCATCAAGCTGCGCGAGCAGGGATACGAATCTAAAACGCCCAAGCAGATTGCGCAGGAAATGTTCAGCTACGGAGACGGCTGTACCATGTCCGCCACGAAAGATGGCATGGCGAACATCGGCGGATATCTTTGCACCAACGACGACTTGCTGGCGCAGCAGGAAAAAGATCTGCTCATTTTGACCGAAGGCTATCCCACTTACGGTGGGTTAGCAGGACGAGACTTGGAGGCAATCGCGGTTGGACTGCAGGAGGGGCTGGCAGAGAATTACTTGCACTATCGCATCGCCTCGACGGCATACCTCGGCAATCACATAGCCGCGCAAGGAGTTCCCATCGTCCAACCACCTGGCGGCCATGCAGTTTATCTCGATGCACGGGCTTTTCTGCCTCACATTCCGGCGGAACAATTTCCCGCGGTGGCTTTGGCTACTGAGTTGTATCTCGAAGGCGGAATTCGTTCAGTGGAAATCGGGCGGCTGATGTTTGGCGCTGCGGCCCAAATGGATTTGGTGAGACTGGCGATTCCGCGCCGCGTGTACACCCAAAGCCACATTGATTATGTGGTCGAAATTATTCTCGAAGTCTGGAAAAAACGTGAAGCGATACTGGGTTTAAAACTTACTTACGAGGCGCCCTTTCTGCGGCACTTCACAGCCAAACTGGAGCCGGTGAATCTCGGAAGTTAGGGCCGCGTCGCTTTCCGCTTAGGCGGCTGTTCCGGCGGCTTTTTTCTGCCCGGCAGCTTTTTCCTGACTGGCGGGCTTTCCCTCCGGGGCTTTGACCACCGCTAAGTAGACCGCCTCCATTGCTTTTGCGACTTTTTCCCATGGGTATTCGCGGCGAACACGTGCTTTTCCGCGCTGGCCAATATTCTCACGCAAAACTGGATCAGCGAGCAGCCTCGCCAGCATTCGTTGCAGATCGCTAACGTCGCCGCTGCGAAACGTGAAGCCAGCGTCTCCGATGGCTTCTACGTTTTCGGGCGCGTCGCTAGCGAGCACACATAATCCCGCCCCCATCGCGTCGAGCAGTGCCAGCGATAGTCCTTCCAGGTCAGATGGCAGGACGAACACGGCTGCATTGGTCAAGACTTCTTCCAGTGCATCCCCGGAAATCCAGCTCAAGATTTTTATTCTGTCGCTCTGGCGCTCCTGCAAGCGAGCGACATAGTCATCGGTGTGGCTGGAACCGCCAGCCAGAACTAACTTCATCGGCGTGTCGAGTTTCTCGAAGGCCTCAATGAGAAGATCGCAATTTTTTTCGGGCGAGAAGCGCCCGAGGAAAAGCGCGTAAGAATCACATTGAAGCCCGATTCTTTGCAGATAATTTCCGGCTTGTCGTTCGCATATTCGTGTTCCGTTGGGAACGTATGCGCAATCCTTCGCGTATTGCGATCGGTAATATTTCTGTAAAGTGCGCGACACGACTGTGGTGACGTTAGGCAGACGCACTGAAGTCCATTCGCAAACCTTGAGCACACGCCGCGCGAAGTTTCCCCACTTTTTGCGCTGCCAATCCAGGCCCTGCACGCTCACTATTGTTTTCTTACCGAACATCCGGGGTAGAAAAGAGAACAACGATGGCCCCAATGTGTAGTAATGCACAACGTCGCAGTCACTAAAGCAGGCATGAATCGTGCTCAGGAAGGTGTGGACGAGCGTTTCCAGGTGCTTGGTGCGAATCGTCGGCAGTCGCACAATTCTTATGCCCCGGTACTGCCGAACTTCAGGCGTGAAATAATTTCTGCAATAGGCGGTGACCTCATGACCCATTTCCGCCAGCCGTGCGCCAATTTCTTCGTAACAGGTTTCGATTCCGCTGTATTTACCGATCACGCCTCTGCCGCCGATGAATGC
>JBOGLH010000184.1:0-22734 GCA_050746025.1 Terriglobales bacterium | reverse complement strand
GGGTATGCGTGTAATGAAAATGCGGAGTTGATGCCGACGCCAATTCTGTTGGCGCACAAACTCTGCCAGCGGCTGTCGCAAGTTCGCAAGAGCGGCAAGCTTCCCTACCTCCGTCCGGATGGAAAGTCCCAAGTTACTGTGGAATATGACGAAAAGAACCGTCCCGTGCGCATCGACGCGGTGGTGATTTCCACCCAGCATGCGGAGACGGTCACGAACGATGAGCTTCGTGCCGATATTCTGAAACATGTCATTCAGTCGACGGTTCCCGCGGAATTGCTGGATGAGGACACCAAGTACCACATCAATCCCACGGGGCGTTTCGTGATCGGCGGGCCGATGGGCGACACCGGCCTTACCGGACGCAAGATTATTGTTGATTCTTACGGCGGCATGGGACGACACGGCGGCGGGGCGTTCAGCGGAAAAGATCCGACTAAGGTCGACCGGTCGGCGGCTTATATGGCGCGCCACATTGCCAAGAATATTGTGGCCGCGGGATTGGCTGAACGCTGCGAAGTACAGTTGGCTTACGCGATCGGTATCGCTGAGCCGGTGAGCGTGTTGGTCGAGACTTTCGGGACTGCGAAAGTGGATCCGGAGATTATTCCCGACCTGGTGCGGTCGCACTTCAAGCTCACACCCAAGGGAATCATCGATTCGCTTAAGCTGCGACGGCCGATTTATTGCAAGACGGCTGCGTACGGCCATTTCGGCCGCAACGATCCTGATTTCACATGGGAAGCGACCGACAAAGCTGCGCAACTGGCAAGCGCCGCGGGATTGAGAGAGCCAGTGACAGCAGGAGTTCGGAAGTAAGCCCGCTCCACTCAGAAAGTCAACCGCTTAGCCACAGAGGGCACAAAGTTACACGGAGAACTGCCACAGAGATTTTATACAGGAGAAGCATGTCAACCACTTCGGTGCAGTTGCAAAGCGATGTCAAGAGCATAGATTTTGCCGATCTCGGCAAAAAGCGGATCGAATGGGCCAATCAATCCATGAAGGTCCTGCAGATCATCCGCAAGGAATTCATCAAGAACCAGCCATTGAAAGGCATACGCATTGCGGCATGCCTGCATGTCACCGCGGAGACGGCCAATCTGGCCATTTGCCTTCGCGATGGCGGGGCAGACGTTGTGCTCTGCGCTTCCAATCCGCTTTCGACGCAGGATGATGTTGCCGCGAGCATGGTTCGCGATCACGGCATTGGCGTATTCGCGATCAAAGGCGAAGACAACGACACTTACTACAATCACATTCTGGCGGCGCTCGACCACAAGCCGCATATCACTATGGACGACGGCGCAGACCTGGTGAGCATTCTGCACACCAAGCGCAAAGACGCTCTGGAAGGCGTGATCGGCGGAACGGAAGAGACCACGACTGGCGTGATCCGCCTGCGCGCGATGGCCAAAGAAGGCGTTCTGCAATATCCCATCGTTGCGGTCAACGACGCCTACACTAAGCACCTGTTCGACAACCGCTACGGAACAGGACAGTCCACGATTGATGGCATTATCCGCGCCACCAACTTCCTGCTTGCAGGATCGAAGTTCGTGGTCGCCGGCTACGGCTGGTGCGGACGCGGCTTGGCGAGCCGGGCACGTGGAGCCGGCGCTGAGGTGATCATCACCGAGGTCGATCCGACCAAGGCCCTCGAGGCCGCAATGGATGGTTTCCGCGTAATGACCATGCCGGAAGCTGCGAAGCTTGGCGATGTGTTCTGCACGGTGACCGGCAACAAGAGCGTCATCACCAAAGACCATATCGAAGTGATGAAGAACGGCGCGATTATTTCGAACTCCGGACACTTCAATGTTGAAATCGACATTCCGGCGCTGGAAAAGATGTCGTCCTCGAAGCGCACCACGCGGAACTTTGTCGATGAGTATTCGTTGAAAGATGGACGCAAGATCAATCTTCTCGGCGAAGGCCGACTGATCAATCTGGCCGCGGCAGAAGGACATCCGGCGTCGGTGATGGATATGAGCTTTGCCGACCAGTCGCTTTCGGTGGAGTACATGGTGAAGAACCACTCCACGCTCGAGAAAAAGGTTTACCGCGTTCCGGAAGAACTCGATAAACGGGTCGCGAAATTAAAGCTCGAGTCGATGGGGATCAAGATCGATAAGCTGACGCCGGAACAGGAAGAGTACTTGGCTGGCTGGAGCGAAGGAACTTAAGACCAATTCCCAGTCGCCAGTTGCTGGCGGTTAGTTTCGGAGGGGCGGTGCAAGCCGCCCTTTAATTTGTGCCAAAATCGCCTCGTTCTCGCGCAGGCTCCCAAATTCAAGCGGCAGGGGAACTCGAAGCGGCCTGAGAGTACGGCCCGAGCGAGGGAGCGGGATCATCGGAAGTTGTCTGTGGCACTGGAATCACTACTTTCAATATTGTCCCTTTTTTCCCGGATTGAAGTTCAAACTTGCCGCCGAGCTCTTTGACGCGTTCGCGCATGCCTGCCAGACCCACGCCAACGTTCGTACCACTCTTTGCGAAGCGGTCCAAGATATCGCGAGGAATTCCCTTACCGTAGTCCTGCACAACTAAAGTGATCACCGAGCCGTCTTTGGTGAGGTGCACCTCAACTTGATTGGCTCCGGAGTGGCGGTGAACATTGGTGAGCGACTCCTGCAAAATGCGAAACAGGGCGATCTCCACTTCCTGGGGAAGGCGGTCGAGCTTGGCGGGCATTTCGAGGGATGTGGCAATCTTGCTACGTTTGCCAAAGCCCTCCACGAACCATTTCGCGGCAGTGCCGAATCCGGCTTCGTCGAGCAGCGGCGGATGAAGCAAGTGTGACAATGTTCGCATATCCGAGATGGCTCGTTCGATCAGGTACTGGGCCTCACGCAGGTGAATGGCGAGGTCTTGCTTTTCGCTGGCGAGGACATCCAGATTGATTTTGGCAGCTGCCAGATATTGTCCGAGGCTGTCGTGCAACTCACGAGCGATGCGCCTGCGTTCTTCGTCCTGGACGCGCATAAGCCGGGCCGAGAGAAGCCGCAGCGCATTCGTGCGTTGTTCCACCTGGGTCTCAAGAATGTCGTGAGCGCGGCGCAGTGCCTGCTCGGCAGCTTCCCGCTGCCGCAGGTGATCGCGAATTTCGTACTGCCGTTCCCTGGCATTGAGGGCCGCACGCACAGCGCTGATTAAAGTTGCCGGCCGCAGCGGACGTTCGAGCAATGAAACGTTTCCTAGCGGGGCGCGAGAACGGGCCGCAGATTCGGTAGAAGCGGTGGTGACACCGCCCCCGGTGAGCACGATAATTGGGAAATCTGACCAAGGGGGTTGAGAGGACAGCGTTTTCGCAAAATTCTGAATTGCATCCGTGTGCAAAACTTCCTCGGTAATGATGGCGGCGCCAGCGCTTTCGCACACTGTGCGGATCAGCGCCGAAGGATCGGAACAAACTTCCACCGCAATGCCGGACTCGCGCAATACTTTTTCGATGAGGACTGCGTCTTTGCCGAAAGGCGTGAACACCAAAACGCGCAAATCGTTTGTCGAGATTTCCGTTTTTAAATCGATGGGCTGCCCCCGTTCTCTTTGCCCACCAAAATTGGGATCCCACTTAACACACCCTGAAACTCTTTAAGCGGCTGCCCAACCCGGATAGTGTCTGGCCCCAGGCGCAACTCGCGAATCGTGTGCTCATGCGGGCCGCTGCGCTTCTTGATCATGGAGATGGCCTGGCGAACTTCCCCGTGGGCTTCAAAGTAGCGGAGTACCAAAATGTTGTCGGCCAAATAGCTGACATCCACAGGCGTCTGCATATCGCTGCCGATCATTCCCGCCTGAGCGAGAATCATCAAGGTGACCACTCCGCGGTTGTTTAGATAGGTAAGAAGTTCGTGCAGATGAAGTGCGAGGTGATTCTCCCCTGGCATGGCCTGAAGAAAACCATTCAGACTATCAATCACGAGCGTCCGGACTTTGTTTTCTTCCACGCATTGTCGGACCTTCTCGACGAACTCACCAGGCGACATTTCGGCGGGATCGAGGTGATCGATAAGCAGTTTTCCATTCTTAATCTGCTTAGAAACATCCATTCCCAGACCAGTAGCACGACGCATCAACGTATTTAGTGTCTCTTCGAATATGAATGCTGCAGTGGTTTCGCCGCGTTCAGCAGCGGTGGTAAGCCAGCGCAGGGCGATGGTCGTCTTTCCGCATCCGGCGGGCCCAATCAGCAAAGTGCTGGTGCCGCGATCAAGGCCGCCGCCCACAAGGCTATCGAGTTCGGTAATACCGCTCGGCAAGGGATCACGGTGCTCATAGGGAAACTCATGCTCGGCAGCTATCAGGCGGGGAAAGAGGACCACGCCCCCGGTCTTGATAATGTAGTCGTGGTAGCCTTCGCGAAATGCGCTGGCACGAAGCTTGGTCACCTGGAGGCGACGACGGGTCTTTCCATACTCGCGTTGGATTTTGTCCAGCGAGATGACGCCGTGAACAATGCTATGCAGCTCAAGGTCGATTTGGCGGCTGCTGCGGTCATCGAGCAACAACACAGTGCAATTCGATGGCACATTCTCTTTTAACGTGAGCACCTGGCGGCGGTAGCGTAACGGATCTTTCGCCAGCATGCGCACCTCTGATAACGCATCAATCACCAGACGGTCGGGGCGATGGCGTTCGACCTCGGCCATGATGGTCTGCACGCGGTCAGTCAATTCAACCTCGGCAGGATGAAAAACCGTGTATTGCCCTTCGGGCTTTAGGTCTTGCTCGCTGGGCCTGAGTTCGATGAACTCGACGCCACTGATTCGTATCCCGTGATTACGCGCGACGGTCTGCAGTTCTTTGCGGGACTCGGAGAGGGTTATATACAATACCCTCTCGCGACGACGCGCGCCTTCAGCTACGAATTGCAACGCGATGGTTGTCTTTCCGGTTCCCGGTTCGCCTTCCAGCAAATACACATGACCAGCGGGAAGACCACCAGCCAACACGTCGTCGAGGCCTGGGCAGCCGGAACTGCAACGGGCTATAACGATTTCGGGTGCGAGTTGTTTGGTGCTCATTGGGTTAGTAAGAATAATGGAGTGGGGCCTATGCGGATTGCTTTCTATCACAGAAGGGCCAGTCCCCGTCCCCGTGGCAAAATTCTCGCGGAGAACTCTCCCCCAATGATTTTTTATCGTTCACCCGAGTTCGTCCATACAGTGATTCCTGTACGGCGGAGCACACCTTCGGGCGAGAGGGAATTACGCCATGCCAGCATTGTCCGACTTTAACCGTTCGGACTGGTAGTGCGTGACCAATGCATCGATCAGCGGCTGGAGCTTGCCATCCATAACTTCGGGAAGCTGATGGATGGTGACTCCGATACGGTGATCGGTGACCCGATTCTGCGGGAAGTTATAGGTACGAATTTTTTCACTTCGGTCCCCGGAGCCGACCATCGACTTGCGCTCTTTGGCGAGAGCGTCCTGCTGCTTCTGCATTTCCATTTCATAGAGACGCGAGCGCAGGACACGTAGGGCCTTTTCACGGTTCTTGATTTGCGACTTTTCGTCCTGACAGCTGACCACGGTATTGGTCGGAATGTGAGTCATGCGTACGGCGGAATATGTCGTGTTCACCGACTGCCCACCGGGGCCGGAGGAGCAGAAGGTATCTATGCGAAGGTCTTTGGCTTCGATTTTGATGTCAACTTCCTCGGCTTCGGGCAGCACCGCGACTGTAACCGCAGAAGTGTGCACCCGGCCCTGCTGCTCGGTTTCCGGAACACGCTGCACCCGATGCACGCCGCTTTCGTACTTAAGTTGCGAGAACACGCGGTCGCCTTCGATCATGGCGATCACTTCTTTGAGTCCCTTCACGCCAGATTCGGAAGTGGAAAGCACCTCGACCTTCCAGCGCTTGGATTCGGCATAGCGGTCATACATCCGGAAAAGTTCGGCGGCAAATAGAGAAGCTTCATCCCCGCCGGTGCCGGCACGAATTTCAAGAATGATGTTCTTTTCGTCGTTCGGATCTTTCGGCAGAAGCAGGAACTTCAGCTCATCTTCGACGGCGGCGACTCGGGTTTCGAGTTGGTTGAGTTCTTCCTGCGCGTAGGCGCGCATGTCGGCATCTTTTTCATCTGCCAACACCGCTTTGCTCTCGGCGATGCCTTTTGTCAGATCTTTGAATTCGCGGTACTTCTCTGCGATAGGCGCAACTTCGCTATGTGCTTTCGCGGTCTTCTGGTACTTCGCCGAATCGGTGACGATCTCGGGCGAAGCAAGGGCCGCGGTTAGCTCATCGTAGCGGGCTTCGATTTGGTCAAGGCGTTCAAACATAAAGCGTCGTGCGTCGCAGGTCGTCGGTCGTGGGCAAGATCACGCGGTTCCTGACATAGACGTGATCAATCCGTTGAGAGCGCGGCTCACGTTCTCAGCGGTAGCCAGCAACCGGGTCCCCTGCTCCTTCGAAATATATGTTAACTGTTCGGACAAGAGAATCTGGGTTTGGAGCTCCCAAAGCGAACCTCTTGCGTGAAGCAGAAAATGTACGAACTCCTTATTTGAGCGATGCCCTTTACCTTCGGCGATATTGCTCGGGACTGAAACCGCGGCCCGCTGCATTTGCTGAGCCAGACCATAAGTTTCAGTTTTGAAGAAAAGCGTCGTGCTCTTATAAACCTGCACTGTCAGTTCCATTGCCTCCCGCCACACTCGCAAATCCCGAAACGTAGAAGCCATATACAACCTCCTGAGGAGGTTGTAGCAGTTGTGTAGTAGCTCGTCTGTGATATATGAACATAAGCGCGTACGCTTGAGGTGCAGGCGGGTTTGCGCACGACCTGCGACGCGCGACCTGCGACTTTCCTACCTATGCAATAACCAATTCCCCGCCATTTGCTTTTTCCAGGCTCATGGAGTGTTCGAGAGCGGAGATTGCGCATTCAGCCTGCGGATCAGAAGGGGGCTGCGTGGTCACGCGTTGCAGCCAGAGTCCAGGCGCGGTCATGATTGCAAATAGTGATTGGCGGCGCTTGGCACCGAAGCGGATGATTTCATATGCGACTCCGGTGATCACCGGCAGCAGGGCGATACGCAGCGCGAAACGCGCCCAGAATGTAGTCACCGGAAAAAGCATGTAAACGAAAATGGAAATAATCATCACCGTCATGAGAAAACTGGTGCCGCAACGGGGATGGAAGGTCGAATATTTTTGAACTTCCGCGGTTCCCAGCGGATCGCCGTTTTCAAACGCAAATACAGTCTTATGCTCGGCGCCGTGATATTGATACACGCGGCGAATGTCTTTGAGCAACGAAGTTCCCCAGATGAAGAGAAGGAACAGCACGAGACGAATGAGGCCGTCGATTAAATTAAACGAAATCTGGCCATTTAACGACGGATGGGCTTTCTTGATCTCGGTCGTAGCCAGCAGCGGCAGGTACTTATACATAAAGATGAAGAAGCCGACCGAGATAATAATATTTACCGTCGCGATCCAGCCGCTGATTTCAAATTTCTTTTCCGGCGATTTACCGGCTTCGTCCTTCTGCAGCTCATCCAATTGCACGTTGGCGGAGAATTTCAGCGCGCGAAAGCCGAGGGTCATGGCGTGACCGAGAGTGATTACGCCGCGCACGACTGGCCAGGCCATCCACTTATGTTTCTCTGATAGACGCTGCAGAGGCTCACCGTGAGTTGAAAGTTCACCGTTGGGCTTGCGGCAAGTGATGGCCCAGGCATGCGGGGTGCGCATCATTACGCCTTCGAGCACAGCCTGACCACCGACCAGGGTTTCTTCCCCGCCTTCGAGCGCCGGCAGCAGCTGGATGGCGACCAGAAAACGCCATAAAGTCTTGAGAAATTGCATAAAGATTGGATGATCCGGGGGCTGAGTTAGCTCCAGCATTAAGGGTAACACAGGGAAAACAGCTGGATTTCAGTTCAGATTGCAGATTTCAGATCGTAGATTTCAGATTTGTACGGCCAGAGTGGATCCCGACCTTGGGTTCCCATGCTGGTTTCTCTCATCTGAACTCTTCTAGTCTTCAATCTAAAATCTACAATCTTAAATCAGCAATTGATCTGTCCCATGCGCACTTTTGCCGAAACCGCCGAGAAGATCGCTGCCACGACCAAGAAGCTCGAAAAAACCGCGCTGCTGGCGGAGTACCTGAAGTCAGCTCCGGTGGATGAGGCGGCAGTTGGTGCCGTCTTCTTCTCTGGACGGCCATTTGCCGCATGGGAGGAGACAACGCTCCAAGTTGGCGGCACGCTGCTATGGCGGACGGTGCAGGACCTGTCCGGACGCACTGAGCACGATCTGACAGCGGCATACCGCAAGCTGGGAGACTTGGGCGCGGTGGCCGGCGCCGTGCTGCCCGATAAAACTGAGTTCGGGGACGGGCGTCCTCGCCCGTTCAATGCCCATGGCATAACTTCCCAGCGCGTACAAACAAGCTTCCGCGAAATTGCGGCAGCCCGGGGGCCGGCGGCGAAGGGAATACTCGCCCGCAAATTGCTGAGTGAAGTTTCGCCGCTCGAAGCTAAGTACGTCGTCAAGATCATCACCGGCGATTTGCGAGTCGGGTTGAAAGAAAGTCTGGTGGAGGAGGCGATCGCCAAGGCATTCAGCGCGACCCTGAAAGATGTGCAGCGGGCCAACATGCTACTGGGCGACATCGGCGAGACGCTGCGCTTGGCGGTGGAAAACAAACTGGCCGAAGCGAAGATGCGGCTGTTCCATCCCATCGGCTTCATGCTGGCCAGCCCGGCGGAGTCGGCGGAAGATGCGCTGAATTATTTTCAAAACGCCTGGGTGGAGGACAAGTACGACGGCATTCGCGCGCAGGCGCATTGCTCGGGGGACGCGGTGCGGTTCTTCTCCCGCACCCGGGACGAGATCACAGAATCATTCCCGGAATTGCCTGATGCGCTCGCTGGGATGCCGCAAGATGTAATTCTCGATGGAGAGATTCTGGCGTGGAGCTATCTGGCCGAAGCCGATGTTGAACTCGGAACGATGGGGATACAGGCGCCTGCGCTGAGCGAAGTCGAAGGGTCCTCGCCCGTACAGGACACCGTAGGGCGGGCTCTTCCATTCAGCGCCTTGCAGCAGCGGCTCGGCCGCAAGAAGGTCAGCGAGAAGCTGATGCGGGAAGTCCCGGTTGCTTACCTCGTGTTCGACGTCCTCTATGCCGGTGAGGAACTGATGATCGACCGACCGTTGCGTGAGAGGGCAAAGATTTTGGATGAGTTACTGTCCGCCGACAGAAAACAAACTCACCACGGAGACACTGAGGCACGGAGAATTACTCCCGTTTCGTCCCCCCAAGGTACATTCATGTTCGACCACCAGCAAGTGGCCGAGTTTTCGCCAACGACCGACGACCAACGACCGACGACCGCTGTCATTCGCGCTCCGGTTTTTCAAGCGTCTTCGCCGGAAGATCTGAATAAGTTGTTCGAACAGGCCCAGGCGCGCGGCAACGAAGGCCTAATGATCAAAGACCCGGAGTCGCCTTACACGCCCGGCCGCCGCGGCAAGTCGTGGCTGAAGCTGAAACGCGAACTGGCTACCCTGGATGTGGTGATCACCGCAGTTGAGTTCGGACACGGCAGGCGTATCGGCGTGTTAAGCGATTACACCTTCGCTGTCCGCGACGGCGAGCGGCTGCTGAATATCGGCAAAGCCTATTCGGGTTTGACCGACGTTGAAATCGCCGAGATGACGAAATGGTTTCTCCAACACACGGTTGAAGATCAGGGATTCTGGAGAGTCGTCGAGCCGAAGATTGTGCTGGAAGTGGCTTTCAACAACATCATGAAATCGGACCGGCACGACAGCGGATATGCTTTGCGCTTTCCCCGAATCGTGCGCTTAAGGCCGGACAAACTGCCGGAAGAGGCCGACACGATCAAGAGGGTGGAGGAGATTTTTGCAAAACAGGGTGGCTGATTAGTCTCAGGTTCACACTTCGAATGGAACCACCCGACGATGACTTTGAGCCTATATCACTCACACCAAACTTAGCTTCGAATCCCACCTGTCTGATCTGGTCTGCCTCGTCCCGCAACCAATCCCGCCATCGCTGGAAGTTTAACGGTTTGCCGGCAATGTTGTTGTGAGCCGTCAGCGTAACTCCTCAGTGAGTATGGCCCTGTTCTGCACTAACCGGGATCACGCACCCATGCGCCACCTCGCAAACCGCATGCTCGAACTGGATGGTGGTGTGGTCGATGGAGAAATCCGAGTGGAGGCGAGCCTTCACGTCCCGCAGAATGCGCTCGCTGGCGGAAGGGGGTATGTCGGCAATCGAAATGTGGCACGACAGGGCGCTGGTCTCAGACCCGATGCTCCACACGTGCAGATCATGGACATCGTTGACGCCATCAATTTCCGCAATCGCGGCCGCAACGCGGGCCAGCTTCATTCCGCGGGGCGTGCCTTCGAGCAGGATGTTTAACGTCTCGCGCATAATCCCGAAGCTCGACCACAGAATCAGCGCGCCGATTCCGAACGAGAGCGCGGGATCGATCCAGAGTTGCCCGGTGGCGAAAATGGCCCAGCCGCCAACGATGACCGCGGCGGTTGAAACCGTATCCCCAATTTCGTGCAACAACGCGCTGCGGATGTTCACATCGCGGTGGGTGCGAAACAGCATGAAAGCGATCGCGCCGTTCATGACCACGCCGGCGGCGGCGACCCACATCATGGTTCCTGCGTGCACCACCTGAGGATGCTGAATGCGACGTACGGCCTCGTAAAAGATCAGAAATGAAACCGCGACCAGCGCACCCGCATTGACCAGTGCGGCGAGCACTCCTGCGCGATGAAAACCATAGGTATGGGTAGCACTAGGCGGGCGTGATTGAAAGTACACCGCCACCAGCGACAGCAGCAGGGCCGCGAAATCGCTGAGATTGTGTCCGGCTTCGGAGAGCAGCGCCAGCGAATGGGAGCGCAATCCCGCCACCACCAGCAGCCCGATGTAGGCGGCGGTGACGATTAGCGATACCCGCAAAACCTTCGAGGTACGCTCATCCGCGCCATGAGAGTGGACGTGCACCTGTTTAGTCTAAGGTCGGCGCCAGAGGGATTCAAGGCAGGTGGCGTCGTGGGTCGGGCGTCGTCAGTCGTGCGACCTCGGTCTTCGGTCTTCGGCCCTTGGTCACAACTGGGGACTCAAAGATCACCGCCCATAGCTAAATGGGACGCACGACGCACGACCCGCGACGCTTTACCCTGCCGCCTCGATTTGACATCAAAATTTGCCGGATGCTACCGTCAGCCATCCTTTGCGCTACCGACTCGAATACGCTCTGGCCTGGATATTGCTCAAGATGGTGGGCATATTGCCGCGCCCGCTGGCCCGGGCAGCCGGAATTTCCATTGCCTGGACGGTTTACGCGCTGCACGGCAAGCTGCGGCGCGTGGGCATGCGCAACCTGGAACTCGCCTTTCCTGAGAAGACCCGGCGCGAGCGCAAGAAGATTCTGCATGGGGTGTTCACCTCCCTTGGCCGCCAGGTCGCCGAAGTCTGCCTGTTTCCGAAATACACCCGGGAAAACGTCAGCAAAACTGTGGTCTACGAAGGCTTCGAAAATTTTGAACGGGCGCTGGCGCGGGGCAAAGGCGTCCTGTTTTTGACCGGGCACCTGGGAGCGTGGGAGCTTTCGGCGTTCGCCCATTCGCTCTATGGATATCCACTGAACATCGTGATGCGGCCGCTGGATAATCCTTACATCGATCGCATGGCGCGAGAGTATCGCACCATGCATGGCAATAAAGCCGTCGACAAAGATTTTGCCCGCGGCCTGATTGCCGCGCTGCGCAAGGGCGAGACCGTGGGCGTGCTCATGGACACAAATATGATCGCCACCCAGGGCGTGTTCGTAGATTTTTTTGGAATCAGCGCCTGCACGGCCAGCGGCGCGGCCCGGGTTGCGCTCAAGACCGACGCCGCGGTGGTCCCGGGATTCACCATCTGGGACCCGGTGCTCCAGAAATATCGCCTGCGATTCGATCCCGCTGTGGAATTAATTCGCACTGGCAATCACGAAACCGACGTGGCTGCAAACACCGCGAAGTTCACCAAGGTGATCGAAGACTACGTGCGCCACTATCCGGACCAGTGGTTGTGGGTGCATCGCCGGTGGAAAACCAGGCCGAAGGGGGAAAAGGCATTGTACTAGGAAAGGACTGTTTGATCCTACTAGAACCAATCGCTCCGATACGCGACCCACCAGCTGGCAAACGCGATCGGGATGGTAGCGCCGAGCGCCCACCAAAGCGGTAGCACCACATCGGCAAGTACGCCAAGCACGGAAAAGACGATCCAGAAGACTTTGCGTTCCACGGGAATATTTTACGGCGACGGCAGAGCGGGTTGGACAGGCGAAAGTCGTGCGACTGCCGGTGCGGGGAGGCCATCGCTTCCTCAGTGGCGTTCCTCCGTGTAACTCTGTGTTCTCTGTGGTTCAAGGTTTAAGAGCCCAACCACAGAGGACACAGAGGTCCACAGAGGAGAGCCACCGAGGTGCGCGTGATAATTCCAGGGCCTGCGAGATTTGACACGTTTTTGAGGACACTTTTAAAATTCAAAGGCGCGGAGAATCCCTTGTTCGCCAGCCTGTGCGGACGCACTTTTCCGGGTGTTGAACCTCGTGTTCCCTTACAATCGTGAATGTGGCGGCGTAGCTCAGGTGGCTAGAGCGACGGTCTCATAATCCGTAGGTCGTAGGTTCGAGTCCTACCGCCGCCACCACTTGTTCGTTTGCTTGGATGAACGGCAGCTTGTCATCCCACGATCCACTGTACGGTAGTGCACAACTGTGTGTTCGTATGCGAACATAGTGCAGTGGCGCGTGACCCTTTGAAAGAATCGGAGCAAGACCTCGCGAAAGCGCTCGCCGATTTGGAAGGTACGCGAATGACCCGGCCAGATGATCCGACCCTTTCCGAATTGAAAGACAACATCCGGCGCTCAATCAAAGGCAAGCCCAAGCGAAAGCGATCATCACCAGTTTCCGAATAAATCCCGCCAGATAGAACCCACGGCACGGCTTCAGAAAAATCCGTGGCAAATATTGTTCACTCTGGCGCGTCCCGCATCGATCTAAGGATTTAAGATTAATGGGCCACGGTGCTACTATGACGGTCCTGATGTTGGGCAGGCAATTGGAGCTTGGTTATTATCGAGCCGAGTTCCTGAAGTCGCACGGGATTCGGGTTATCTTTCCTGAAAAAAGAGCCGCCGCAATTTCCGCAATAAAAACTGGCGATTTCGACGCCGTCATCGTTAGCTACACGCTGTCGAAAGAGACAGCCAAGGAACTGGTGCACTTAGTCAAACAAACCAGCGCGGATTGTCCTATCGTTGCGATCACCCAACAATCGTGGGACTTAGATGACTTCGAGCGCGACGAAACGATTCTGGACCGGAGCGGGCCGCAGGGATTGATTGATGCGCTTATCCGTGTGGAGAAGCGTAAGCAAGAACAATCACAGATTCGCCGGGATTAGGTGGATCGCCTGTTCAATTCATAAAGCAAGCCCTGACTCAAATTCCCTAAACCGACAAATTGCCCGCCTTTAGCACTCATGAGTAGGCCTACGGTCAAAAACTGACGGAGCAAATTTGAGGAATGGGCTGCGTAATCCCTTCGGCTTCGAATACAATCCAGCAGTAGGTTTTCACTAAGCGCAGGTCAACAGGAGAGATCAATGGCCAAAGCAGCAGGCAAGGCAGCAGGCAAAGCGAAGAGCAACAGCGCGTTCATGAAGCCGATGCAGCCGTCAGAGCATCTGGCCAAAGTGGTCGGATCAGAGCCGCTTCCCCGCAGCGAAGTCACCAAAAAGATTTGGGCGCACATCAAGAAGAACAAACTGCAGAACCCGGCCAACAAGCGCGAGATCATAGCCGACGAAAAACTGCAGCCGATTTTCGGCGCAAAAAAACTGGACATGTTCCAGATGACCAAAGCAGTGAACAAGCATTTGAAATAAGTCAGCTATAAAACGTGCAGCGTGCGGGACCACTGCGTCAGTACTGGGCTGCGGGACTGCATCTTTTTGGTTAGCATCGGACCATGAATACAGAGCAGCTGGCCAGCTGCTTGCGATATCGTCACCTTGCATCGAACAAGGCGCATCGAACCTGCATCTCAAGAGGGCGGTAAATTCGATGTGCGAAGGAGAATCCAATATGGGTGACGAAAGAAACCAGGGACAATCTGGCCAGGGTCAAGGGTCGCACGGTCAGGGGCAGCAGGAGCAGGATAAACAACGGCAGCAGCAGGAAGAGCAGAAGCGCCGCCAGCCCAGCGATCAGACCAATGATCAGCAAGGCAATGCCAACCGCGACCAAGAGCGGAAGCGCGCCTGATCTTCAACCCATCTGAACTCTACAACCCGCCAAAACTGGCGGGTTTTCTTTTGCGGTAAAAGCTAGCTCCAAACCAGCGTAGTCACAGAATGCTGGCCCAGCGAAACCTTGGCCGTGCTGCCGCCAACTTTCAGAACACAACTGCTGGCGGCGCCCGGATTGGTAAGCACAACTACGTGCTGGCCATCCGGATTTTCGAAAGCCGCGTGCAAAATGTCGCTGCTGTTGCTCTGAGAATCAATACGGTTCGCCCCGCGCTTGATGAATTTCGAATAGTGCGCGAAGGCCCAATACTGTCCGCAATAGGCAATCTCTCTGGTCTGCGAATGAATGCTCACCAAACCGCCGCAGTTGAAGGGCCCAATGTTCGGCTTGCCGACTTCGTCCAGCGCAAGATTCCACGCGGTGATCGACCGGCACCAGTTACGCAGGGCGCCAGTAAACGTTGCGCTCCATTTTGCCCAGCCGGTCATGTAATCAGGTTCGGTATAGTCGGGGCCGCCTTCGGTCCAATACATTTCTACGTCGGGATACGCGCTCTGCACGCGATTGATCCATTCGACCTGGCCGACGTAGCCGTGCCAGGCAATTGCGTTCGTATATTTGCGCACGCCGGGGGTTTCCAGTTCGCCCATTGCTCGGCCCCAGAGATTGTAGTTGTGGTCGATGATCCAGATCTTCGTTTTAATACCAGCACGCTCAAAGGCCGGGCCGAGTTGGCCGCGAACAAAATCGGCTTCGTATTCCTGCGGCCAACAGCAGGCAGGCATCCGGCCATCCTGGTCGGTGTCAACCTCATTCTGCACACTGACGGCCTGGATCGGCACACCTTCGGCTTCGTAGCCCTGCAAAAATTTCACAAAATAATTCGCGTAGGAGGGCATATACTTGCGCTCCATATTTCCGCCGAGCATGGATTTATTCGGCTTCATCCAGCCGGGAGGGCTCCACGGCGTGGAGAAAAGGAACAAGTCGGGATTTGCTTTTCGTGCTTCGCGCAACATGGGAAGAATGTAAGCGCGGTCGTGATCGATGGAGAAACGCTGCAAGTCGGGATCGGGCTCGCCTTCGTCGAAGCTGTACACGTTGCGAGAATAATCGCTGGCGCCGATGCAAGTACGACAGACATTGAAACCCATTTCAAACGGGCTGAACATTTCGTGGAAAAGCTTTTCCCGGGCCACCGGATCGAGGCGGTTAAAGTTGAAGCAAGCTGCGTCGGTGAACGCCGCGCCAAAGCCGTGAATAGGCTGAAACTTTTTATCGATATCGAGGATGATTGCGGAGGCGCTAGAGCCAGAATCGTTTTGCCATGAGAGCGCTGGCCCACGAGTGCAGCGCTGATTATCATCGGTAGTCCAGACGGATATTTCTCCGGTGGAACCCTTCGCGCTGGATCGGGCCGGCGAATCGGCGAGCGCTACTCCAGCGATGGCAGCCGCGCCCATGCTGGAGACTTTCAAAAAATCGCGACGAGTGGATTCTTTAAGCATGATTTCTCCCGGAGAAAGACTTGGCATTGGCGAGGCGTTGGGTGCTTGATACTTAGGACATTATGCTTGTAGGCCGAGCTACTCGCAAACCCCACGCAAAGACAAAGCATCTCAACTCGCGATATGCACGTGAACTTCGGCGCTTTTTGGGTTTCCCTCCACCATATCGTGGAGACATTTATTGGGCGGCTGCCTCCATTGGCCATTGCGGTGGTGGTCTTCATTTGTTTTTATGCGCTCAGTAAAATTGTCGGCCGGTTGATCCGGCGGGCAACCAAAGGCCATCGCGAAAATCTTGGCGTGGTGTTTGCCCGCTTGATCGCCGCTGCCGTGGTCATGCTTGGGCTGCTAGTAGGCTTGTCGGTCGTTGCGCCCTCGTTTCAGGCCAGTGATCTGATAAAAATTCTCGGCATTGGCAGCGTGGCTATTGGCTTTGCATTCCAGAATATTCTGCAAAACTTTCTAGCTGGACTTTTGTTGCTATGGGCGGAGCCGTTTCGCGTAGGCGACGAAATCAAAGTTGACGCCTTCGAAGGCACAGTGGAAGAAATTCAGCCGCGGGCCACGATCGTCAAAACCTACGACGCGCGCCGAGTGGTGATTCCAAACGCTGACCTCTTCACTCACGCGGTTACGGTGAATACCGCGCTGGATAATCGCAGGTGGGAATATGAGTTCCCATTGAAAGACGGCGGCGATCTGAACCTGATTAAAAGCCAGATTGTGGATACGGTAAAGAAAGTACCGGGAGTGTTACAGGACCCAGCCCCAGAGGCGCTGGTCGCCAGCCTCGATGATCCGCAGGCTGGGTCGTTCAAAGTGCGCGTGTTGTGGTGGACGAAGTCGAACCGACAGCACGAGATGCTCGTTGCATATGATCAGGTGCTCACTGCGATCGGCGAAGCGTTCAAACCGCGCGCGGCGGATGAAAATCAAAATCAGGACCGGGCGGCTTAGGCGATTGCCGGAGTTTGTGTACTACAGCATCCGCACATTTTGGCTTTTGCCTGAAATCGCCTGCTGGTAGCGGGTTCTGGGACTGTCACATTGCCATCGGCCGAATGCGAGTAAGATTTTTGGCCTTCCGTAATCTCACGGTCTTCCATAGAAACATTGATACTCAATTCATGCCCTACGCCCCCCAAACTGAGTTTCGCGAACGGGCGCAGCGCGTCGGATTCGCAGAAAAAACCCCGGTGGTTGTGAGATTTCCGGGCGGCATCCGGTGCTCCGCGCAATTGCAAGTCATTTCCGTAACCGGCGGCCTTTTATGTCTGCAGCGCCCGGTGCAGCCTGGCGCAGTGGGCAAGCTGATGTTCCTTACCAACAAGGGCTGTATTGCAGGCGACGCCCAGATGCTTACGCCCGTAGCATGGGACCGCCAGCCATTTAAATTCACCACGCTTCTCGAACAGGACCATTATCGGTTGCAGACCATGATTAAGCGGCAGCTCTCGAGTGGTCATCGCAAAGTGGAGCAGGAGAAGCGGCGCAGCGACAATTCGGATATAGAGCGGTTGCGGCCCTGGTGAAGGACGTTACTCCTGCTTTCGTTCGTCTTCCGCGCGCTGTTTTCTTACGTCGATTCCCAATTGTTCGGCTTTTTTGTAAAGGTGGCTGCGTTCCAGGCCAAGAGCCTTGGCTGCATTGGTCACGTGAAAACCGGCGCGCTTTAATTCCGCAATAATCGTCTCCCGCTCGAAATTCTCAACTCGGGCAGCGAGTGTGCCTAAGCCTGAAACGCCGCCCGGGGTGCGAGTTTCAACCGACGGCATGAGCACTGATTCGACCGTCTGTAAGCCGATTTCGTTGCTGTCACGCGGAGCCAGCAGTAAAAGACGCTCGATCATGTTGCGAAGTTCGCGAACATTGCCCGGCCAGGAATAATTCTGCAAAGCGATGACTGCATCTGATGTGCACTTCGCCGGTTTCCAGCTATTTTGCCTGCACACCTGATGAACGAAATGTTCGATGAGCGCAGGAATGTCGTCACGGCGGTCGCGCAGGGGTGGAAGCAGAAGCGGGAAGACGTAAATGCGGTGAAATAAATCCTGGCGGAATTTTCCATCGTGAACCAGGCCTTGCAGATTGCGATGGGTCGCGACCACTACGCGGACGTCGACGTGTACCGATTTGCTTGCGCCGATGCGCTCGACTTCGCCCTCCTCTAACACCCGAAGAAGTTTTGCCTGCATGGGCAAAGGCATGTCGCCGATTTCGTCGAGGAAAAGCGTGCCGTGTTCGGCTTGCTCAAACTTGCCGATGTGCCGATTGGCCGCTCCGGTGAAAGATCCTTTTTCGTGCCCAAACAATTCCGATTCGATGAGCTCCGCCGGGATAGCCGCACAGTTCAAGGCCACGAACGGCCCTGAAGCGCGCGGGCTTTTCTCGTGAATGGTGCGCGCGATCAATTCCTTGCCGGTGCCGGTTTCGCCGAGAATGCAAACCCGGGTATCGGTGACGGCGACGCGATTGAGTTGGGCCATGACGTTCTTCATGGCTTCGCCAGTCCAGACAATTCCGTATTTTCCCAGACGTTGGCGGAGTTGGCGGTTTTCCGATTCGAGGCGCTGGAGCTTCAGGACGTTTTCAACGGTGAGCAGAAGTTTGTCGCTCGATACCGGCTTCTCGAGAAAATCCAGCGCGCCTAGTTTGGTTGCGCGCACCGCCATGTCGATGTGCGCCTGGCCGGACATCATAACTACGGGCGTGGTCACGCCGGCCGAGCGCAACTCTTCAAGGAACACGAGGCCGTTTTTCGCTGGCATCACCACGTCGGAGAAGATGAGATCGAAGTTCTCAGCCTTGGCCAATTCCAGCGCCCGATCGGCGTTGTCACAGACCGTGGCTTCGTGACCGGCGAGGCGAAAGGCGCGCGACAGCGTGGCCAGCGTGCTGGCCTCATCGTCCACAATGAGGATGTGCGCCTTCGACGCCAAAATTCTTTTCTCCTAAACGTGAGTTCCCTACGAAGCAGGCAGCTTATCGCGGTTCGCGGGAAGTTCGATGATAAATGTTGTGCCGCCGCCGGGTTCGCTGGCGACACTGATTCTGCCCCCATGGTCGCTTACGATAGATTGCACAATCGCCAGCCCGAGACCTGTGCCGTGCGGCTTGCTGGTGTGGTAAGGCGTGAACAACTGCGCGGATTCTTCCGGCGCCAGGCCGCTGCCCGTATCAGCGATCTCGATGCGAATCGAGTCTGTTCGCTCCTTCGCACGAATTGTGAGGCTTCCACCAGTGGGCATGGCCTCGATGGCGTTCAGGATCAAATTGGAGAGCGCGCGGTGCAGGAGTTCAGGATCGGCTGCGATGGCATTGCCCGCGGAAATTTCGAGATTGCAAGAGACCCCTGCCTTCGTGAATTGCGCCTGGTGCAATTTGATCGCACTTTCGCAAACTTCGCGCAAATCGATTGATTGAAAGTGCGGCTGCGGCATCTTGGAAAAATCGCTGAATTTTCCGATGATGTTTTTTAGATTTGAAATTTCAGACAGCAGCGTGGCCGCGCTCTCGCGAAAAGTTTCGTCGAATTGCTGCTGCCCATGTTCGCGGGCACGCAAAAGATTTTCCACGGTCAATTGCAGAGGGAAAAGCGGATTCTTCAGTTCATGCGCCAGACGCCGGGCGAGCTCGCGCCATGCCGCTACGCGTTCCGCTTGCACCAGGCGCTCACGGTGGTCGAGCAGGTCTCGCGTCATACGGTTGAACGATTCCGCGAGTTCTCCAATTTCATCTTGCGTCTTCACCTTGACGGTTGTATTCCAGTTGCCGGCGGCGACCTCACGCGCGGCACGGGCAAGATCTTCGACCGGGCGCGTGACTCGGGTTGCGGCCCAACTACTCAATAGAATCGCAAGAATTAATCCTGCGGAAGCGGCCAGCAGCGCGGCCGAGCGGATCTGATTGCGAAGCTCGGTATAAACCTGACGCGAGCTCGCCACCAGTAACACTCCGAGGACCTGGTCGTGGGCGCCTGCCAAGGGAAACGCATTTACAATTGCGCCGCCGGAACGCCCGCCGCGAAGAACCACGCGCGACTCGCGGTGGCTACTCTGCACCTGCTGAATGATGGGTTCGAATTCCTGGAGCTTCAGCTGCGCTCCGTCAGCGAATATCAGGTGATCGGGCGAAAACTGTTCTGCACCCAAAGTTTCGTAGAGCATCACGCTTGTTCCGGCTGGGGGATTAAGTGTAGCCAGGAAATTTTTGTCGAGACGAATTCCGCCGACTATGTACAGCCGTCGTCCGACCGCGGTCACAGAGCGTATCGCGAACAGGCCGAGCGCGGCACCGGACGGAAGTTCTTCTTCTTTTAGAAACGGCGTGGTTGGCGGATATTGGGTCACGAGTGGATCGTTGTACCCGAACTTCGCCGGCCATTGTGCTGATGAAATGATCGTACCGTGGTCGTCGGCGAACTCAAGAAAATCGAGCCGTTGAGTGCTCGCAATCACCTGCGCTGTGTCTAGAAAAGCACTGTAATCAGTCACAGTCTGAGCGGCGGCCACGAGCATGCGATTGGACTCAGCACTCGCAGCGATTGATTGAATCCTGCGGCTGATGTCCTCGCCCTGATTTTGAAATTGTTTCTGAAATTGCGCCACAAACGCTGCCGTGCGCTCGTCGTTGGCGTGATCGAAGGCGCGACGCGTCCATGTTGAAATGATGACGGTGACCGCCGCCACCGACAACAACACGGTGAGCGCAAACAGCAAAAGCAGCCTGCGCCGGAAGCTCACGGCGTCTCCGCAGAGAGCCAGACATTATCCAATTGCCAGCTTCCATCAGGCAGCAATTTGATTCCATGAACGTTCGAGCGAAAAGCGACTGCGGTGCGCAAATACACGAGGGGGATCACGCGGCGAGTCTGGAGTGAAGCAGTTTCTGCCGTATAGAGACTGCTGACCGATGAGTTCGCGAAGGTTGGCGCAGGAAGTTGGAACTCGCGTGCCAGCTCATCGAGATCGGTCTCGGAATCCGCCGAAGGCAGCGCGACCTTCAGCAACCTGATGTCGGCATTGTCGGAATTGACGATCTGAAGCGTGATCCCCTCATCCTTCGCGTTCAGCAGGATGCGATCGGCGGCGATGCGGGCTACAGGATCGGATGCGTCACAACTTAGAGTCCACGCGACGGAATGCGGCGCTCGTGGCCGGGTTGCGACGCTGCCGGCGGGAAAGATAAAGCCGTAGCCAGAAAGCCAATTGGGGATCAACGCGCCGGTGGGTTCACCCGCAGACTGGAAGACGACGTTGTTCAGCGCGGCCGAATCGATGCTGGCCGCCAGAGCATTTCGCAGATGAATCTCGTCCTCGGAACGAGCCTCGTGGGTGAAGAATAACGCCAGCAACTCCGCAGGCTGAGACGCCTTTAGTAGCCGATTGCCCGTCTGGGCGCGGCGGATGTCTTCGGGCGCGACTTCGACCAAATCACTTTTTCCGAGATCCAGCAATGTGAGCTGATCGCGATCGTTTTTTCCCAGCTCGGCTTCGATGGAATCAATATATGGCCGGCCGCCCCAATATGTATCGTTTGCCTGCAAGGTCAGATGTTGCTTCGTGGGATCCCATTGCGCGACCGTGAATGGGCCAGTGCCGATAAGGGTGCCCTGATTGCGCCGCGAAATACTATTTCGCGGCAATGCGAGCTCAGCGGCAAGGTTCGGCACCGGCGAGCTGGTTTCGATCATGACCAGTTCGCCGAGAGCAAAAACTTTCCAATCCGGATTGGCGGCGCGGAGTGACGCTGCGGCTACGCTGGCATCGACAGGAATGCCATCGCTGAAAATGACCCCATTGCGCACCTGAAAGCGCCAGCGTTGATTTCCGGGTTCGACTTGCCAGGAAGCGGCGAGCAGCGGCTGCGGCCGGCCGCGATCATCGAGCTTCACCAGAGTTTCAAACACCAGCTGCGTCAAGCTGCGAAGGCCCGGTGCATTCGAAATATTAGGATCGAAGGTTTGGGCCGGCGTCTGTACGCTCACCCGCAACGTCCCCCCATAGTGAGGACGAGTGGAGGCGATCGTGTTCGTCGCGCACGCCAGACTAGCGGCCGCAATCAAGATTGAGCTGAAGCGCTTCATAGTTTCCTGTGCTGAAATTCTTGTAAACCGCGACAGCGCTATCTGCGCCGGGCGTGCTCCATAGCGCGGTGATGCTGCCATTGATAGCCAGCTTAGGGCTCACTGCCGCTGGCTCGCGATCGGCAAATTCGAAAGCTTGGATTGAGTCGGATGGCTCGCTGTCCGGGGCGTCAGCCAGGACCAGAGAATCAGGCCGGCAAGCGGGATGCACGGCAGCGACGTTGCTGCCCCAATGAATTTTTCCCAGGACCTGCTGATTGATTCCATCGAGCAAATGCACCTGACCATCCAGGCCGGCGAAAATCCAAAGCGAATAATTGGCTCGCGGAATGGCCGCCGCGGAATAAAACGGAGGCGCCGAGTTCTGTTTACCAATGCCCGGAACCAACGCTCCCGGAAAAAAGTTTCTTGCCGGAGAAAAGAACGCTGAGGGCCCTTGTGCCTGAAGTGGCCACGGGTCTTCACTCGGCGCGCAATTCATAGCGAGCGGGGCTGAGTTTTTGCTGTGGCACGCTAGCCCTGGGAGGTACGCATCAAACAGCCGATCCTTGCGAAGAAAAATTCTTCCGCGAGCGTCACGGGGAAGCGGTGTCGGCGAAATGATGGGAAGCGTTTGCGCCACCGACCAGCGCTGGTTCGCGAATTCCTGGATAGTGACCGCATTGCGTCCAAGCACGACGATCCGCGGCGGATTATTTTCGACTATCGCGACATCAAGGATTGGGCCGGCCTGTGAGATCAGCGGCGTGGCGCGGATGGTGATAGCTGGAGCGTTGGCTGCGGCAACGGCAAAACTTGTCCGCGGCGTAGAGACGAGC
>JBOGLH010000183.1:0-4740 GCA_050746025.1 Terriglobales bacterium | reverse complement strand
GGTTGCGCATGCTCGCTTCGCAAAGTCCTCCCTACGCCGGAAGACCGCGCTACCTCGAAGCTGCCCGCGACCAGCACCGCTGCCGCTGCCGCCACCATCCATCCAAAAAACGTTCTTCTGCTGGGGTGCGCGTTTTCGTCCAGCCTGCGCTGCAGCCGATAGCTGAATCCCAACGGCACTTCCACCATGCGTTCGTCCCCGTAAAGCTCCACTACATTGCGTGTCCCCGCAAGAACCGCGCTGCACCGCCGGCAGCCGCGCATGTGTTCGTCCATGGCAGAGCGCAGGCCGGCGTCCACTTCGCCGTCGAGATAATTTGAAATCTCGCGCCACACCTCTTCGCAATTCACTACCATGGTTTCGACCCCTTTCCGAAGGACATCCTGCTGAGCCACGGGCCGCCCAATCCCGGCGCTAACAGCTCCCTCAGCATCAGCCGGGCGCGTAACAAACGCGTTTTTACTGATGCCGTCGAAATCTTTAACGCCTCTGAGGTCTCTTCAATGCTCAAATGCTGCATATCACGCAGGACAAACACTTCGCGATAAATTTCGCCCAACGATGCCAATGCCGCCGCTAATTTTTCACGAACTTCTTTGCGCTCCAGCGTTTCTGATGGAATTTCGCGCCAGTCGGCAAAATCACGTGGCGTGTAATTTCCCGCCTCATCCGGACGGTCCGCGATCGGCTCCATCACATCAGCGTGATTTTTTCGCCTGCGCATGCGCGCCTCGTTCACCGCAATCTGAATCAACCAGGTACTGAACCGCGCTTCCTCGCGAAACTGTTTGATGTGGCGAAAGGCCTTCAAAATCGCCTCTTGCGCCGCATCTTCCGCATCGGCGGCGTTTCTCAGGATGGCGAATGCCGCCGAATACACCCGCCGCTCGTACGGCCGCACCAGCTCGTAGAACAGATCAGCGTCGCCGTCTCGGACTCGCCGCACCAGCTCGACTTCGCTCAGTTGTCCCGCTGGATGCGCCAGCGAAGTTGCTGCTTCCGGCATCATTCCTCATCGCGAAAAAAATGATTAAACTCGCGCGCTACTCCGGCCTGTACTCCGGATCCTTTTTCCACCCGGTAAATATCGATGCAAAATTGCTCCACCCGTGAAGGACCACCATGACCAGGTGCCCAAACACAAAGGCGATCAGCGCCCACATGATCAGAAAATGCCACAGTCGCGCATAGTGAAATCCGCCCATCATCCATCCCAGCCAGGAAAACTGCACCGGTTTCCAGATCACAATCCCGGTGAGCACTGACAGCACGCCAAGCACAACTGCTGAGGTGTAGGCATGTTTCTGCAGCGGGTTATACGCTGCTCTCGCCGCTGGCTTGGGCCCGAAGAAAAAGTAATGCCGCACCATCGGCCACACTCCGGGTACGTCTCGTGGAACAAACAAAATTTGTTTGTAGTTTCCGCTGAACAGTTGATATCCCACGTACAGCAGACCGCTCGCAATGTAAATCCACATGAACGTCAGGTGCCACTGCAGTGCGCCGCCCAGCCATCCGCCAATGGCAAATGCCTTCGGCCAACGAATCAGATCTTTCTGCGGGATCTTTGCGCCGAAACTGGGGAACGCTCGAAGGATTTGCAGCCCGCTTCCCACGAGCACAAATAGCGAAATCGCGTTCACCCAGTGGCAAAGCCTCACGATGAACGGATGCTCATAAACCGCTTCCGTCACTTCGCCGGTTTTCGGATTTTCCATTTCTACCGCGTGACTCGCCATCCCGTCTCCGCCTACAAACCATAAAAATGCGAGTAGCCCTGATCTTCCCAGTAGCCAACTTTTTCGAGCACATTAGTCACTGTCATGCTGGTGAGATATTTCGCCTGCTTATATCCGATCTTGGTGGGGATCTGCAGCCGCAGTGGCGCGCCATGTTCGCGCGTCAACGGCTTCCCATACATTTCGTAACAAAGCAAGGTTTGCGGATGCAGGGCCGTGGCCATATCCAGCGACTCGTAATACTCGTCAGCACATTCCACGGTGACGAATCGCGCGGTTGTATCGGCGCCGATGGCTTTCAAAAAATCTGACAATCGTGCTCCGGCGAAATTTCCGATGACGTCCCATCCCTCAACACAAACATGACGGGTATTTTGTGCGTGCTTCGGCAAGCTCTGAACTTGCGCCAATGCGTACTCTCCCGGCTTTTGCACCGAGCCGGAGACCGTAAGCTTCCAGGCGGTCAGATCAACTTCGGGATCGTCCAGGTCGTAATCGTTAATGGGAAACTTCTCAAAGGGAGCAACTTCGGCATCGGAAAACGTCGGGGCGAGATCCCCGCGCCGGAAGAGAACGCCCGACGCCCAATCGCTGAATCCCAAACCCGCCTTGAGTAATGGCGTTTGCAGCGGCGGGATTGCGAATGCTCCTAACGCGATTACCGGCGTCAGCTTTAGCAATTCGCGCCGCTTCATGCTTTTGAATTTCTTTTGATTAATGTGTTCGGCCACGATTCCGCTCTGCCAAAGAATTCACAATCCTACCGCACATGGGATGCGCCGGGCAGGTAAAAGTTACCGCGCGTGACTGCCGTCTGGGTCGGACACCGTGTCGAACTGGTTCATTGGTAAGGAATAACCGCTTAAAGAGCACGACTACCGTGGAAGACCGGCCGTTTATGGCCGCGTAAACTGCGGATCGCGAAAAACGAGCCTTAGCTGGACAGCGGAAGTCAATGGTGGGCCCGGAGAGATTCGAACTCCCGACCTAACGGTTCGTAGCCGTTCGCTCTATCCAACTGAGCTACGGGCCCACAAATGGATTTTACTATCCCACTTGCAAAAAGAGAAAGTCTGGCGCCCAGAACGGATTCTGTCGCGCTCTTCGACTCCTGTGCCAAGTGCCAAATGCTGATGTCCCACCGCCGGTGACCTTGGTAATTTTCATCGCAGCGCTCCGTAACGCACAATAGATCAGGAAATTGCACCTCAAGCCGAGGATCTAATAAACGATGGACGCGATCGAGATAATCCGGGAGCAAGTGCGTAAGGGCTACATCGTGGGCGAGTGGGAAGCCCTCGGAAAGCGCGGCATATCTCTCACGGATCGAATGAGTTTTTTAGAGGATCTCTTTCTCTGCGGATTCCAATCAGCTCAATTCGCCTCAGGGCTGAGTTCCGATTCACCAGAGTTTGTGGTTGATGTCCACATTGAGCTCGCACGCAATGGAAGGCTGGCGACCGGGGAAATTCAGTCGTGGCAGGTTCGCCGCAAAGACGGCACTTCGGAACGGATGGATTTTAAGACTGTTAATCGGAGTGACCGTAGAAATCGCCCCAATCCAGCCAATGCCAAAGGTCAAGGCGCTTAACCTCGCTCTTCGGCCAAAGCTTCAGCCGACCCGTCTCGCTCACCCCGTAATTCTTTCCGGCCCGGTGGCAATTCCTACCAAGGAGTTCTGCACCGTCTCTTAGCATTTTCAACCACTTGAGAATGGCCCCAGGGATGCACTCCTTTCGTCAGACGAAGTGGCGCGCAACGGGGCGCACTTGAGAATAACTTCGGCCAGAGGTTTTCTTGGGCGCCCCTTGCATTTTAAGGCCCTCCTCCAAATTAGGCCAACGCCATCTGCTCCAGAATATCCACGCCTGCTCTTCGCAACAAATTCGCCACAACCGGCTCTTTAAATCGTGACGCATCGTACTCCACCCGCACGGTTCGCTGCTCGTCGTCAAAACGTACTCGCCGGATTCCATAAACTTCGCGCATGTTATCGATTGCCCGCATAACGCTCTCCGTCGGCGGGTCCGCGTACCTGTAAAGCACTTCCATCTGTGTCATGCGTAATAAGTTCCTCTCACGTTAAGATACACCACGAGTTGCTAACACATCGACATGTCTGCCCAGGAATCCAATCTCTCCCAAATGAATCTATGAATGAAAAGCCGCGACGTCGAGATTTAGGTTTGCCGGCGTACTTTTTCTAGCGATCTCTTTCTTGGCGATCTCTGCGGTTAAATTTTTTGAACTCATGACCACAAATCCCACTATCGCAAAAGATCCAGTCTGTGGAATGACCGTCGATCCTGCCAAGGCCAAAGCCATAGTGGAAAACGCGGGACAGAAATATTATTTCTGCTGCACCGGATGCGCGCAAAAATTCCAGTCAAATCCCGAACAATATCTGAAACCCAAGCCTGCGCTTGTGACCATCGGGGCACCCCCCACAGCGAAGCCGCAGCCGCCGACGCAAGCGCCAGCGACTCCCGCGGCTCACAAGCCTGCCGCCGCGTACGTTTGTCCAATGTGCCCGGAAGTTCACGAATCAAAACCGGGCGCATGCCCGAGTTGTGGGATGGCGCTCGAACCTGAATTTCCTGCGGCGAGGATCAAAACTGAATACACCTGTCCCATGCATCCGGAGATCGTCCGCGATCAACCGGGCAATTGCCCCATCTGCGGTATGGCGCTTGAACCGCGAACCGTCACCGCCACGGAAGAAGAAAATCCCGAACTGCGTGACATGACTCGCCGCTTCTGGATCAGCGTTGCGCTCACTGCTCCTTTATTCGCAATAGCCATGTCTGATATGCTGCGCGGCGCGCCCGTGCAGCGCGCTTTGCCCGCAGCCGGACTCCCCTGGATCGAACTCCTGCTTGCCACGCCGGTCGTTCTCTGGGGCGGATGGCCATTCTTCCAGCGCGGCTGGGCCTCGATTGTGAACCGCTCGACCAACATGTTTACCCTGATCGCCCTCGGCACCGGCGTCGCGTACTTCTAC
>JBOGLH010000182.1:0-23150 GCA_050746025.1 Terriglobales bacterium | reverse complement strand
GCTCGCAACGGAGGCTCAGTGCATGCCGTCCGGAGTGCTTGCCCAGCACCAGTTTCGAGTCAGGGACGCCCACCGACTGCGGCGTCATGATTTCGTAGGTGAGGCGGTTCTTGAGCATCCCGTCCTGATGAATGCCGGCCTCATGCGCGAATGCATTGCGCCCAATAATCGCCTTGTTCGGCTGCACCGGGATGCCGGTAATTTCTTCCAGCAATTGGCTGGTGGGATACAGCTCCTCGGTGGCGATACTGGTCAGGTATGGATAGCGATCAGCCCGTACTTTCAAAGCCATCACTATTTCCTCGAGTGAAGCATTACCAGCACGTTCGCCGATGCCATTTATGGTGCATTCCACCTGACGCGCGCCATTGGCGGCGCCGACCAGTGAGTTGGCGACTGCCAATCCGAGGTCGTTATGACAATGGGTTGAAATGATGACGCTGTCTATGCCGCGTACTCGTTCATGAATACTCCGAATGAGATCGCCAAACTCCAGGGGAACTGTGTAACCAACGGTGTCGGGAATGTTCAGCGTAGTTGCTCCGGCTTGAATAACAGCCTCGAGCACCTGGAACAGAAATTCCGGCTCCGTTCGCGTCGCATCTTCCGGAGAAAATTCGACGTCCTCGCAAAACGTGCGTGCTAGGCGGACGGACTCCGCGGCCTGCTCAAGGCATTGCTGGCGGGAAATGCGCAACTTGTGTTGCAGGTGAATGTCGGAAGTCGCCAGAAATACGTGTATGCGGGGACGAACCGCAGAGCGCAATGCCAAGGCCGCGCGCTCGATGTCGTGGCGCGCCGCACGGGCCAGTGCGGCAATGATGGGGCGCGGAACCGCCGCAGCCACGGCCTGAACCGCTGCGAAATCGCCATCTGAAGCAATAGGGAAGCCGGCTTCAATTACGTCCACTCCGAGCCGATCCAACTGGCGAGCGAGGCGCACCTTTTCTTGCACATTCATGCTGCAGCCGGGAGACTGCTCACCGTCGCGCAAAGTCGTGTCGAAAATTGTGATTCTAGGGCTATCCATTTGAAACTCCTCTTAAGTTACTTAATGCTAGCGGGTAAAGAAGTGGGAGCACAGCTTATTATTGTTGTCAAAATCAGCGATATTGCTAATATAAGTAGGAAAACTTATGGATTATTCTGTTTTACTAATGGAGATCGAAAATGGAAATCTCACAACTAGAGGTCTTCCTGGCGGTGGCGCGCGAGGGTGGCTTCTCCCGTGCGGCGGGAAAACTATACCGCACTCAGTCGGCTGTCAGCCAGGCAATCCGCAAATTGGAAGCTGAAATTGGAGAGCCGCTTTTTGACCGCTCGACACGCGAAGGGGTTATGACCGACGCGGGAAACGTTCTCCAAGAATACGCGGAACGGCTGTTGAATCTGCGGGAGAATGCGCGCGAGGCGCTGGGAGAATTACGCGAACTGCAAAAGGGGAAACTGGTTGTGGGAGCGAATGAGTTCACGGCACTGTATCTACTGCGTGTGCTGGCGGAGTTTCGGCGTCTGCATCCGGCGATTCGCATCGTTGTGCAACGCTCTCTGGGCAGCCAAATCCCGGATGACATTCGCCGGCACAAGTGCGAGTTTGGCGTGCTCACTTATGACCCGCAGGACCCGGAACTGGCGTCAGTCGTGGTGTACTCCGACGAATTGATTTTTGTGGTGCCTCCGCAACATCCGTTGGCCCGGGAATCGCAGGTCAGCATTCGTCAATTAGGAGCGGAGTCGTTTGTTGCGCACATCGTCTCTTCTCCTTACCGCGAAAAGGTCATTCAGGCATTTGAAAAATATAAAACGCCGCTGCATATGGGGGTGGAACTGCCGACCCTGCAGGCGATCAAGCGCTTTGTTGCCATGGGTAACGGAGTCGCATTTCTTCCGGAGATAAGTGTGGAAGACGAAATTGCACGCGGCGAGTTGGTCCGCATTCCGGTGCAGGAGCTGCGAGTGCACCGCAAGCTTCGACTGGTCTATCGCAAGCCGGCAGCGCTTTCGCACGCTGGGCGCGCGTTCCTGAAGATTGCCGAGTCGGTTGCGGACACGCAGGGCGGGCGTTATCGCTTCGAGCGCTCGAAATAACTTTCGGATAAATGTCTCAGCAGCCGCGTCCAAATCACTACCGATGGTGATGGGAATGTCAGTGCGCCGTTTTACGCGCGTCACAAACGGCAATACACTTCATGCATTACAACTTCGCACGCCTTCATAAGACACTGAGGGCTATGCCAGTGATGGAAGCTGGGCTTTCAGATCACGTTTGGTGACTTGAAGGAATCGCTTCACTGGCCGAATAGATGAGCGGGAAAACCTACAATTCGATTGCATGGGGCTCCGTACTAGTCGTTTGTGTGGCAGCGATCTTCTTCCCCAGTTCCAGGACCGCTGGAATCATCGCTTTGATTACGTGGTGCGGGGTAATCATCGCGCGCCATCCTCTTCGCCGATCAAAACGTAATGCGAATCGAAACTGAGACGCTCAGACTCTCACGGATGTTTGGCGCGGCCAACCGAATCGTGTACTCTCGTCCTAATTCACGGGTTGAGTGGAAGCGGACACTGAAGTGTCACGGGGGCAATTCTTGCGGCAACCAATCTCTACCGCGCTAAGCTTTGCTTCCCGCCTCTTTTTATTTTCGCTACTGGCTGCTTGCGCATGGGCACAGCAGGGCATGATCACAGGCGTGGTGCAGGATGCAACCGGCGCGGCGATCCAAGGGGCGCAAGTCACCTTCAGTTCATCAGGCGTGAGCCAGTCATCCACCACCAACGCCGAGGGCAGATTCTCGTTTTCCTTGGCGAGCTCTGTTACCGGAACGCTGCGGGTCAGCGCTAACGGCTTTGCCCCAATGGAAAAGACTTGGACCGCGTCTGCGGGTGAAGGTTCGCGCATCATCGTACTACGGGGAGTCGCGCAAGGCGAGCGCGTGGTCGTCTCGGCAACTCGCAGCGAAATGAAACTATCGGAAATCCCCGGAAGTGCGGTCGAACTTTCGCCCCAGGATATTAGCGCGAATGCCGGCCTTACCCTCGACGACGTGCTGCGACAGGTTCCGGGATTCTCTCTGTTTCGGCGATCCAGCAGCCGGGTCGCGAACCCGACCACCCAGGGAGTTTCGCTGCGTGGCCTCGGGGCCAGTGGTCCAAGCCGCGCATTAGTTCTGGAAGATGGGGTCCCACTCGTCGATCCCTTTGGGGGATGGGTATTCTGGGACCAAGTTCCGCGTGTCGAACTTTCCAGCGTGGAAGTATTTCGCGGCGGCGAATCGAACCTTTACGGAAGCGATGCATTGGGCGGAGTAATTCAGTTGCTGACACGCGTCGCAAGCGGACCGGAGTTCTCGATCGATACCTCGTATGGAACCGAAAACACTCCTGATCTTTCGGCGTGGGCCGGAACCAGGGTTTCGCGTTGGGATTTCGGCACCGGAGTCGACATATCCCGCACCGATGGCTATACGCTGGTTCCATCTTCCGAACGCGGGTTGGTCGACACCAACGCCAACTCGAAACATGCGACCATTGATGCCGGAGCCGGATACCAGATCTCAGACAATGGGCGTGCTTTCGTGCGAGGTACGTTTTTCACTGAGTCCCGCAGCAACGGCACCACCCTCCAAAAGAACAGCACCGGAACCGGGGTAGGAACGGCGGGTATCAACACCAGCGTCGGCAATCATGATTCGTTCCTGGCGCGGATTTCCGGGCAGGTAGAAGGTTACGACCAGACGTTCTCTTCGATCGCGAGCAATCGCGATCAGGAATCACTGACCGACATTCAACATGTTCCCTCCCAGGAGTTGGGTGGCGGGGTGCAGTGGAACCACGATTTAAAAAAGCAGACCCTGATTGGCGGCGCGGACGTTCAGGAAATAATGGGTTCCAGCAACGAACAGCTGACTTTAGCCAATACCAACAGCCAGGCCGGCGGCCGGCAGCGCTCTACCGGATTCTTTGGTGAAGATATCTTTCGTATTAATGATCGATGGACGGTCATTGCCGGAGCGCGCTGGGACGATTGGAGCAACTACGACGGAAGTACGGTCAGGATTTCTGTTCCCTCCGGGGCCGCAGCCGGGGAATTCTTCCCCAGCCGCAATGAGACATCTTTCAGCCCGCGCCTGTCAGTCATGCGCAACCTTGCCACCAACGCGGCGGTGTGGGTTTCCGGCTACCGGGCGTTTCGCGCGCCGACGCTAAACGAGCTGTACCGCAGCTTCCGCCAGGGGAAGGCGCTTACGGAAAATAATCCTGCGTTGCGGGCCGAGAGGTTAACCGGCGGCGAAGCGGGGCTGCGTGCCACAGCCCTTAATCAGAAGTTCGAGTCGCGGGCAACGGCGTTTTGGGCGGACATTGTGAACCCCGTCACGAACGTCACGCTGTCTTCAACCCCGGCTCTAATCACGCGCCAGCGTCAAAATCTTGGGCGAATCCGGTCGCTGGGCGGGGAACTGGACGGCATCCTGCACCTGAGCAACACGATGCAGTTATCGGCTGGCTACCAGTTCACTCATGCCTATGTCGAGAACTCGACTCAATCATTGGTCGGCAAACGTGTACCCGAGGTTCCGCAGCATCAACTCACCTGGGAGGCCCGATACTGGAATCCACAAAGAGTTATGCTGAGCGTAGAAGGTCGATATGCCTCCTCTCAGTTCGACGACGACCTGAATACGCTGGTGTTGGGGCACTACTTTGTCATGGACGTCTTTGCCGGACGCCAGTTTCGCGGTGGCTGGGTGGGCTATGCCGCAGTCGAGAACGTTCTCAACCAACGTTACGCAGTAACGATTGTGTCTCCGATTCAGAATTTGGGGCCGCCAATTCTGGCACGAATCGGTATCCGCTATGACTTCCCCGAACGAAGATAATTTTTTCGTTGTTTTGTATGCTGGAGCATTGACAAACCTGCGTTGGGCACTCACAATCCACTCCTACCGAGCGCAAATGCCACGCCGCAATCGAATTCTGTTCGTCGATGATGAGCCTAATATCAGGCTGACTCTGCCCCCTGTTTTGGAGCAGCATGGGTTCGAAGTGAAATCGGCAGCAAGCGTGGCTGAAGCTGTCGAGCAAATCAAAGCGTCGCGTTTCGATGTTCTAATTTCCGATCTAAATGTGGAAGAAAGCGGAGACGGATTTCGAGTGGTAAGTGCAATGCGGGAAAAGCAGCCGCACTGCATCACTCTGATTCTTACCGGATATCCGGGATTTGAAACCGCTGTAAACGCGCTTCGTCTTCGGGTGGATGACTACGTGGTTAAGCCGGTGGAGGTCGAGACGCTGATAAGCGCTCTTCGCAAGAAGTTAGACCAAAAGAATTGATTTAACGCTTTCCCGATTTTGATTCCCGCTTCATTCCCAACGCGCGGTCGGCTAATTCGAGATAGTGTTCCAAACGAGACGGCTCCTTGGAGCGGTCAGCCAGAGGAATTAATCGTGGGCCTTCGTCGCGTGCGGTCTCAGCGGTCGGCGGAATGCGCTGAACCAGCGTGACAGATTTTACTGCGCGGCCCTTTACCGAAGGCTTCCTCGGCTTCTTACGCTTCAACCGTCCTCCACTGCCCCAGTGCTATGATTTGCGTTCGGAATCCTGATGCAGCGTAACTGAAGCGCTAGCTTTAGTTTCTCCCGCGGTAAACGCCAACCCACGATCAGTTTCGACCGGAGGCGCACCAGCCAGCTCGCGTTTGCGATTTTGAATTTCACGCAACTGCCGGATGATGTCTGCCTCTTCTTGCGCGTACTTCTCTTCCGTAATCTCTTCGGCCTCAAGCTTCAGCTGCAGCTCGAGCAGCCGCTCCTTGATGGGAGCGTCGTCGGTGTATTGTTCCTCCGCGACTTGGCGCAGCGTTTTCATGACAAAGTTGAATCCTGAAAACGGCAGCATTAGAAGATCGTCGATGAGTAGCATAGCGACTGCTTCAAAGTTTCACGGCGATGGGATTCAGTTGCAGTTTCATACTCAATCCTATCCCGCTCCCACTTTTTCCAATTTCAACCGTATATTGACGAAATTATACGGAGGCCAAGGCCCGGTGTACTTGAATTTCAAGCGCTGGCCGTATTTCTTGGCGATGGTGTTGACCGCCTCATCGAACTCAGGCTCGCGCTCGCGCTCCACAAGAAAAGCCGCATTCATGATCATCTTATCGCCGATCGGCTGATTGTCGCGCGAGGCCACGCATACGCCCCGCAATGCCTCATAAATCTCACGCACATAACCAATCGACCGTTCCGCCAGAGCTTTGTCGATCATGCGGCCCAGCTGCATTCTCGCCAGATAAGTCGATTGCAGGTGCTTGCGAATGATCTCCTGATGAAACTTCCGAATCTCCTCATCGTCCTGCTGAATGTCTTCGATAATGCGGTCCCGGTCCCAATTTACTTTCAATCCGAACTCAAGCTTTCCCGACATCTGGTGCAGAACGTCTTTGAGCGAGGAATAAATGCTCTTCAGCACCTCGCGAATGTCATCGTCAGTCCGGAAGACGGTGCCGAAACTCATGGGAATAATGGTGTAGGTCTTCATCACCGTCTCGATAACGTGCTCATGGGCGAGGGCGTTTTCGCGGGTTGGATCGAAGATGTAAACCGATGTGTTGCTGACCACCGCCGCAATGTCGAGATAGTTCACGGTGTAGACCATCGCACCTGCGCCGCCGATTCCGATCCTTCCAAAATCAATGCGGTCGCGGCTTTGAAGAATGCCGTATACATATCGGCCACTTTCCCCAGCTCCGGTATTTGAGGGCGTGGAGTTCTCATTGAACTTCACGCGAACACCGTCTTCCGACTTTGTGGTTTTGCGCGGTTTAGCTGCCGCCTTACGTGTCATTTTTGTACGCTACTATCTTGCGATTCCTTTCCAAGCACGCTAATTGTCACTGGCGGCGGGCGTTTTCAGGCGCCAGCACCGGGAAAACAATCCTGAAAATTGTACCTTTTCCAGCGCTGCTCCGTACGTGAATTCGTCCTCCGTGGTTCTCCACGATTCCCTTGACGATCCAAAGCCCCAGCCCGGTGCCCTTTTCGCCTTTGGTGGTTACAAATGGCTCAAACATGGTAGTACGGATCTCTTTCGGGATCCCGCTGCCGGTGTCCGCTACCACCAGGCTGATCTCCCCATACGTTCCCCGCGAAGATTTGATATGAGTAGTGCGAATACTCAGCTTTCCCCCTCCACCCATGCTGTCCTGGGCATTCACTACCAGATTCGACAACAACTGGCGGAACTGATCGGCAGAGCCTTTCATTGGTGGCAACTGCTTGACCCGCTTTTGTACCTCGATCCCGTCTTTCGCCAGAGGTCGCGAAAATAACGTCAGGGTGTCTTCGGCAATCACGTTCAAATCGAAGGTGGCCAGGTGTCCGGCGTTGCGATAGAGCCCCAGCATCTGGCGGACAATTCGCGTGACCCGGTCAGTCTCGCTTTTCAGTGCCTCATAGACCGGCTGGGCATCCGGCTCGACCTTGTTGCGCAGCAGGAAGATGGCGTTCTTGATGGCTTCTATCGGGTTATTGATTTCGTGAGCGATGGTACCCGCCAAGCGCCCTGTAGCTGCGAACTTTTCCATCTCCAGCATTCGCCGTTCCATCTGCAACTGCTCAAGCTTTTTCCAAGTCGAGAAATCACGCAAAACGGTAACCGTGTATGCCACCTGCCCGCGAGCATCATAAATTTTTCCGGAGCGCGCCGCATATTCAATTTCGGCTCCCATAACGGGGTTAAAGAGATGCAAAGCCTTGTTCTGATGGTCGAGAAATGAAAACGTGAACGAGGTGAGATACGCGTCGAGTTTGGCTTCGTTCTCGACAATTTGAATTTCGCGAACCGCGTTCCCGGGCCCGAACAACTCCTTCGCCAGCGGATCAAACATTACGATCTTGGCAGAATTATCGGCTACGACAATCGGATCACCCACGTTTTCGATGACCATGTTGAGGCGATCCCGGTCCTGGCGGACGACCTCTTCTGCAGCCCGCAATTTATCCAGATTGGCGCGCAGTTCCTGGTCCGCGCGGCGAAGGTCGGTAACATCGCGCATGACCGTCACCATGCCGGTCCGGCTTTCGTCAATGTAAGTGGGCGCGCATACTGCCTCAAAAAGAATTTCTTCGCCTTCCATTACATCGACCAGCGTGAGGTCGCGCGAACTGTCGGTAGCGCTCACCGTCATGGAAGACAGGGCAGCCGAAAATAAAAGATTGTTGAACTCCACCGCCCGCCGACCGCCTTCAGTCACGCCCTCAGGCACTCGGAAAAAACGTTCCGCTGCCCGGTTCTGAATGATGACGCGGTGCTGATTGTCGGTAAGGATGACTGGATCAGCCATGCTCTCCATGACCGTGGTCATTCGCGAGATGGTGATTTCCATGTCCCGCATGCGGTTGTAATAATGTTCGACTTTGAAAAGGCGGGACAGCTGCCGGTTGGCACGATCCACCAGATTTCGGAATTGCCGGAGCTGAGGTTGCCCGGTATGTTTGCTCAGCTTTCCGATTACGACGTTCACATACGAGCGCATGCCGCAGGCTGAGCACACCTGTTGTTGGATTTGTAATTTGCTGGATTCCGCATTTTGAACGGCCATGCAATCGTTACGTCGCTCACGTTCCGCTTCCCAGCAGCGGTTAGAGTTGCGGTAGATCATGGGTTGGGCGTACAAAGCGCCGCTGCGAAGACTGCCATTGGGTGACAACGCAGATGTGAGATTCAACAGAGCGGACACAAAAGGATTCTCGCTGGCCCAAAGCGAAGTGCTGAATTGTTCAAGAAACCCGGGTGCGCAGTTCAGAGAAGCAGAAGGCTTGATCTGGCCGGTGTCGAAATCCAGTTCAAGCACCACGGCGCTGGGAAATCCCAGGTGGACTATCTCTTCCAGGAGGATTGGAAGAATTTCTTCCGGACGCTCAGCCGCGGTCAGACGGAGAGCCGCTGACTCGCTGGACGACCTTTGATCGTGGAAATCGCGTTTGCGTCTTAGCGCGGAAGTGGCCATTCGACTGTAAGGCTAACCGTAATCGGCCCAGGACGGCAGGCTGGGCAAGTGTCAGTGGAGATCTGATTAGCCGCGGCGCGGCGCGCGACGCGCCGGCACACGCGAAACTCGCCGAGTAGTCTCCATTTCGATTTCGGGAACAGCTTCGGCACTCAGCTGCGGTCGCGAAACCAGGCCCACAAGTCCGACGGCGTCCGCATACTTTAAGTAGGTGTCGATGGATGCCACGACAACTCGCGCTTCGACTGTGATGAGGTCGATACCGACGAGAGAGATGCGAACCCAGGCATCGATAACAATACCTTTGTCCAGTACCCGGTCCAGCACATCAATAAGACTGGAGCCGCCCGATACACGTTCGACCGCCATGAATTCCCTCCTCTGCCGTTTTAATTCATTAACGTTTGCGCCGAGTCCGACCCGGCACTCCAGCTTTGCGTCCGGGCACGCCAGCTTTCTTGCCCGGCACTTCGGCAATCCGCCTCGGCACCCGCGGTTTCATTTGGTCAATCCTGGGAAGCACCGGCGATTGCATAGTTAAGTGGGGATCATATTTCCACCAATTGAGGCCGATTTCTTCGGCCTTGTCGACAGAGCACACCAACAGCCGGATTCGGATGGTTAGCAATTCGACGTTTGCCAATGCAATGCGAACGTCGCCCGCAATCACCAATCCCTTGTCCAGAACGCGATCCAGAATGTCGACCAGATTCGTGGTACCCGAGACTGTCGGCAATCGATCCATGGTTTTCTATTTTCTTTCTGCAAAACGTCGCAAACACCCGTTCCGCGCGCCTGATGCTAAATGCATCAGTAACCGCGTGTCAACGCATGGAAGATGTTAGCTAAGAGCAGACGGTGCCGGATACTTCGCCGAGCTTTGGGATTCCGCAGTGCTGGTTATCGTTGCCTGAGTTGCTCAAGATATTTGCCTGCAATTTCCCTTGCAGATCGAAATGCGCGCCGAAGGCAGAACCGCCGCGTGTGGATCGGAGATTGATGGTTGCTGAGCGTTGCTCCGAGGCAGCCGGCCGTCCTCACCTAGGCAAGATCTTCGACCAGCGTCAGCTCTCCAATATAATCACAGCTTATGAAGCAGGTAGTCCATGCCGCATGCCCGCACGATTGCCCTGATGCGTGCGTGGAAGATTCCTCACAGTAAGAGTTTTGTCAGAATGACAAGTGGTTAGATTGTCAGGAGTACTCGCCGCGGTCCGGTACGATCGAGATCTTATCGAGGTGCTCATTGGGCGGTTTCTTCGCGGATTTGTACCTTGTCTATTTCTTCAAGAGTCTAGTTCGTTGATGAGGTTCTACGGAAGTCAGCGCTGGTCGCAGAGTGAAGCGACCGTTACAGCCGAGCCGATCACCACGTCAGCGGCCTGGGGGTGCCCGACGGCAGAAATCCCATATGAGTATCGTGTGAATGGCGAGTTATATGCCGGGCTCCACGAAGAGCCATTCTTGTTAAGTGACTCGCTCATGCGGTACGCGGCAAAATTCAGAGAAGGAAGCAAGCTCATGATTCGTATAAAGCCGGGGCGCCCTGAAGTGTCAACCATACGCGAAGAGGATCAGCCTTCCAACAGTCTTAATCATTACAACTCAAGCTCCCAAGGGGCAATATAATCGGGACTGATGAAGCAGGTAGTCCATGCCGCGTGCTCGCACGATTGCCCGGATGCTTGCGGGGTCTTGATCACCGTCGAAGATGGGCGCGCGACCAAGATCCAGGGCGATCCCGCTCACCCGGTGACGCGTGGATTTTTGTGCGCGAAGGTCACCAAATATCTGGACCGGGTGTATTCGCCAGAGCGGGTGTTGTACGCTTTGCGGCGGGTTGCGGCAAAGGGCGCTGCCGGTGTAGTCGCGGACGAGAATGTCTGCGCCACACGAGCTGGACGGGCGGGGACGCCCGTCCCCCCAAGATCACTGCAAGCGTTTGAACGCATCTCCTGGGACGAAGCGCTCGATGAAATCGCCAAACGGCTGAAGAGCATCGCCGCTGAATTTGGCAGCGAAGCGATTCTTCCTTTTTCTTTCGCAGGCACACTGGGCAAGCTGGGATACGCTTCCATGGACCGCCGGTTCTTTCACCGGCTGGGCGCGTCGCAGCTGCACCGAAACATTTGTTCCGAGGCCGGCGCCGCTGGAGTGAAATCCGTTTACGGCGTAAATATGGGCACTGATCCCGAGCAATTCCGACACTCCAAATACATCATCGCGTGGGCCGCGAACATTCATGCCACTAACGTGCATCTGTGGCCCTTCATTGAAGAGGCGCGCCGCGATGGCGCAAAGCTGGTTGTGATCGACCCCTACCGCACGCGCACTGCGGCTTGCGCGGACTGGCATTTGCCCATCAATCCCGGCACCGACGTCGCCCTGGCGCTGGGGATGATGCACATAATCATCAATCGCAACCTGCACGATGCCGATTATGTGGCGCGTTATACGCTCGGTTTCGAGGAACTGCGGGCGAAAGTGCAGGAGTACCCGCCCGACCGAGTGGCGCAATGGACGGGGGTTGCAGCGTCTGACATTGAGAAACTGGCGCTCGACTATGCCACTGAGCGCCCCGCGGTCATCCGCATGAATTATGGCGTGCAGCGCTCCGAGAACGGAGGCACGGCGGCACGGACGATTTCGATGTTGCCGATCGTGACCGGTTCGTGGAAAGAGATCGGCGGCGGCTTTCAGCTCTCGACCAGCGGCGCTTACAAGATGAATGAGGAAGCTTTGGAGCGTCCGGAGCTGATGGAGAAGGCGCTCGGACGTCCGGCGCGAACTTTAAACATGGCGGAGTTAGGCAAGCAACTGAATGAAACCAGCGATCCGCCGGTGAAGGCACTGTTGGTTTACAACTCCAATCCGGCTGCGACATGCCCGAACCGAAATGCGGTTATCCGCGGCCTGCTCCGCCCCGACCTGTTCACCGTGGTACACGAACAGTTTTTTAATGACACCACCGACTATGCAGACATCGTCCTTCCGGCGACCACCTTTTTTGAGCACAAAGACTTGCAGACTGCGTACGGCCACTATTATCTGCAGATTTCAAATCAGGCCATTGAACCGCTGGGCGAGTGCCGGTCTAATGTTGAGCTGTTTCGCGCATTGGCTGAACGCATGGGATTTGAGGACGAATGCTTCCGCGATTCGGTCGATGACGTGATCGACCAGGCGCTGAACGCTGACAATCCCTGGCTGAAAGGACTGACCCGGCAGCGACTCGAGAAAGAAGGACACATTCGTCTTAATTTTGAAGGCAACGGCGCTGTACCCCAGCCGTTCTTGCCTTGGGCACACGGAAATTTCAGAACGCCCAGCGGCAAAGCCGAACTTTATAACGAACGTCTTAAAGATCAGGGGTTCGATCCGGTCGCGGCTTTTGTTCCGCCGGTGGAGTCAAGGCACGCGGCGGGGGCAAAGGCATTTCCTCTTGAGCTGCTGGCCCGCAAAGCAGACAACTTCCTCAACTCTACGTTTTCGAATCTGCCCAGCGTGCAGTCGATGGAAGAAATGGGATTGCTGGAAATCAGCCAGAAGGATGCGGATAGCCGTGGCATCAGCGACGGAGACACAGTGCGCGTTTTCAACAGCCGCGGAGAAATTCAGTTAAAAGCCCGGGTCGATGGCAAGGTTTCCACCGGAGTGGTTGCCACAAAACTGAACTGGGCAAAACTTACACCCGGTAATCTGAATATAAATGTGCTGACCTCGGAAAAACTCACCGACTTGGGCAACTCTGCCGTGTTTTATTCCGTCTTGGTTGAGGTGGAGCTTTTTCGAGGTTCACCCGGCGTTCCTCAAAGTCGAAACGGTTTAGACTGAGATAAGACGAACGGGCTGATCTTGGACGCTCTCCACCGCTCTACCGTATAATTGCGGTTTTCCATCAACTCCAGTGATTTGAGGTAAGTGCCGATTTTTCGCATTCATCAGGATAGCCCTGCGACTTCGGGGAGGAGTGGCTTGCGGCGTCCGGAAGAAGCTGTGTCCGGACATGCATGTTTTTCATTCCGAAAGATTTACTTGAAATTCCTTTCTGGTCAAATCCGGTTAGCCTTCCTTATTTGTGCGTTGACGCCTATGCTGTTTGGCCAACAGCAGCCAGACGTCGTCAGTGCCATAGAGGTCCACGGAAACCGTAACGTCCCTGCGGAAACCGTCCGCGCCCACATTTTCACGCGCCCGGGAGACGTTTACGACCAGGCGGCGATTGAGCGTGACTTTAACTCTCTGTGGAACACCGGCTATTTTGAGGATATTCGCTTCGAGCGCGAAGCCACACCCAAAGGCTGGATCCTGCATATCTACGTGAAAGAGAAGCCGCGAGTTCGGGAAATTAACTATCTCGGAATCAATGCGATCTCCAAAAGCGACATCCTCGATCGATTCAAACAGGACAAAGTCACTCTCTCGCCCGAGTCGCAGTACGATCCGACCAAAGTCAAGAAGGCCGAAGTTGTAATCAGAAATCTGGAAGCCGAGCACGGCCACCAATTCGCCACTATTCGCACCGAAGTGAGACCGGTACCGCCGGCCTCCGTAGGACTGACATTTGTCGTTCGCGAAGGGCCGAAGGTGAAAGTTGGCCGTATTAAATTTGTCGGCAATAAGAATGTCAAGAGCCGCGAGTTGCGACAAGCCATGCATTTCCTGAGACCGATCGGCGTGCCGCACTCTATCTTCCTGGAGAATCTATTTGCCAAGACTTACGACGCCACCAAGCTCGACGACGATATGGAGCTGGTGCGTGAAGCCCTGCAAAACCGCGGCTTTTTCAAAGGCAACGTCGGCGATCCGCAAACCAAGATTCGTGATACCGGCCACCCCGGCTTCCACGTCTTCCTCATCCGCCCAGGCCCGGGTAAGGCGATGGACATTACCATTCCGATCGACGAAGGCGAGCGTTATAAACTAGGCGGCATCACTTTCAAGGGAAACAAAGCAATTACCAACACTGCAGCTCTGCGATCACTCTTCGCCATCAAGGACGGTGACGTCTTCAACCGCGAAAAGATCGCCAAAGGACTGGAAAATCTCAAGAACGCCTACGGCACCCAGGGTTATATCAACTTCACGTCAGTTCCGACGCCCCGTATCGACGAAGACAAAAAGCTGGTTTACTTCGATATCGACGTAGATGAAGGTAAACAATTTTCCGTACGCCGCATTGAATTCCAGGGCAACACCACGACTCGCGATAAAGTAATACGCCGCGAACTGGTTCTCGAAGAAGGTCAGGTTTACAACGAGCAATATTGGAAGTTGAGCTTGCAGCGGCTCAACCAGCTGGGATTTTTTGAGCAGCTCAAGCCCGATGACCCCAATGTGACCGAGCGGCACCTCGACGAGAAAGATGGCCTTGTCGATCTGACCTTGAAAGTCCATGAAAGAGGAAAAAACCAGATTGGCCTTTCCGGCGGCGTAAGCGGTTTAGCCGGCTCGTTCGTGGGCTTGAGCTATAGCACCAACAACTTCCTAGGGCTGGGCGAAACCCTCTCTGTCCAGGCGAACATCGGCACTCTGCAGCGAAATATCATGTTTGGCTTTACCGAGCCTTACTTCCTGGATCGCCAGGTAACAGTTGGCTTTACTGTGTATGGTCAAAAACTAATCTACGATCAGGCTCGGCAAACCGCGCTGCTGACTGGACAATCGCTGGCTCTTTCGCAGGCCGAACTGCAGAGTTTGCAAAACTATACCCAATCGAGTCAGGGATTCACCCTGACCGCATCCCATCCCCTGCATCACTCGTTCAAGCGCATCGGCGCTACATACTCGTTTGATGTTTCTTCACTGGTGGCAACCACCACTGCTTCCAAACAGCTCTTCAGCTTCCTAGACTTCAGCGGGCTCAGCGGGCCCAATGCATTAAATGGCATTATCACCAGTAAGCTGCTGCTGAACTACTCAAAGAACGGCTTAGACGCCGCGCTTTACCCACATTCGGGCACGGAATACTTCCTGGGGGCGGAGTTTTCTGGACTTGGTGGAACAGTGCGAAGCATTCGTCCTATCGCGGAATGGAAGCACTACATTCCGGTGCAGAAGCGGCACAACGCCATTGGCCTGCACGCGCAGGCTTCTTACATGAGTGGATTTGGCGGCCTGGTCGCGCCTCCATTTCAGCGCTTCTACATGGGGGGAGAAAACGATTTGCGGGGCTTCGATATCCGTTCGGTTTCGCCAGTGGCGTTTATCCCCACAGCCACGACGGTTAGTTTAAGAAATCCGGATGGGTCGATTGTTCCTAAGGACCCGGGCAACCTGGCTCGCGGGCCTTATACGATTCAGGTTCCCTTTCAACAGATCACCTTCCCTGGCGGCGATTTGAGCGTGGTGACCAATGCTGAATACCGAGTCACCATAGCAGGCCCGGTCGCGATTGCGCCATTTGTCGACTTCGGCATAGATCCGATCCTCCGCCAATCGCAATTGCGCATTAACAACACTCAGTTTGCTACCCTGAACCAAACCCAGTTTGGTTGCCCGGCAGAAGACCCAGTTACGCTCAACTGCGTGGGTTCGCAAACATTTGCTCAGCTCAATGGGGGGAAAGGGTTTAATCAAAACCTGGCGGTGCTGGGCAGCGCTAACTGGAAGCCAAGGATGTCCACCGGACTTGAACTGCAGGTTTTCCTGCCGGTTGTGAATGCGCCCTTCCGGATCTATTGGGCCTACAATCCGGTTCGTTTGGATGAGGTGGCACAATCTCCATCGCAGGTGCGTCGCAGCATGTTCCCCAACACTGATGCCGGACAATACACGTACTTGCTGTCGCGGAATACTTTCGCAACGCGTTATCAGCTGCGGGAACCGAGAAAAACCTTTAGATTTACCGTGGGCACGACGTTCTAAGTTTTACAATTTGCAGGTTTGACGCTGGGGATTGAGTGTTTCTATAATAGGGCATCCACACCAGAGCAGCCGGTCATGCGCGGCAAAAGAGCGCAAGCAATTTGGATGCGAGCCCAATATCCGAGCTGAAAAACTTGAAGATCGGCGAGCCTTACTGTTGGCTGGAAACGTGAGTGTGGCGCAAGTGCGTTTCCGATAAATTCATTTTGAAAAATTCAGAAAGATTGAGTTGCAAAAACGCAGGACCCAAGGAGTCAGAGTAAATCCCATGAAACTTAAGTTTATGTATTCTCTCGCAGCCGCGGTGGTTTTGACGTCGGCGATGGCAATGGCCCAGGCCGCTGGCGGGTCTTCTACGTCCGCCTTGCCCGCCGCGCCTGGCACCGCCAACGATCCTCCAGTGGCCATGAGTGGCGGGGGATCAAAGATTGCCGCCATCAACATTGAAGGCGCCATCTTTGCCAGCAACGAAGGCCAGCGCGACATGGATGCGCTGCAGAAAAAATTCGAGCCTAAGAGCACCGAACTGAAAGGCAAGAACGACGAGATCGACGCGCTGAAAAAGAAGTTGAACACCCAAGGCGCCAGCTTGAACGATCAGTCGAAGGCCGATCTGCAACGCGAAATTGAAACCAAACAAAAGTCGCTGGACCGTGAAGCCCAAGACGCACGCGAAGATTTTCAAAACCAGCAGAATGAAATTGGACAGCGTATCCTGCAAAAAATGGCGCCCATCATTCTGAAGTACGCCAACGAAAACGGACTGGGCGTAATTATGGATACTTCGAATCCGTGGCCGCAAGGTCAAGTAGTTTGGGCGGCGCCGTCGGTTGATATTACCAAGCCGATCGTGGAGGCTTACAACGTGCAATCTGGAGTAGCAGCTCCGCCGAAAGCCAGCGGTTCTACTTCACGGCCGGCTGGCACGAGCGGTTTGGGCACCGGCACCAGAGCCCCGGCGACTAAGACACCCGGCTCAACCCCTCCCAAGTCCCCGAGCACGGCACCGCCGAAATAGCGCGACACCAACTACATAGTTTTAGTTCCGCAAGACCGCGAGAGATCGCGGTCTTTATTTTTTGGGTGTATGCCTTTGCGCGCGCCTGACGCTGCCTTTTCCGGTGTCTTTACTCCCAGCAACTGTTGTTGCGAATTCGTTCATGGGAGAAGACTCCGTGTTTTCCGATTTCGCGGTATCGCAAGGAAGTCCGGTACGTCGCTGGACGGCGATGGCTTCCTTTAGTTTGCAGGCGGCGCTGGTTGGAGCTGCGCTGGTGTATCCGTTATTTCACGTTGATGCGTTGCCACCGATAGTGCGGACGCTGCTTCCCAAGGTCGCGACGTTCGAAGCGCCAGCGCGGCCGCAGAGAAACTTTGGCCATGTCGGCGGCCCAACCATTCAACCTATCGTCGTTAATAATCACACTTTTCTTTTCCAGCGAACCGCTCGCAACACGAGCGACCCGGGGCCGACGCAACTGCCAAGCATCGGCATAGTCGGAGATCGTTATCAGCCCGGTATAGACCAATTGCTCACGAGTGATTATGCTCGGCCGCTACCCACGTTCGCAGTCCAGCCACACCGGCGCACCTCCGTGATGATGGAAGGAAATCTGATTCACAAAGTCGAACCTCAGTATCCAGCGATTGCCAAGCAGCTTCATATTGAGGGAAGCGTGATTGTGAAGGCGATCATCAGCCGCGACGGGGTTATAACCCACGCAGAAGCTGAGAGTGGTCAAACGTTATTGGCACAGGCCGCGTTAGCTGCCGTTCGCCAGTGGCGATACCGCCCTTACTATCTCAACCATGAGCCGATCGAGGTCGAGACTGAGGTCACGGTGAATTTTGTGCTTGCGCACTAAACGTGGAGTAGCGCAGGGTAACCTGTGGCTTTCGCATGCGCCCACTATAATCGCGAAACGCGCCGCTATGTGCCGCACTTGGCCGGAAGTTTCCCTTCCGCGCTGCACCAGAACTACCGTGATCCCGAGAGTTGATTATGGGTGACTAGTTCAGCCAGTACCGACGATACCTATACAGCTAAGAAATTTTAAGAACGCGACGGCTTATCTGATGGAGGCGTGGTCGAGCTGTCCAAAAGGTGCCCCAGAGGCCCGAGATCCAGGTTCAGGTCGGCGAGAGTCAGACCGAATTGCTCCGCCATCTCTCGGATTTTGCTTTCCAGCTTCATCAAGGATGACCCCATGCTCTCGATCTGTTCATCGGAGAGTGATCCGCCTTCCATGCGCCGGATCGCCTGGCGCTCCAGCAGTTGCCGCAAAAGTTCGATCAGGCTGAGCACCAGTTTCGCCAGCCCCTGATCAATATTCTCGGGGGTGCAATCGAGGCGCGACTGCGGGATCGCCTGCTTATCTTGCGGAAGGCTCATGTCGACGCCATCAATTCTGGCACATCAGCTCGCTTCTATAAACTCGCTCACCGGCCAAGGACCGCTGACGCGCACGGTTAGTTCGCGTGGAACCGGCGTATCGCGCATGATATTGCGGAAATCACCTACGTGGTTTCGATGGATGAGGACGAATGTGCGGATCCCATCTTTGGACGGCCGTTGGCGCCAATCTTGTGACATTTTCGACAGAGTCGCGCGCAGTTCCGCCGTGAACTTGTCGATCATAGAGCTCGAGGTTTGCCGAAGTTTCAGATATTGCGCACCAGACTCAGCGGGATTCTTAAGATCCGGATTCGTGATTCGGATTTCCATCTGCGCCAATTCGCGAAACTTGTCGAGTAATGCCGCATATTCGCTGGCTCGTTCCCGCATGCGCTCGGACAATTGTTCTTCATCGTCGAAGATGGTAGGGAAGCGAAAGGGAACGATAGCAATTGAATTGAATACCTTACTAAGCACGCGGTGGAATTCGAGTGCCGAGCTCTGCAACTGAGGACGCAGCCAGTTAGACTTCTCAGCGTTGCTCGAAGTGAACATCGCGAGATCCGCGAGTTCAATCCGGACGACGGGATCGCCAGCAACTCCGGTCAGCAACTCGGTGTCTGGCGCGTCATCCTTTGCGACGCAATACAACAGGATGGCCATAGATTTGGCGACGCAAGTCCTGGTTCTTATTTGAAGTGCAGGGATGACTCTTTCTTCTTGCGCCCCGAACTTGGGTCTGTGCCAGCATACCTTTTCGGTGCCGCGTACTTGGGTTTTATCTGGTGGCAGCCGTCATCGCAATACACACCGCCGGCTGCCGTTTCGGGTGGTGGCATGGGCGAATTGACCGCGATCTCGCGCTCCTGCTCGAGATATTTTTCTACGTCGGCTGTGAGCTTTTGATGTTCCTGCGGCGAAAGCCACTTTTTCACATTGACCAAATAATTTTCAAAACGCGCGATCGGGTCGCGCCTCCGCCAGTATTCGAACATTGGCTTGGGAACATAGTCGGCGGCATCGTGAATGGCATGGCCCTTCATGCGCATCATCTTGGCTTCGATCAACGTAGGACCTTCGCCGCGATGGGCTCTTTCGGTTGCTTCGTAGGCCGCATCATAAACCTGGCCAGGATCAGTGCCGTCGATAATGACGCCCGGAATGCCATATCCGATGGCGCGTTCGGCGAGATCTTTTACGCAATACTGCATTTCAGATGGCGTGGAATATGCCCACAAATTGCTTTCAACCAATAGCACCAGCCCGAGTTTCTGCACGGCTGCGAGGTTAATGCCTTCATAAGTCACACCGGTCGATTGACCGCCGTCGCCGATATAAGTCATGACCGCAACATTCTTTCCCTGCAGGCGCGCGCCGAGCGCAACCCCGGCCATTACTGGAATCAGGTCGCCAAGCATCGAGATGGGCGAGACCACATTGCGCTCATAAATATCGCCGAAGTGCGAAGTGCCATCGCGGCCCTTGGTAGGCGAATCGGCCTTGGCCATGTACTGCATCATCATGTCGCGAGCTTCGAAGCCTCGGACCAGAAGCGCCCCCTGATTGCGAATCATCGGTGCCAGCCAATCGTCTTTTTGAAGCGCGTAGGCTGAGGCGCAGGAACATGCCTCCTGACCAAGCCCGAAATAAACTCCGCCGACTACTTTGCCCTGCTTGTAGAGATTCTCGAGCGCCTGCTCCATGCGGCGGTTGAGAACCATCCAGCGGTAAATTTCTATGCATTGCTGCTTATTGAGGTATTTGGAATCGCGGATCGGCGGCGCGGGCGCGCTCAGATCGCCGGATATTTCATAGCAACACTCGGTGCCATTGTTTGTTTGTCGGACCGTGAAGGCCGGCTTCTCCAGCCGGTGATCGGGAATTTCGAACGTGCGCTGCTGTGGCAGAGCAACCGAGCGTTTCGCGCCGTTGCTCTTCGAACCATTGCGTGAGTTCGCGCCTGGTTTCGCCTCGCCAATAATTTTCGTCGGTTTCTTCTTCATGAGCTGAAAGGAAGCTGCAAAGAAATAATCGTACTCCTTTGGCTTCACCGCAGGCAAAACCACGGCCTTCACGATGTGCCGTTACAATATCGCCGTGGCCAAGCCCAGGCTCTTGCCATTTCTCGTGGTGCAACTCTGCATAGGTGTGCTCATTCTGAGCCTGATGTTTTTCGGCTTTAAGCCATGGAACGCGGCGCACTGGGTCGGGCTAGCAATTGCGGCTCCGGCGCTGGTCCTGTTGTTTGTGGCGCGCTTTCAACTGGGTGGATCATTTTCGGTTGTGCCACAAGCTCGCCAGCTCGTCACTCATGGGCTGTATTCAAAAATCCGTAATCCGATTTATTTTTTCGGCGAGATTATGATTGCGGGTTTTTTCATAGCTATACATAGACCACTGCTTCTTCTTGTGCTCGCGATCGTGACACCCCTACAGATCGTTCGTGCGCGCAAGGAATCAAAGGTGCTGGAAGAAAAATTCGGAGATGAATATCGGCAATACAAGCAGCGCACCTGGTTTTAGCTAGGCGCGGATCGGGCCTTCGTCTCCGTGAAGCTTGCGAAGATTCTCCGGCGGCTGCATGGGCACGCCCAAATTGTTTCCCAGCAGAGCATCAAGGTTGTCGAGCCATAAGATCTGACTGTGAAATACGGTACCGAAGTTTCGGCTCAACGAGTGAGCCACATCTTGGAGTGGAACCGGGCGGCCGAGTTCTTTCTCCATCGACGTAACCGGCTTCGCAGTAATTCCGCACGGGACGATCAGATTGAAGAAGTTCAGATCGGTGTTCACGTTCAAAGCGACTCCATGGGAGGTGACCCCGCGCGAGATGTGAACTCCGAGGGCGGCAATCTTAGCTTCTGGCTGATTGCGCAACTTCGAACCGTGTGGGATCTCCGGATCATGTGGGGACGGGCACCCTCGCCCGTCCGGCTGAGTCGAAGACTCAGCAAATTCCACTACATCATCGGATCGCGTCCACACCCCGGTCAATCCAGGAATCCGCTTCGTCGGAATTCCAAAATCCGCGCAGGTACGAATAATGACTTCTTCTAGTCGCCGAACATAATCGATCACGCCCAAAGTTTTGCGGCTGGCGCTTTCGGTCGGAAAGCCGCGCAAATCAAAAATCGGATAAGCCACCAGCTGCCCCGGTCCGTGAAAAGTTACGTCGCCTCCACGATTGCACTCGAAGACCTCAACCCCGCGCTGGGCAAGCAGTTCGGGCGACGCTAGAACGTTGGAAGATTTGGCGTTGCGGCCGAGGGTGATGACGGGAGCGTGTTCTAGCAGAAGAAGAGCATCGCTGATGCGGCCATCTTTGCGCAATCCGATCAGCTTTTCCTGCAGACGCAGACCAGTCCCGTAATCAATATTGCCGAGTTGGAGAACGGAAATCATACGGTCCTGTAATCGAGCAATTTTGTATCGCATAATTGGGCCGATGTACTTTGAGAAATTACGCAATTACAAAATTACTCAATTAACAAATTTCTACATATTTATCGCCAGGCCGTACACACTGTTCGACGCATCCAGCATGGCCTCGGCCAGTGTGGGATGCGCGTGGATCGTCCACATTAAATCTTCGACGGTGGCTTCGAGTTCCATAGCGGTAACAGCCTCAGCGATCAACTCCGTTGCCAGCGGTCCGATTATATGCACGCCGAGAATTTCGCCGTACTTCGCATCCGAGACGATTTTGATAAAGCCTTCGTGCTCCCCCACGATCGACGCCCGCGAATTGGCCGTAAAGGGAAACTTGCCGACTTTTACGTCGTGTCCCACCTCGCGCGCCTTAGCTTCGGTCAGGCCAACGCTGCCTATTTCCGGATGGCAATAGGTGACGTTGGGAATTTTCATCAAATCAATCGGCCGGTCTTCTTTTTTTGCGATTTTTGAAACTGCAACAATGCCTTCCATCGCTCCCACGTGCGCCAGCTGCGGCCTGCCGAGCACGATGTCGCCGATCGCGTAAATGCCGGGCTCGGTAGTTTCCATCCATTCGTTGGTCTTTACAAACCCGCGATCCATTTGGATCTTCGTCTTTTCCAGCCCCACTCCGTCGGTGTAGGGTTTCCGGCCAATGGCGATCAGAATTTTCTCGGCTTCGAGCTTCTGCTGCTTTCCATCGACGGAGAAAGTAACCGAAACCCCGGCTTTCGTCTTCTCGACTTTCTCCACCTTTGCGCCGGCATGAAAGTTGATTCCTTTTTTACGGTAGACACGGGCAAGCTCTTTCGATACCTCTTCATCTTCCAGTGGCACCATGCGCGGCAGCATTTCGAGGATCGTCACATCGCAATCGAACGACTTGAAAATCGAAGCAAATTCAACCCCCACTGCTCCCGAGCCGACCACGACCAGCGACTGCGGAACCGAGGCCATATTTAGAATTTCAATATTTGTAAGGATGCGGTCGTTCGGCTCCAGGCCGGGAATCATGCGTGCCTCTGATCCCATAGCCAGAATCACATTTCTTGTTTTCAGCTGCGAGGTCTTGGCGCCGCCCTTCAGTTCGATGGTGTGAACGCCGTTCTGCGCCGGCCCGGTCAGCTTGCCGAAGCCCTTCACCGTTTCTACCTTGTTCTTGCGCATGAGAAATTGCAGGCCTTTGGCGTGTTTGTCGACGATTTTGGTCTTGCGGTCCTGCATCGCACTCCAATTCAGCTTGCGCGAGGCGACGCCTTCAATTCCAAATTCCTTAGCGTCCTTCAGGTGGTCCCAAAGCTCGGCGTTGAATAGCAGCGCCTTAGTCGGAATGCAACCCACATGCAGGCATGTGCCTCCCAGATAGGGATCTTTCTCGATGATGGCGGTCTTCAGGCCGTATTGTCCAGCGCGGATGGCGGCCGTATATCCAGCCGGTCCGCTGCCAA
>JBOGLH010000181.1:0-47821 GCA_050746025.1 Terriglobales bacterium | reverse complement strand
GGTGACCTTAGCCAGATCCTCTTCCGCCTGACGCATCAAGCTGTAGCGAATTTCAGCGACGCGCTGCAGGTCTCCTTTTCGTTCCGCTGCTTGCTCATCGATGCGCAGTTGCTCGATCTTTTCCTTCAATTGCCGCTGGCGAGCAATTAAGTCCTTCTCCTGTTTCCAGCGGGCCTTAAGGGCATCAGAATTTTCCCTGATCCCCGCAAGCTCTTTATCGATGACTGCGAGACGCTCTTTGGAATTCGGGTCTTCTTCTTTCTTTAGTGCCTGCTTTTCTATTTCTAGTTGAGTGATGCGTCGCTGAAGCTGATCGATCTCGGTAGGCATGGAATCGATCTGGATACGCAGCGAAGCCGCGGCCTCGTCGATCAAATCGATGGCCTTGTCGGGCAGAAAGCGGTCGGAGATGTAGCGATGCGAAAGCGTCGCAGCGGCGACAATCGCCGAGTCCTTGATGCGAACGCCGTGATGAACTTCGTACTTTTCTTTCAAACCGCGCAGGATCGCAATCGTGTCCTCGACATTCGGCTCACCAACATAAACAACCTGGAAGCGGCGTTCGAGCGCGGCATCTTTTTCAATGTGCTTGCGATATTCATTGAGCGTGGTGGCGCCAATGGCCCGCAGTTCTCCCCGAGCTAATGCCGGCTTGAGCATATTGGCGGCATCGATCGCGCCTTCGGCTGCCCCAGCGCCGACGAGAGTGTGCAGTTCGTCAATAAAAAGAATGACCTGACCGTGCGAGTCTTCAATCTCTTTCAGCACCGCCTTCAAACGATCTTCAAATTCACCGCGATATTTCGCGCCCGCGAGCATGGAACCCAGATCAAGGGCGACGACGCGCTTATTCTTCAGAATTTCCGGCACATCGCCGGAGATGATGCGCTGCGCCAGCCCCTCGACGATTGCCGTTTTGCCCACGCCCGGTTCGCCAATCAGCACGGGATTATTCTTTGTGCGCCGCGAAAGCACTTGCACCACGCGGCGAACTTCTTCATCGCGGCCGATCACGGGATCGAGTTTCCCCCGCCGGGCCAGCTCGATCAGGTCTTTGGAATAACGCTCTAAGGCCTGATACTTACCCTCGGGATTTTGATCGGTGATGCGCTGCGATCCACGAACAGAAGTAAGAGCTTGCAGGATGGCGTCATGCGTGGCGCCGTGACGCGCCAGAATTTCCTGTGCCGCATCGCCCTTGAGTTGCGTGGCCGCCAGAAGCAGGTGCTCGGTGGAAACGTATTCATCTTTAAATGTGTCAGCCTCTTTGAAAGCGCGGTCGAGCAACTGGTTCGCAGCCTGCGACAAAGTCGCCTGGGCGGCAGCGCCTGAAATCTTCGGCTGCCGCTCCATTTCCTGATAAAGATCGCTCAGAACAGACTGGGGCCCGATGCCGATCTTTTCCATGATCGGCGGCACAATGCCTTCTTTGTCTTCGAGCAGAGCCGTCAGCAGGTGCAACGGCAACACTTCAGGATTGCCGTGCTCAGAGGCGAGTTCATTTGCGCGTTGAACTGCTTCTTGTGCTTTTACGGTGAATTTGTCCCATCGAATCGCCATATAAACCTCGAGTTAGTGATTGCGTGATTTGGTAATTTTAGAAAAAAGCCGAAGCTCACAGCTCACAGCTGGATTTCAGTTACGGAAACTCAATTACCACATTCCAAAAACTAAGGGAGGCGTCATCGTTACAACCGCCTCCCTTCTTTGATTATCCCGGAGCGAAAATGGTGACGCTCCTTTTTTTTAGTAGCAATTACGCCGCGCGGCTCGTGCTCTTTACTTCCTTGCCTTCGAGGGACTTGCTGCCGGTGCTGCCGACGTTCACCTTGATCTGCTTGGGTTTGGCTTCGGCTTTCTTGGCAAGCTGGATCTTCAGGATCCCTTTGTCATAGTGCGCCTGAACGTGCTCTGCATCAACCGTGTTCGGCAGGGTAAATGAGCGGGTGAAGTTGCCATATTGCCGTTCCACCCGGCGATAGTTCTCTTCCTTCTCTTCCTTCTCGAACTTGCGCTCACCGTGAACCGTAAGCGTATTGTTCTCTATCTGGACGTCAATGTCCTTTTCGTCAATTCCCGGTACTTCGATCTTCAATGTGATGTTGTGCTCGTCTTCGTAAACGTCTACCGGCGGGGCAAACGTCGAGGTGGTCAATGCTTCCTCGCGACCATCACCATATGAGTCACGGAACAAGCGGCCCATGCGCTCTTGCAAGGTGTTGTATTCGCGAAATGGGTCCCAGCGAGTAAGAACTGTCATAACAAATCCTCCTATAGCAGAATTCTGAAAATCTGATCGTTGAAGGCCCTACATTGTGCTTGGCTTAATGCCTTAGCACAACGAGATAATAAAATGTGAGTGTGTTATTGTCAATACATAAATAAGCTTGTTTTTCTTTAACTTACAAGCATAATCATGCATTTCAGGTACGCGCTTTCCGGAATTCCTACTACAGTGGGATGGTCTGGCGACGCGCCGCGGTTTTCCAGAAGGCGCAGAATTCTGTGACTATCCCGAGCTGCTCCGGCAATGGTATCCAGCAGATCAGTCGGGCTGACGTGATAAGAGCAGGAGCAGCTGACCAGAATTCCCCCCGGGCGCAGCATCTTCAACGCACGCAGGTTCAGCTCCTTGTAGCCGCGCAGAGCGATTTCCAGGTCCCGTTTGGATTTCGCAAATGCAGGCGGATCAAGCACGATGCAGTCGTACTTTTTACCCCGATCCGAGTAGTCACGCAAATAATCGAAGGCATTGGCTTCGATCCACTCGAGATCCTTGCCATTCAGGGCGGCGTTTCTTTCGGCGATCTCGAGTGCCGGGCGGGAGCTGTCGACGCCCGTCACTTTTTCGCAACTGCGGGCCAGGTGAAGGGCGAAGCCCCCCTGATAACAGAAGACATCTAGTGCCTCGCCGCGAGCATATTTCGCTGCTGCGGCATAGTTTTCCCGCTGGTCGAGAAACCCGCCTGTCTTCTGGCCGCCCAGGGCGTCGTACCGAAACCGCACTCCGTTCATCTGGAATTCGGTTTGTATTAAAGAAAGCGGGGGAACGGGCGTCTCGCCCGTCGGGGCATCCGCAGAAAAAATCAATCCACTCTGCCTTTCGGGAAGCTGCTCCAACGACCGCACCCGAGCGTCAACCCTCTCAATAATCGCGGCCGGCTGCAGTTGTTCTTTGAGCTCAGAAATGGCGATCTCACGTATCCAAGCAACATCCATCGCTTGCGTGAGAATTTGCACCGTAAGAAGGTCGTTATAGCGATCGACGATCAGCCCGGGCAGAAAATCGCCCTCGCTGAAGATCACCCGATAAGCATTCGTGTTCTCGACGAACCGCTCGCGATAAGCCATGGCGGCGCGGATGCGTTCGCGTAAAAGTTGGTCGAGATTTTCGACTCGATGAGGCGAAATCATTCGCAACGCGATCTGAGACGCTGAGCTGTAGAAGGCCGAGCCCAATGCTCGTGCCCTTGCGAGTCGCGCACTCTTTTCGGCCCTGTTCACGGATGGCTTGTCCGACAACTCCTGAACTATGACTAAAGCACCACGCGGCACATCCTTCGCGTCCACGATATCCGAGCGATAAATCCAAACATGCCCGGCTCGAATCCGGTCCGCACCACGGCGGGAAATGCTTACAATAGGCAGATTGTCTTGATCGATCGGCACCTTTGAATCTTAACGCGGGGCGGTCACGGCATGGAGGTTGCGATGCAACTGGCCAACAGCAAAGCTGCGATGACTGAGTTGCGAAGCTATTAAGAATGGATTGTGACGTGAGCTAGCTGGCAACGGTCGAGGGCGCGTGAGCAGCTTCTTTGTGAGGACGGCTGGCGGCTTCGGCCCGGGCGAGATCCAAATCTCTTTGCAGAGCGTCCAACACGGCACTGGGCAGTTCGTCAGCCCATTCGTCCTGTTCAGCATCGCTCCAGTGGCCGTTGAGTCGGATGGAGTCGTTCAAGTCTTCGGGAAAGGCCTGGCGGTAACCGCCTTCGCGAATGAGCGTGTCAGCGAGCTTGCGACCGCTGGCGGCGTCAAAAATGCGCCGGGCAGCTGAACCGCTCGAATTTACAAAACTCAGGAAAACTTCTCCGATGTCGAGATATTCGCTGCGGTAGTACCAGGCCAAACCAGCGTCAATTTTGGGATGCGCGCGGCGCTTGCCGGTGCGCTCGCTCTGGGGCTCGACTGGAACTTCCTTCGAAGGATCGTAAAACAGAATGCGCTGGCACGATTCGCATTGCAGCAGCTTGCCGCTGCGAACTTCGTTGTACATTTGCGGCCGCAAAGCCACTTGGCAGCCTGAGCATCTTTCGCTGAGTACCTCTGCCAATCCTGAGCCACGGAATTTTGCCACGCGATCATAGTGCCGCAGCAGATCGGGATCGATCGCCGCGCGGGCGGCATCACGTTTCGCCGTCCATTCAGCCAGCTCTTTTTCGTCTTTCGCTGTGCGCTCGTGAGCGATGACCTTTTCTTTTTCGATCTCGGCCGCTTCTTCCTTCATCTCGGCTTCGGCAGCTTTCACCTGCTTATCGCGGGCCTCCGCGTTCACCATCAGCTCAAGAATCTTGTCCTCACTCGAGCCAATTTCCTGCTCGGCAAACTGGATCTCGTGTAGCAGGGCTTTGTATTGTTCGTTGGTTTTTACGTCCAACGATTGGTCGCGATACTTGGAGATTTTTTGACGCAGGTCGTTGATCGTGCTCTCGTATTTCCGGCGCGCCGCGTCGTCAGCTTTCACCGTGGCGCGGGCTTTCTCGAGTCCGGCTTTGGTGCCTGCAAGTTTTTCTTCGATTACGGCTACCCGCCGGGGGAGTTCGGCGATTTCAGCCTTCAACCGCTGGATTTCGCGGTCCGTGCCTTGCAACGAGATTAAATGCACAATTTCAGGCGACATCGGTAAGTGTATGCACTAATTCTAACATGCGGATTCAGAGCTTTTAGCTTCCAGCGCGTAGCTTCTAGCTTTTACCCCCAAGCTCTTGCGTCTTAGATGTCAGCGTTCAGTTGGTGCCCTGAAAGGAGTGGTTGGCTAATAGCAAAAAGTTAGGAGCTAGAAGCTTAAGAGCTAAAATGTGAAACATGCAGCATATAAACATTGGCGATTTCGAGCTTACCGCCCTCTCGGATGGAACCTATCACCTTGATGGCGGGGCATTTTTTGGCATTGTGCCTAAGGTGCTTTGGTCGAAGCGAGTGACTTCCGATGAAAAGAACCGCGTGCCCACCGGTCTAAATTCAATCCTTGTTCGCTCTGGCGAGAAAAAAATCCTTATCGAGACCGGAATCGGCAACAAGCTCTCCGAGAAGATGGTTTCGCTTTATGGTCAGCCGGCGAAACTGTTGGAGAATTTGAACGCTGCGGGTGTGGCGCCTGAAGACATCGACATTGTGATCAATACCCATTTGCATTTCGATCATTGCGGATGGAACACCATTCGCGATGGCGGAAAGATCAAGCCTACGTTTCCCAAAGCCAAGTACTACGTGCAGGAAGGCGAGTGGAAGCATGCCCATCAGGGACAGCGCGACACCGTCAGCTATCTCCATGAGAATTACGATCCATTAGTCGAGAGCGGCCAGATGCGATTGCTTCGTGGAACGCACGAAATAGTTCCGGGAATATCGGTGGAAACATTTCCTGGCCACACTCGCGACATGCAGGCCGTGATCATTCAGAGCAGCGGAAAGACGGCGTGTTACATTTCTGATCTGATTCCGACCAGCGCCCACGTCGAAGTGAATTGGGTAATGGGATTCGATCTTTATCCGCTGGAGACGATCGAGAGCCGCAAGCGATACTATTCGCGGGCGCTTCCGGAAAACTGGCTTACGATGTTTACTCACGATCCGGTCGTGCCGTGGAGCTATATGGGGAAAGACGAGCGCGGGAAAATTGTGGCGAAAGAAGAAACCGCTCTGGCGGGATAAGTCTGAGCATAGGGCAAAAAAGCTTTAAACCGCAGAGTTCGCAGAGAGCGCAGACAAAATCTTGGATGGGTGCCGGTCGGTCTGATGATCTCAGCGTTTTTCTCATCGGTCTCGGTGTTAGTCTCAGCGTTCTCTGCGGGTAAAAGCTTTTGCACCATCCGGAGATTAAATGAGAAAAATCATTTGCTGCGCGGTACTCGTCATCGCTACCAGATTTGCGCATTCGGCCGAGAACCGACCGAGAATTACGGGCATTGACCACGTGGCTTTCTATACGACGTCCCCGGGAGCGAACAAGCACTTCTACATGGATGTTTTGGGGCTCGGAACGGGCGACATGCTGGACGCTACGTACCCACTCGAGACCCGTCAGACCCAACGTTTTGTGATGGGCACCCAGTGGGTCGGGTATAGTCCTGCGCCTGATCCAAAATCCACGAATCGGCTCGACCACGTTGCGTTTGCTACCGACAATTGCGATGGGCTTCGCCGCTATCTCGCCACGCATGGAATCAAGGTTCCCGAATCCCTTGGTCATTTGAAAAATGGCAGCACAAGTTTCACGGTTAACGATCCAGAAGGCCACCGGATTGAATTCATTCAGCCAAAGTCAGGACTGCTTGAAATAACCGGCGACCCGGTATCGCACCACATGATTCACGTCGGCTTCATCGTTAACGACCGCGATGCTGAAGATCATTTCTATCGCGACATCCTTGGCTTCCATCTGTACTGGCAAGGCGGAATGCAGAACGGCAAAAACGATTGGGTCGCTATGCAGGTTCCCGACGGCACCGACTGGCTGGAGTACATGCTTAACGTGGAGCCCAATGCCGATCAGCACACCATCGGCGTCATGAACCACATTTCTCTGGGCGTAAAAGATATAAAGCAAGCCCAAGCCAAGCTGGAAAAACATGGCTGGAAGCCGCATGGCGATGACAAGGCGCAAATGGGCAGGGACGGAAAGTGGCAGCTGAATCTTTACGATCCAGATTTCACGCGCATTGAATTGATGGAATTCAAGCCGGTACAGAAGCCATGCTGCTCGGAGTTTCAGGGACAACATCCGAGCGAGTAGCAGTCGATTCAGCCCAGTCGGTGAGAGAACCGGTATTAACGCGACGCTTCTTCCAGCATACCTTTTTCGAGCTTTTCCTGGCATTCGATGCAGTGCCGCGTCCAGGGCACGGCGTCCAGCCTCTTGGCATTGATCTCTTCACCGCAAGAGATGCACTCGCCGAAATTGCCTTCACGAATGCGCGCCAGTGCGTTCTCAACCTGCATCAGCAACTGGCGGTCATTATTGCTCTGATGAAACAAAAATTCTTTGTTGTAGGAACTGGCCGCCTTGTCGGCGATGTCCTGGGCGACGTCCTCATCGGCGGTGCGGCCATCCTGCTGAGTGCGGGAGACGGCGCGTCGCAACTCCTGCTGTCGTGTCTCTAACCGCTTTTTGAATGCTTCCAACTTCTTTTTGTCCATTGATTCGTTCCAGACTGGAGCCCACTACTCTGGCGCATGCAGGCCTCAAAGTCAAACGGGAATGATATGCGCCTAAAATAAGATGCGTCAACTGTGCCAAAGGCTTCAGGGCTGCTGGAGAAATGTGGGCTGTGGATTATCTAGCTCATTGTGTCATCCCGAGTGAAATTGGGAGTTCGCGAAGCGGATGACCAATGCAGTCGAAGAATCCTCCCCCATCCAGAACCTGTCATCCTGAGCGAAAGTTAGGTCATTCGCTTGGGAATGATCTAACTGAGTCGAAGGACCCCATGCAATCAAATCCAAGCATTGGCGATGCCGGGAATTCTACTCCGGGTTCGTGGTCAAAATGCCTCTTGATGGTCGGTGCTGGTGCGAGCGGATATGGGGTCCTTCGACTCCGAAGAACGATTCGCAAGCGAATCGTGCTGCTTCGCTCAGGATGACAGGGTTGAGATCTGCGCTTCAGGCGATTGAAACCCGGCGAACCGATCGTCCAACTCTTATGGTCAGCTCAGCCGGCAATTTGAGATTCAGCACGAACTCCGTTTTTACTTCGCCATTGATTCGTACCGCTCCCTGACTAATCTTTCGTGATCCGTCACTCACTGATTCAGCGAGCCCGGATCGCGCCAGCAATTTGTCGAGCTTTATAGGTCGCGGGTCATCAGGTCTGAGCACGCCAGAAAGACCCTGACCCGATGCTCCCGAATGTTGACCCAGGCCATCAAATCCTGCCGGTGCGACCTCGCTGTATTTCAGAAGGGCGACCTTCACATCTTCCGGCACCTCATTCTTCTGGAACTGTTTTGCCCAGTCTTCCGCTGCCTTTGTTGCTGCCTCCGCCGAGTGAAAATCTTTGACGATCCGCGCAGCCAAATCTTTCTTCGCCTGCATGGGATGGGCTTCACGTTTCATCTGCTCGATCTCGTCCATCTGCACGTCAGTCAGCAGCTCGTAATAGCGCCACATCATCGCGTCTGAGATCGACATCAGCTTGCCGTACATTTCAAGCGGCGGCTCTTTGATTCCGATCGCGTTTCCGTATGACTTCGACATTTTCTGCGCGCCGTCGAGGCCTTCGAGAATCGGCATGGTCAGCACCACCTGTGAGTCCTGCCCGTAAGCACGCTGCAGTTCCCGACCTACCAGGAGATTGAATTTCTGATCGGTGCCGCCGAGTTCGACATCAGCTTTCAGCATGACTGAGTCGTAGCCTTGCGCCAGCGGGTATAGCAGCTCGTGCAACGCGATCGGCTTCTCTTCCCGGAATCGTTTGTGAAAGTCCTCACGCTCGAGCATTTGCGAAACCGTGGTCTTCGCCGCCAGCTTGATCCAATCCGCCGACTTCATCTTTTCGAACCACTCGTTGTTGAAGCGGACTTCGGTGGTGCGCGGCGAAAGAATTTTGTAGACCTGTTCCATGTAGGTCTTGGCATTGCGCATCAATTCTTCCGCGCTCAATGCGGGGCGCGTGGCCGAACGGCCGGTGGGGTCCCCGATCATGCCGGTAAAATCGCCGATCAGAAAGATGACGGTGTGGCCGAGGTCTTGGAAATGTTTCAGCTTGCGCAGCAGAACCGTATGGCCCAGATGAAGATCGGGAGCAGTGGGATCGAAGCCGGCCTTGACTCGCAGTGGCTTGCTTGATGCACGAGACTTTTCCAATTTCTCGCGAAGCTCAGCCTCCTTAACAATTTCAGAGGATCCCTTCTTAACGTAGGTTAATTGCTCGTCGACAGGCGCGAAATTTGGCATCCGTAGGATTATTGCAGATTTGAAGTGATAGATTTCAGATTCATCAGCTCAACAGAAATTTTCGTCCAACCACGCGGAAGTTCCTGTTCAGCACGACATCGATTGCCTCACTGTATGCGAGGTGTTCCTGCTCCAAAATGCGCCCAGCGAGTGTTTTTTCGTCGTCCGTGTCGAGCACGGAAATCGCTTTCTGCACGATGATTGGCCCGTGATCGAGTTCTTCATCCACGAAGTGCACCGTGCATCCCACGACTTTTACTCCGTATGCGAACGCTTGTTCCTGAGCTTCCAGACCAGGAAACGCCGGCAACAGCGACGGGTGAATATTCAAAATCTTGTGAGGAAACTGCTTTACAAACCAGGGTGAAAGCAGCCGCATGTATCCGGCGAGGCAGACGAGATCAACTTTGTGTTGCTGCAGCGCGCTGACCACTTCACGGTCGTGATCTTCGCGGGCCTTGCCTTTGGAGGGAAGAATCAGAGTTTCGAGTCCCAATTCTCGCGCCCTGGCAATCCCGCCGGCTTCGGTGCGATTAGAGATTACAATCGCGATTCTGGCATCGCGAATTTTTCCCGCAGCGACGCTTTTCGCGATCGCTTCAAAATTCGATCCTCGGCCGGAGAGCAGAATGCCTAAGTTCTTCATGCCAGCATCATAAAAGTTTTTATTTTAGAGGAACTCGATCAAGGAATTTTTCCTGTACTTCAGTTTTGTGCCAAGCGCCACAAAACCATTTACATTTTAACCATACGGACTTCTGATGACCTGCTTCCGTGGCCTAGCAATCATCCTTTCTCTGTTCTGCAGCGTAACTCTTTACGCGCAAAGCCCTCCGTCAGCCCCTCAGCGCGCTCCGGCTCCTTGTTCCAAATCAGCCGGCGAACAGGAAGTCGAGAAGCGGGAGCAGTCACAGCGCATGCTGGGAGTAATCCCAAATTTTGGGACTACAAACCGGCAAGATGCGCCGCCGCTCTCGGCGAAGGCCAAATTTCGGCTGTTTTACAAATCCGCGTTTGATCCAGTGGAACTGTCTTTGGTCGGACTTCAGGCTGGAATTAGTCAGGCAAATGACGAATTTCCGGAATATGGTCAAGGTGCGGCAGGATTCGGAAAACGCTTCGGATCGACCTTCGCGGATGAAGTTTCCAGTAGCTTCTTCACTAATTATTTTTATCCGGCATTGCTGAAAGAAGACCCGCGCTACTTTCGCTTGGGAAAAGGTTCCATCAAACGGCGCCTCGGTTATGCGCTGCTGCAGGAAGTCGAGTGCCACACCGACAAAGGCGGACGCAGTTTTGCTTGGGCAAATATATTTGGTGCCTTTAGCGCAGGTGGGCTGTCAAATGTTTATTATCCTCGAACCGAACGGGGCTTCGGATTGACTATGAGCCGCAGCGCGATTGCGATTGGATACGGAAGTTTGGGTGGGATCGTGGATGAATTCTATCCGGATATCAGCCATTGGCTTTTCCGCAGGCACCGGAAACAACAAGCAGACTAGGCGGCGTGCAGACCAGCCCACAGCGCCAGGAACATCACCAATGACAACAGGATCGCTGCCCACGCATTGGTGCGCACAAATTTGTGCGTCGCCGGCCAGGGATACATCAGCACGTCGAAAACGGTAACCAGTCGTTCCGGCCAGAGCAGGCCGGCAACTCCGAAGCTGAGCGAGAGCTGTACAAACACCAAGAGAAGAAGGTGGTTCATTCCCGATGCTCCAACGCGAATTTCAGGATTGGGGAAATTGCTTGATTTCAGTGTAGCTCAATGCGAGTGAGCCGAGTCAATAGCGGACGTCGGTCGGATATGCCGATAGTACCTTAACGGGAAAGGGGCCGCGCACTCTACAAATGATTGACAATCAGACGCGTGGCTCTTCTTTGCGGCCGGTTGCCGCGAGCCAGCGAAACAGCATATTGACCAGGCTTAAAACGATCGCTCCCCAGAAAGCCGAAGCGAAAGTATCCACACGGAAACCCGGAACGAACGCCGAGGCCACCTCGAGCATAAGGGCATTAATCACGAGCCAGAAAAGCCCCAAAGTCAGGATGGTCAATGGTAGGGTGACAATTTTAAGCAGAAGGCCGAGCGTAGCATTTACGAAGCCGATCACTAGAGCGGCGATCAGCGCGGCAGCCGCACCGGCGACGTGAATTCCCGGCACGACTCGCGACACCACCCAGACCGCCAGCGCGCTCAACAACCAATTAAGAAGAATCCGCATGCTACCTCTGGCGTTCACACTATAAGCGGGGCGGCGTAGATCGGCAACATCGGCCCGATGATATCCTTCGGGTCAAAGTGATCGGACCGTCATTGAAATCTGCATCAAACCAGTTTCATACCCGCATTTGTGCACCTTGGGCGGGGACTGGCGCGATTCGAGTGGTTAGCCGCTGGTCTTCCGGGTAAAGTAGTAAACTTTCGACTTATGTGGAGAAGGCCTACGAGTGTGGCGGCTGCCACTTTTGTTCTTGTTCTTGGATTCGCCGCGGTTCCTTGTCTCGCGCAATTGGTGGCTTCTCGCGATCTCACCACGGGCTGGCGGGTGCCATCGGAACACATTGCAATTCCGGAAACTTGTGACAAGCCGCGCGCCTCGGTGATCGATGGCGATCAGGCGAAAGCCGGTACGGTGACGGCGAAAAACCTTGAGCTGACGATCGTCGACACTTCGCCCGCTAAGCTGGAGATTGGCAATGATTTCAATGCGACCGTTCGGCTAAAAAATATCGGGACCACTCCAGTGCTGGTGCCTTCGGTTGCCGATGGTGAGCAGGTGCTTCGTTCCGTTGCCAATGCCCATGAAGAAAAATACGAAGTCGCGGATATATCTTTTCGCTTGACCACGGGAATGCCGCACAGCATTCCGATTTACCTGAATACGGCTGGAGCGCTGTTCGCTAATCCCGACGACAAAGCCAGCTACCTTGCGCTCCAACCGGGGAAATGGCTGGAGATCAAACTGCATGCGCGGGTGGAGTGTGGTATGGAAAACTGCATGGGCGAGATTCAGCCTGATAGTAAAGCCACACTTTCCGCATGGTGGTATCAGCGCGTATTGAGCCATCGCGTAACCGGGTGCGAGGATACCCACGGGAGCTTCACGGTTCGCGAACTCGACTCGTCACCATTTACCGTTGAAGTGACCGAGCCGACGCCAAAGATGTCAGCCGCAGTCCGGAATTACTGACCTATGCCTGTACTTACCTACCTCGAAGCTATTCGCCAGGGAATATCGGAAGAAATGGAGCGCGACCCGGCCGTCTTCTGCATTGGTGAAGACATCGGGATTTATGGTGGCGCTTTCAAAATTACCGAAGGATTTATCGACCGCTTCGGTCCTGAGCGCGTAATCGATACTCCAATCGCCGAATCTGCAATTGTCGGAGCGGCATTCGGCGCTTCTTTGACTGGCATGCGCCCGGTTGCGGAATTTCAGTTCATGGATTTCATCGCTTGTGCCATGAACCAGATCAGCAACATGGTGGCGAAAACTCATTATTTATGGGGCGCGCCCGCTCCGCTGGTCTTGCGTGGGCCGAGTGGCGGCAATGTTCACGGCGGCCCATTCCATTCACAGAATCCCGAGATGTGGTTCGTGCACAATCCCGGCCTGAAAGTTGTCTGTCCGGCGACCGCTTATGATGCCAAGGGTCTCATCAAAGCCTCGATACGCGACAACAATCCGGTAATTTTCTTCGAGCACAAGTATTTGTATCGCCGCATTAAGGAAGAAGTCCCTGCTGATGACTACGTGATTCCGCTAGGTAAGGCGCGGGTCGCAAGACAAGGCCGTGATATCAGCGTGATAACATACGCCGCCATGGTGCACACTGCGCTTGAAGCTGCGGATCTTCTGGCGAAGGAAGGGATCGAACTCGAGGTCGTAGATTTACGCACCTTGTCGCCGCTGGATCGCGAGGCCATCGCAGCTACCGTGAGCAAGACGAACAAGGTCATCGTCCTTCACGAAGACACGCGCACCGGAGGAATTGCGGGCGAGATTGCAGCTATCATCAACGAAGAAGTGTTCGACGATCTGGACGGGCCGATCGTGCGGATTACCGCGATGGATACTCCGGTGCCGTTCTCGCCGCCACAGGAAGAACGGTTCCTGCCCCAGCTGCGCGATGTTGTCGAAAAGGCGCGCTGGCTGAAGTCATATTAAAGGTCAGTAGATTTGTAACGTTGATCCTGCTTTCGCCATAGGAGAATCAATGCGAGCTTTCATACTGGGTGTGATCTTCACCATCGTGGTGATTTTCGTTGTGGTTCTGCTGGTCGCGCAGTTTGGTTTGTTTCCTACCAACGCCGACGCTACGCCTTCCGCGATGGAACGCCACATAGCGATGAGCGCGCTGGATGCCTCCATGGAACGGCACGCTCCGCAGATACCCAATCCCGTGCCGGTAACCGACAACAATTTAATCGACGCTATAAAGCTTTACACCATGAATTGCGCTGTCTGTCATGGAACCCTCGACTACAAGCCCAGTGTGCTCGAGCATTCCATGTATCCTCCACCACCGCAGGTCATTCTTGATCCCATGGATGATCCGGAGTGGCATATTTTTTATGCCATTCGCACCGGCGTGCGCTACACCGGAATGCCGGCCTGGGGCCACGCGCTCAGCGAGCAGGATATTTGGAAGCTGACCGCGTTCTTGTCACGACTGGATAAACTTCCCCCGGCTGTGCAGCAATACTGGAAGACCAACTTTGGGGTCTCGCCGCAAAACCATCCTGGCAATGGCGGGCACGAGCATCACGATTAATTGTGGTGATCGCCCATGCCCGACGAAGATGAAATTCCGGCGGAGCCGCCGCAGCCGGAAGAGAAGACCTCTCCCATGTTTGATGTGCATCCACTTCACAAAAGAATACATGGCTGGCGGGATTTCCTGTCTTATGAGACAGCCAAGCAATACGCGGAAATTTACGATCTGCAGGACAAGATCGAGGCAGCGGAAAACTAGCGGCACGGGATGCGATCATCAGTCTGGCGCCCTTTCAGAATATAGGCAAAGACGAGGCACCCAGCCGCACAGAGGCCCCGGCAATGAAAGAGCACATTGAAGTCCTGCAAGCCCAGCTCATATTGTTGGATTCATTAGTCACCAAATTAAACGACGAATACAAGAAGTTTCTCGAGGCGAACCAATAAGGTGCTCGCGATGGGCGGAGGCACCGGCCAGATGGGCGAATTTCTTTTTGATCCATTTTGATCTAGGATGGGTTCGTCCTTATGCCTAACTTCACTTTCCGCGTTAATGGCAGCGAGAAAAATGCGGACGTTTCGCCCGACACTCCGCTGCTTTGGGTTCTTCGCGATACCCTGCAATTGACCGGCACAAAGTTCGGCTGCGGCGCCGGACTATGTGGCGCGTGCAGCGTGCACATCAATGGAGCGCTAACGCGCTCATGCATTACGCCGGTGTCACAGGTGGAGGGCAAGAGCGTCACCACTATTGAAGGCTTGGGTGGCAATGGGATGCATTCATTGCAGGCTGCGTGGATCGCCGAAGATGTTCCGCAATGCGGATATTGCCAGAGCGGCCAGATCATGACCGCAGCAGCGTTGCTGAAGAAAACTCCGCACCCCACAGATCAGCAAATCACCGAATTCATGTCTGGCAACATTTGCCGCTGTGGCACTTACGAGCGCATTCGGCGGGCAATTCATCGCGCCAGCGCGGGAGGTGCAAAGTGAGCCCGGTTTCGCGCAGGGCATTTCTCGGCCGATCAGCCGCAGCCGGGGCTGGTCTTGTGATTGGATTTTACCTTCCGAGGACCGCTTCGGCCCAGGCGGAATCTGTGTTCTCGCCCAATGCCTATCTACGAATCACCCCCGATGAAAAAATTACCGTGGTGGTGGCGCGCACTGAAATGGGCCAGGGGGTGTGGACTGCGCTTCCTATGATTCTCGCCGAAGAACTCGAAGCCGATCTCAAACAGATCACCATCGAGCAAGCCGGCGCGAGCACTTTGTTCGGCGATCAAGGGACCGGGGGCAGCGCCAGCGTCCGCACAACGTGGGATCCCATGCGCAAAGCGGGAGCGCAAGCGCGCGAGATGCTGATCTCGGCTGCGGCCACGCAGTGGGGTGTTCCGCGGGAAAGTTGCAAGGCAGAGAACGCATCGGTGATTCATTCGGCGACGGGACGGAAGCTGAGTTACGGATCGCTGGCGACAAAAGCTGCGACCCTTCCCGTGCCCGATAATCCGCCATTGAAGAAGGGCGGCTATAAGCTGGTCGGAAAATCGACTCCGCGCCTGGATACGCCTTCCAAGGTGAATGGCTCTGCGCAATACGGCATCGACTTTCACATTCCCGGCATGAAGTATGCGTCGCTGGCGCGTTGCGAAACCGTCGGCGGCAAGGTCGCTGATTTCGATGCCAGCGCTGCCAAGCAAATGCCGGGTGTAACTTTCGTGGGCAAGGTCGGTGACTCAGCTGTGGCAGTGGTTGCCGACAGCACCTGGAATGCATTGAAGGCGCGCCGCGCACTTAAGATCACGTGGGATGAAGGTGCAAATAAAAATCTGACTTCTGCCGCCATTTTCGAGGCGCTGCATCATGCGGACGAAAGTAAGCCGGTAAAATTTTTCTCCGTAGGGGATGCATCGAAATCCAGCGGCAAACAAGTCGAAGCCGTTTATCAACTCCCTTTCATGGCGCACGCGCCTATGGAGCCGGGGAACTGCAGCGCACATTTTCGCGGGAGCGAGTGCGAATTGTGGGCGCCGACGCAAGTTCCGCAGGACTGCAGAGATACTGTCGCCCCGCTCGTAGGGTTGAAGCCGGAGCAGGTAAAAGTTAACGTCACGCTGCTCGGCGGCGGTTTCGGGCGCCGACTGGAACACGATTATGCCGTAGAGGCAGCGCTGGTCTCAAAAGCGATTAACGCTCCCGTCAAAGTGACGTGGACGCGTGAGGACGACATGCGCTGCTCGACATATCGTCCGGTAAGCGTGCACAAAATGTCCGCTACGCTCGGCGCCGATGGACTGCCGGTCAGCTTTCGACACCGCATCATCGGTCCCTCGATCAACGGGCAAAAAGGTTCGCAACCGGTGAACGGCGTTGACTCCGATTTTCCTGATGAAGCTGGGTTCCTTTATCCCATTCCGAACGTTTCGCTGGAATCGGTCGTGACTGAAACCCCAGTGCCGCTAGGATGGATGCGCTCGGTTTATGCGCTACAGATGGGCTTTGCCAGCGAGAGCTTCATCGATGAGTTGGCCGCCGCCGCCGGTAAAGACCCGCTGGAATACCGGCTGCAGTTGCTGGCGAAAGACACCGAGGTCAAATATTTTGACACCTCGTGGAGCACAGCACGAATGCGCAACGTGCTGAAGCTGGCAGCTGAAAAATTCGGATGGAACAAGCCTCTCGCCGCTGGACGCTATCGCGGCATCGCCTGTTTTGGCTGCTTCAGCACCTACGCCGCCGACGTGGTTGAAATCTCAATGGAAAATGGTGCTCCGCGCGTGCACCGCGTGGTCTCAGTTGTGGACTGTGGGCAGGTAGTAAATCCAAATATTCTCGAACAGCAGATCCAGGGCGCGGTTGTTTACGGCCTCGCGAATGCGCTCCGGGCGCAGATCACCATCGACAAAGGTCGCGTGGTGCAAAGTAATTTCGACACGTATCAGCCGATCCGGATGAACGAGGCCCCTAAAGTGGAAGGCTATTTTGTTCCCAGCACCGAGCCGCCAACCGGCATCGGTGAGCCTCCGATTCCGCCGCTAGCACCGGCGCTGTGCAACGCCATTTACGCCGCCACGAAAAAGCGTGTGCGCGTGTTGCCGATCCAAAGCTGATTTCTATTCGAGGACTTACTTCGTGAACCTTCGTGTTCCTTCGTGGTTAATGGTTTTCTTGGGATCTGATTAATTACATGCGCAAAACAGTCCTGCTGCTCGCATTGTTCTTTTCACTCACATCTTTCGCACAAAATACCTCATCCCTCGCCCAACGCCGGGCAGCCCACCTTCGCCAAGGTATCAATCTCAGCGAATGGTTCGCACAGGTTTACGATCCTAAGGGCTACACCAAAGAGCACTTCGAAAACTGGACCACAGCCAGCGACATCGCGCTCATTAAGTCGATGGGCTTCGATCATGTTCGCCTGAGCGTGAATCCCGCGCCGATGATCCGTCACAACCGTGGGGACGAACTTCCTCCCGAATATCTTGGCTACCTCGATGCGGCCGTCAAGATGATTCTCGATCATGGACTCGCCGTCATTATCGACATGCACCCGGACAGCGATTTCAAGTCGAAGTTGGTCGAGCATGATGACTTCGTCGAGCAGTTCTCGGATTTCTGGCGCGCCATCGCTCGTCATTATTATGCTTACGATCCAGAGATGGTCTTCTTCGAAGTCTTGAATGAGCCGGAGTTTCGCGATCGGTACCGCTGGGCGGGCGTGCAGGCAAAGCTGGCGAATACCATTCGCGAGGGTGCGCCGCAACACACCATTATTGCCTCCGGCGCTAACTACTCCGACGTCGCCGACCTGCTCTCAATGACGCCCTTGCCTGACAGCAACGTGATTTACAACTTCCACTTTTACGATCCGCACACCTTTACGCATCAAGGCGCGACCTGGGGAATAAATTATTGGCATTTTGAAAGCAAGCTGGCCTATCCCTCGAACATGGAAAATGCAGAGCAAGTTGCCGCCGCCGAACCTGACGCGGTGAATCGCCTGGAGGTCCTGCGATACGGACTCGATCACTGGGACGCGAACCGCATAGCGGTCGAGATAGGTCAGGCCGCGAATTGGGCCAAACACTGGAACGTGCCACTCACCTGCAACGAGTTTGGCGCATACCGCAAGAGTTCGAATCCCGAGGACCGCGCCCGCTGGCTGCGTGATGTGCGCACCACGTTAGAGCACGACGGTATCGGCTGGAATATGTGGGATTACAGTGGCGGGTTCAGCGTGGTGAATGGGCCGAACGGTAAGCACACGCCAGACATGGTCACAATCGATGCGCTGGGTTTGAAGCCCTGAGTTGCGGGGATGATTTAGTCAACCGCAGTAATCTGTTTCCTGCCTCGCATTAAACGCTTCCGATCGAGCAGCGTTTCGAGCGCCTGCCGCGTTTCCGACGGCAAATGGTACGACTCATCGTCCGCAGGATATTGCCGCGACACCACATCCGCGCGATACCCCTGAACCGCATGCGTGATCTCGGCAGCGGCATCTCCATAGCGGCGGACGAATTTTGCCGGAGGTCCGAAGGTCAGATTTAATATGTCGTGAAAAACCAGCACTTGTCCGTCACATCCCGGGCCGGCGCCGATTCCGATCGTGGGAACGGCGACTTCGGCAGTGATCAGGTCGGCGACTTCGCGGGGAATTCCCTCGAGGAAAATGCAAGCTACGCCGGCGCGGTCAAGGGCGATCGCATCCCGCATTAGTTGCTCGATGTCGCTCAGGGTCTTGCCTTGCACTTTGAATCCGCCCATGCGATTGAGTGATTGGGGTGTAAGCCCGATGTGACCAGCGACAGGAATTTCGGCGTCGATAATCTTCCGAATTACATCCGCGCGCTTTTCGCCACCTTCCATCTTTACAACTTCGGCGCCACCTTCCTTCACGAAACGCATGGCGTTCCGCACCGCATCTTTTTCGTCCACGTGGTAGGAGCCGTAGGGCATGTCGGCAATCACTAGTGCATCCTTCACGCCGCGCCGCACTGCTTTTACGTGATGCAGCATTTCATCCACGGTCACGGAAAGCGTATTTTCGTGGCCGAGCATGGTCATGGCCAGCGAGTCTCCGACAAGAACCATGTCGATGCCAGCTTCATCGACCAGGCGCGCGGACGAATAGTCGTATGCAGTTAGGCAGGTAATGGGCTCGTGCTGAAGCTTTTTTTCGCGGAGAGATCCGGTGGTAATTTTATGGCGCGGTGCGCCAATCGGAGTGAGACTCACGATGTCCTCCAGTGCCCCTCCGCCATCCGGCGGATAGAGCCTGCAATACGGACTTAGATGCCACTACCGGGAATTGTAGTCTTCAAATTATTGGCAGTCTACCCCGCCGGTAATCAGGGCGCCTGATTACTTTCTGCGTCGTCTGGCATTGGAACGTAGCCAGGCCGCATATCCGGGTTCGTCGAGCTCGCCCGCCGCGTCTCCATGCGGCAACTGCGAGTAAGCGATGACGGTTGCCTCACGATCAAAGCGAACCAGCTGATCCCCAATCGGAAGCCCTTCCATGTCCCGATTCATGTCGATTGTGCCACCGAGGGTGGCCAACGACCGACGACCAAGGACGCACGCTACGCGCTGGCCGCTTCCTGGCCGCCCAACGGGAGGAAGTACTGCGTACCTTTGATTGGCGCGGATACCTTCCTGAGAAGTTCTTGCAGGTCGTCGTTGCGTTCCACGAAGTCAATCTCTGAGGTGTTCACGATCAGCAGGTCAGACGAGGTGTAGTGAAAAAAGAAGTGTTCGTAGGCTTTAATCACTTCTCCCAGATACTCTTCGCTTATCGCCTTTTCACCCGCAACGTTTTTCTTTTTCAGGCGCTTCTTCAGCACCTCGGGCGTGGCTTGCAGGTAGATCACGAGATCCGGCGTAGGCAACTGGTCGCGAAAATAATTGTAGTAGCGGTTGTAGGTGTCCAGTTCCTGATCGTTGAGGTTGAGGTAAGCGAAAAGCTTGTCTTTCTCGAAGATGAAATCAGAGACGACGAGTTTCTGCGATCGCGCTCCCAAATCTAACGCACGTAGTTGCTCGAATCGCTGCACCAGAAACGTAAATTGCGCCTGGAAGGCTGCGCCGGGTTCGCCCTGATAAAACGGCGCCAGAAAAGAGTTGTGCTCGGGATCGGTTACGCGCTGGGCATTGAGCCGCTCGGCAAGGATGGTCGAGAGCGTGCTCTTGCCGACGCGAATGGGGCCTTCTACCGCTATATATCTGGGGAGATCGAAAAGCTTGGCCATGAATGTGAGGAGGTCGCTATTGAGAATATCCCGAGCGCAACTCTCGCGCAATTGAGGAAGAAGTTAACACCAGTGAACTATTGAATCATTGAGTCATTAAATCATTCAGGCATTTAGAATCGCAGCGTGCTTGGATTTGCCATCGCCGGTGCGACCGCTTTCGGGGCAACCGCTGCCGGATACCAGTCGCTGGCCCCAACCGGCCAGTGGTTTGGACGGGCTTTCTGCCGAGGGCGGCGAAGTTCGAAGCAGATCGCGTTGACCTTCGACGACGGGCCCAACGATCCGCACACTCTCCATCTGCTCGATGTTCTTTCCAGGCATAACGTTCAGGCTACGTTTTTTCTGATCGGTCGTTACGTGCGCGAACGGCCCGATATCGCCGCCGAAATCGCCAAGCGTGGACACGTGATCGGCAATCACACCTTTACGCATCCGCTGCTAACTTTCCAGCCGGCGGGGCGGATACGTAGCGAAATCACTCAATGCCGGGACGCGATTCATGACGCTGTCGGTGAGCACTCAAACTTGTTTCGCCCTCCGTGGGGAGGACGGCGGCCTGCAGTGTTCCAAATGGCCCGGCAGTTGGGGTTCGATCCGGTGATGTGGAATATAACCGGCTACGATTGGAAGGCGCCTTCGCCGGAATATATTCAGGAGAAAGTCGGTCCCAAGATACGCGGCGGCGATGTGATTCTGTTGCACGATGGCGGTCATGCGGCTTTCGGCACCGATCGCGCTCCGACGGTTGCCGCAGTTGACCGGCTGATTACTCGTTTTCTGGCTGAAGGCTACAGGTTCGTAACAGTTCCCGAGATGATGGGCCAGCGCCGTTGAACGTTTGCGTCATTCCCAAACGGACGGAATACCGAATGGTTTGGGGCACGACATCGTTTATGGTGATCCCGGGACGTTCCTGCCCTCCGCCCGTATCGTAAGGTCCCTCTCTCGTCCGCTGGGGCGGACGAGTTCGGGATGACACTCAAAGTGCGAAGGTGCTTCGCACAGAGTGCTACACTTACCAGTTTTCGGAGGCTTTCCTGAGTAACGATCCCGTCCTTGTTGTACACGGTGGTGCGTGGGCAATTCCAGATGACATGGTTCAAGTTCACCTGAATGGCGTGAACAATGCAGTGAACGCCGGCTGGCTCGCTCTCGAGAGCGGCGGTTCGGCGCTCGACGCCGTCGAGGCCGCCGTCGTGGTCATGGAAGACGACGAAGCTTTCGACGCTGGGCGCGGCAGTTTTCTGAACCGCGAAGGCAAGGTGCAACTTGACGCCCTCATCATGGACGGCAACACGCTGCGCGCTGGCGGTGTCGGGTGTGTGGAACACATTGCTAACCCCGTACGTGCTGCACGTAAAGTCCTGAGCGAGAGCCCGCATGTTTATTTCGTCGCTGAAGGCGCCGAGCGTTTCGCCAAGCAACATGGCATTCCGATTTGTAAAAATGAAGATCTGATCATTCCTCGCGAAGTTGAGCGGCTGCGCGAATTTCAAGATCTCACGACCGGAGAAGGCCAGGAGTTGTTCGCACCCGAGATTTCCCACGACACCGTCGGCGCAGTGGCGCTCGATAAATCCGGAAATATTGCAGCGGCCACGTCGACCGGGGGAACCTTAAACAAAGCTCCCGGGCGCCTCGGCGATTCTTCGCTCATCGGGTGCGGCTGCTATGCCGATAACCAGAGCGCCGCGGTTTCCCTCACTGGATGGGGTGAGCCGATCATGAAGCTGGTGCTCGCCAAGTGGGCTGCTGATCGCGTGTCGTCCGGTAATCTTCCGCAATGGGTCGCAGCCGAAGCCATGAATTATTTGAAGGACCGCGTCAACGGTCATGGCGGAATCATCGTGCTCGATTCTCAAGGGCGTTTTGGCCTCGCCCATAGCACCCCGCGCATGGGGTGGGCGGTAAGAACTGTAACCCGCACAGATTCCGGAATAAGTCGAAGCTGAAATTTTCTTGCATGAGATTTGCATTATCTCTTCCCTTTTCAACTACTTCCCTCGTGACTGAAAAATGAAACACAGGTGACGTACAGCGCATTGACGCTGCACCCTTTTCAGCCGCAAAGTGTGCGTGGCCAGAAATTGCCAGGCGAGGGGAAGCTGGCAATTATGGCGACGACCGGCACCGGAGGACGATGTTTATGTGTTGGAGCTCATCGAACTTGGTGATCTCGATCCTCCGGCCGGTGTGTCCTTATGTATGGCCCTTTTTCAGTTGCGGGGAACCAAGGTTCTTGCTTGATTTCCGCCTATAACCTGATGTACAAACCAGCAAACCTTCGCGTTCCACCAAATTGCGCTGTAAGTCCTCGGTTACCAGCACTACGTTGGTACTGAGAATTCTTGCGCCGGAGATATCCATGCGAACTTCAAGATTGGTCCTCACGCTTTCGGCTGCACTCATCCTCACAACATCTCTGTATGGACAAGGCGTAGCCACCGGCGATCTGCGCGTGACTGTCACTGATCCGCAGGGGCAGCCTGTCGCAAATGCCAGTGTTATCGCTCGCGATGGCGCCAAGGGAATTGAGCGCGCGGCCACCGGCAATGGCGAAGGGCAATATAGTTTTTTGTCACTGCCGCCGGGCTCTTACCTGGTCACGGTCGGGGCGCAAGGGTTCGCAAAAGCCAATGCCCCAGATGTCGTGATCACGGTGGGCGGCTCGCTGGAGTTGCCGATTTCTCTCACCTTGGCTTCGACCACGCAAACGGTTGAGGTCAGCAGCGCCGCGCAGGCGATCGAAACCGCGCAGACTTCGTCCACCGACACCGTCGATCAGCGGCAGATTGACAATCTGCCGATCAATGGTCGCAATTACATAAACTTTGCCAAAACCGATTCTGTCGTTCTTCCCGACGCCGCTCCGAACACCGGTGCCGCACCAACTTCGGGAATCAACTTTGGCGGCCAGCGCGCCCGCTCGAACCTGGTGAACGTGGACGGCGCCGACGCAACCGACAATTCCATTAACGGAGTACGCTCGACGGTTTCTCAGGAAGATGTCCAGGAATTTCAGATAATTACCAACGGCTACAACCCGGAGTATGGACGAGCTTCCGGAGGCGTGGTCAACATTGTTACCAAGAGCGGATCGAATAGTTTTCACGGCGACGTTTTCGGATTTCTCCGCAATCGCAATTTCCAGGCGGTAAACCCGTTCAGCACCGTGGCTGATCCTGCGTACACCCGAGTGCAAGCGGGAACTGCATTCGGCGGGGCGATCAAGAAGGACAAAACTTTTTACTTCTTCTCTTATGAAGTCACGCGACGTCATGAGACCGGGTTTTCGAGCATTGGGCAGGGGAATTTCGGCCTGGAGCCTTTTGACGCGACCAACATTTTTAACCCGGCCTTTCCGGCAGGGACCTTCACCATGCCCGCGACCCCGCAACAGGTGGCGTTTCTGACGCCGTTCACGCAACTCGGTGGGCCTGCGCCACAGGGAGTTCAGTTCTATACATGGATGGTGGGGGCGTCGTCACTGGTGGGCTTGACAGGAAATCAGCAGGCATTTGCCCTGGTTCCGTTTGCACCTCCGGGGTCGGGTCCGAATCAATTCGCCACCAGCTGTAACGTCGCAGCTACGTTTCCAACTTGCGCTGGACTGCCCCAATCTTTTCAGACGCTCGATTCACAAAAGGGCAACTTTCCAGTGTTTGAGGGCACAAGCCTTTATTCGTTCCGCATCGATCACAACGTCAGCACCAGCAATCGCCTTACCTTTCGCGTGAACGTGAGCCCCAGCACTGTCACCGGGATCGAAGTCAGCGGACAGGACCAGCCTTTCGGGCAGAACGCCTACTCGCGGACGTCAGAACAAACCTATCGTGACGTCGCCGGCGTGGTGCAAGATGCCTGGACGATTGGAACCAACAAGCTGAACCAATTTACCTTCCAGTACGCCCGCCGGGGATTGTCGTATTTCTACAACACCGCCATCCCCGGAGGTTCAGATCCTGCGGTGAACATTCCCGGCTTTGCGTATTTCGGACGCGAGCCCTATTCCTACATTCAACGCACTGAACAGCGATATCAATTTGCGGATAACTTTTCCTGGACGATCGGCCAGCACAGCACCAAGTTTGGCGCCGAGTTCAACTACATTCCGCTGAAAGCAATTTTCACCGTGAACTACGGCGGCGTCTATGATTTCGGGGCGATTAGCGCTACCAACCTGCTGGGTTCGCAATTTGCCGGCTTCCCAGGAATCTCCCCAGTCCAAGCTTATGGAGCTGGAATTCCCGGTGACTTCATCCAGGGATTAGGCAGCCCCAACGACTCGTTTAAGAACGTGCCCATTGGCTTTTACTGGCAGGATTCGTGGAAGATACGGCACAACCTGACGCTCAATTATGGTCTGCGCTATGACGTCGAGATTCCGCCTAAATTCAAACCGCCAACCGGGCTCGCAGCCGACGGCTATCAATTCCTCGGACTGCAAAAGGGAATCCAGACTGACAAAAACAACTTTCAGCCACGCATTGGCTTGGCCTGGGATCCCAAGGGCGACGGCAAGACTTTGATCCGCTCGTCTTATGGACTTTTCTATGACCACCCGCTGCTGGGCTTATATTTTCTTGGCGACGCCTCTGACGGATCGACCAGCGGACAGTTGGCATTCGGAGGTACCTCGCCTTGCGGCGGTGCGGGCAATCCCGCAAATTTGAACGCTATCCCCATCTTCCAAGGATCGCTCGTCAATCCCAGTTCACCGCAATGTGCCCCGTCAGGCTTCGCACCGGTAAATGCAGCATTGGGATACTTGCCGAACCAGCAGCAATTTCAATCCTTGAACTTCCCGCAGTCAGCATTCCTGAACCAGAACTATTTGACCAATACGCCGTTGGCGCTGGGCTTCCAGCCTTTCGGATATCCGCAAGCGAAGAATTTTGTTTATGCCTATTCGCAGCAGGCCAATCTGAGCGTTGAACGCGACCTTGGCCGGGGCTACACCATCAATGTGGCCTACAACTTTAATGGCGGGCGTCACCTCAATCGGCCAATCAATGCCAATACCATCCGCGGCGATTTGATGGTGGCTAATTTTGAAAATGCGTTAGGCGCGGGCCAAACTCCGGCGAGTCCATTTACGGTGAGTAGCTGCGGAGTTAATCCCAACAACGGCCAGCCTTATGTTGACGCGTCGCTGATGAATTTTTTCCGGCCTAGCGGCATCAATCCTTCTATCGCAGGTGGTTACATTGCGGGCGGCGGGGGTGCGTGCGTAGGCCTGGCAGAACAGATTCTGCAGGGACTTAAAAGCCAGGGCTTCAACGCCGCTTGTGATCCTTTTACCTCGCTCAATAATTGCGTTCCGTTTGGCGATATGGACGCCAATTACTCGAACGGCAGCTCCGTCTATCACGCGTTAAGCGTGAATCTGAAAAAGCGCTTGGGCAGCCACTACGAGTTCCTGGCTTCTTATACCTGGTCGCACACGATTGACGACTCCACCGATCTGCAGTCGACGCTGACCCCGCAGGACAGCTTTTTCCCCGGGCTTGACCGGTCGAGTTCCTTATTTGACCAGCGTCACCGTTTTGTCTTCAGCGGCGTTTTCCAGAGCGGAAGAATCGGCGGCGATGGATTCACTGGCAAACTGCTAAGCGGCTGGACCTTTGCCCCACTGATCGACTTCAATTCCGGGCGTCCATTCAATATCCTGACCGGCAGCGGAGATAACCTCCAGCTGTCATCGCTCACGGGCCGGCCGAACACCTTTGTGAACCCAGGATGCACCGCGCTAGGCTATACCCCGGTGAATTCCAAGTTCTCGCCAACCGGAGTGTTTCAAGAGCCCTGCATAGCGGACTTTAACGGCACGCTGCTTTCGCTTGACGGCAATCTGGGCCGCAATTCCGGGGTGACCCCGTGGACGGTTTTCAACGACATTAGAGTGTCGAGGAGAATCAGCTTCGGTGAACGAATGAGCCTGGACGCGATGGTCGATGTTTTCAACATCGCCAACCGGTACAACGTTGCCGCCGTCAGCCCGCTCTTCACGAATGCAGGCCAAGCTACGGCCGCATACGATCCGCGCCAGATTCAACTTGGGTTAAGGGTGAACTGGTAGGAAACCGATATCAGCCGTGTGGGTCGGACGCTCCTGTCCGACCTACTCTGTCGATGTAGTTCGGAAGGCCACGGCTCCATTGAGGTCGCGCTCCCGCCCCCTGATTATTTGAGCGCAAATACCCTTGGTTGGTGTCCCTTGGGACAATGACTGTTGGTACCCGATGGCCGCCGCGCCCAATAAATACAATCGAATGCAAGTTATGATGAGGAAAGCTGCGGCTGCAGCGACGGCAAATTTAATGTTTTTTGGCCTGTGTGCGTTAGCGCCCGCACAGTCACAACCCCTTTCCCCAAGCGGTTACGCACAGACCCGCGGAGAAGGGGAGCCGTCCGGCACGAAGCTCCTGAAAGTCTACGACAATGACAATCTTCCAATCACCGACGGCGTCAGCGTCGTAGGGATCGTTGGGGACGCGGCCGCGGACTCCAATGACGATGCGGCCTCGAATTCAGCCGTAAAGCCGGACCTTAACCGAAAAAGTAAAGATGCTGCTGAAATTGAGTTCGGACAATCCCTCCAAGAGCGCCGGCAGGCCTACGAGCATTGGAAAATGCGGATCACCGAACGCAGAGAAAGGGTTGATCGGCTTGCTCGCGAGTTAGAGGGTCTTAAACTCAATGCTCCGATGAGCGTTGCGATACTGCATCTTTGGCCTGACGATCAGATGTATTCGCAACTAATCGCAGAAAAGCAAAAGGCGCTTGATGAGGCAGAAGCTAACCTGAGCGACATGCAGGAACAGGCTCGAAGGGCGGGCGTGCCGTCTTCATTTAGAGATGGCGAGGTTGAAAAAAAAGAAGATGAAGAAGATGAACAAGATGGGAAAACGGAACACGCGGCGGCGATGTCAGAGATACAGGCGCGAAAGGCGGCAATGACTTCGCCACAGACAGATGACGGCACGTACAGTAAGGGGGTCGGCGCCATCTCAGATTCGCGCACAAAGGAGACGCCGAAGAAAGAGAAGAAAGACGTCGGTGAAATTAAGCCCGGCCAGTCACCTGAAGAGCGACGGGAAGCCTATGCAGCATGGAAAAAGCGAATTGAAGAGGGAGAAAGCAAGATCGACACGCTTGCACGTGCGTTGGATGACCTCAAGCGTGATGTCCCGACGGCCGTCATGTTACATCTCTGGCCCGAGGATCAGCTGTATCTTCAATTGGTGACAGATAAACAGAAGGCACTCGACGCTGCAAAGGTGGATCTCAGCAATTTGCAGGAGCAAGCTCGAAAGGCAGGAGTACCCTCGGCCTTCACCTATTAAGTCCGCACGAGGTATCGTCATCCTGCCCAAACTCAGAACGACAACAAGACCACCCCGCACGCCACCAGCGCTGCAGCCGTCCAGCGCCGGGCCCTTACGTCTTCGCCCAGGATGTACTTGGCCAGCAGAGTCTCGAGCAGATAGCTGATTGCAGTCGCCGGAACAGCGAAACTGACGGAGCTGATGGACAACAATGACAGCAATGCAAAAAACGAAACTGCCAACGCGGCAAATCCGCCCAGCACCAATGGATTCCGTAAAATTCGTTTCACCATCACCGCGAAGCTGCGCGGTCCCAGGTCCTCGACTTCGCCCTGCCGTTTCATGCCGGCAGTATTCAATACATCCCCTAGCGTGTTGCACAGCGCAATGATAGCCACCAGAAGCCATCTCATAGCAGACGCTCCGGAGGCCTTTCCGTAGTCCGATCAGGAGTCTCTTCGGCCAAAATTACGCCCAGCGTGATGAGCGCAATCCCAGTCCAACGTGCCAGACTAATGTGATCGTGCAAGATGAAGTGTCCGCCGATTGCCACCAGCACATACGCGCTGGCAGTCACCGGCAGCACAAAGCTCAGGTCGGCGCGGCTGAGTAAAGCCAGGTCAGTCAACATCCAGACCACAAGAACGCAAATACCGAGAATGGTCCACGGGTTCGCGAATGCCCGCAGGTAATCTAACGGGGACGCAGAAACAATCCTTCCCACCTGGTGCATTCCATGGCTCAACGAAACATTGCCGAGCACATTGGTGACGATCACCACCAGCACCAGGATCTGAGTTTTGCGGGCGTGCCCTTCTCGGAATCTCGCGCCCCTGATTGGCTTCGACGAAGTTGCTGGCATTGCACCCCAAAAAATTGCGCGCTGGTCTTGATCTGAAAAAAAGAAAATTCCTCGTCACGGTCCAGAGCTACTTTTATCGAGCGATAGACCGCACAGGAAATCCCAGATTTTCAGTTTACCTAAGCCGCAATTGCGCCGATACACCCGGGATGATCACAGCCGCAGTTGTTGCTCAAGCTGCCGTTCTTAGCGGCGTCCGAGCAAGCCTGGCTGCAATACTCTTTTCCATCGGAAACAGCGCAGCTGCATTTCGGGTGGGCACATTTGTTCTGGACTGCTTCGGCCATCGGATTTCTCCTGAACGTTATTTTCTTTACCGTTCTTCGATGCAAAGGTCTCAAAGCAGGTAAAACGAAATGGAAACTTATATCCGGAGAGCCAGTAGCGGTTCAGTCCGAACGTACGGTTCGAGAATCTGGACAAGTCCCCGATTGTACGTTTGGTCTGTTCCCGAAGTAACTTGGGCAAACCCCTTTTGACGTTGACCCGTCCAAAGACAGGGTAGTACGATTTGCTATTCGCCCAACCGGCGACACGGCGGTAAGTGATAGATGCACATGAAGATTAAGCATTTTCAAATGCTAATCGCCGCGTCGGCGGTGCTGTTTGGCGGCTTAGGCTGCCAGACGGCGCACAAGCCGACTGCGGCGCATGTTGTGCCTTCACAAGCTCCGCCACCGCCAGCGCAACATGCCAAACCCGGCAAATCGGCGATGGCTAAAAAGTCGCAGCCGGCCTCACAAAGCGAACCATCCGTTCAATCTCGGAAGGAAGCCAGCGTTCCAGCAAAGCCGAAGTCTGAAGTCAAGACTGATCCAGTTGCTGATCTGATCGCTAAAGTGGAAAAGGAATACCAGGTCGGCTTGGATCAATACAATACGGGCAATAAAGATGCGGCCAAGGCGCATTTTGATCACGCGTTTAACTTACTGCTGGGGAGCTCTGCGAACGTTCGCACCGATCCCCGATACCAGCCAGAATTCGACAAAGTTCTAAACAACGTCAATGACCTTGAGCTGGCGACCGTACAGCAGAGCGATGCTGCGCCAGAGCAACAGGCTGAGCCGGCTCCTATCGACGAGGCCAACGAGGTCACAAATTACCCCGTCGACCCGAACCTGAAGGCCAAGGCAAGCGAGGAGATCAAAGTCACCCACTCTGATCTGCCACTGATGATGACCGATCAGGTGGCTGGCTATATCAATTATTTCTCGAGCCGCGGACGTCCCACTTTGGAACACGGCCTCACACAGAGCGGCCGCTACCGGGAACTGATCGAGAATGTCCTCAAAGAAGAGGGAGTTCCACAGGACCTGATCTACCTTGCGCAGGCTGAGTCCGGCTTTCACCCGTATGCTGTTTCACGGGTAGGCGCGCGCGGTATCTGGCAGTTCATGGGTAGTCGCGCTAAGGGTTACGGCCTGCATCATGATTTGTGGGTCGATGACCGGCAGGACCCGGAGAAATCTACCCGCGCCGCCGCTCATCATTTGAAGGACCTGTACAACCAGTTCGGAGACTGGTATCTGGCAATGGCCGCCTACAACTCTGGACCAGGCACGGTGCAAAGCGCGGTAAAGCGCACCGGCTATGCGGATTTCTGGGAGCTTTACCGCCGCAACGTATTGCCAAAAGAGACGCGCAATTACGTTCCCATCATCGTCGCGGTGGCGATCATGGCTAAGAACCCGTCGCAATACGGGTTGCAGAACGTCATTCCCGATCCGCCGATGAAGTACGACACGGTCAAAATCAGCTATCCGGTCGATCTGCGGTTAGTGGCAGAGTGCATCGACGTGACGCCGTCAGAGTTGCAGGAGCTGAACCCCGCCCTTCTGCGCATGACTACCCCGAAGGGCCATTACGATCTGCATCTGCCAGTCGGGACCGTAGACAAATATCAGGCGTCGATTGCCGGCATCCCGGCAGACATGCGCCTGTGGTGGCGTTACCACACGGTTGCCAGCGGCGAGACTCTGATGTCGCTGTCGCGAACCTACCGCACTCCCATGAAGACGATTGCCACCGCGAATCAACTAGATCCTTCCGACACGGTCGAGGCCGGCGCGAAGCTGATAATTCCGATCGCGCCTGGCCGACACAACAGTGGTGACAGTCAGACGTACGCGCGTCATCTCACGATTTACCGCGTCAGAAAGCACGATACTCTGGAAAGCGTCTCGAATAACCTTGGCATCGCGCCGACTACGATTCGCCGCTGGAATCGCATGAAGGGTAACAGCCTGGCAGGACGGCGAGTGCTCTACATTCATCTCCCTGTAAGCCCCACGGTCGCGGCGGCGGAGCATCAGACCAAGACTAAAGCTAAGTCACGTCATACCAGTGAGTTAAATGACAAGCCGGGTTCACCAGTGCACCACACGGTCAAGCGCGGTGAGACTCTCTATTCCATTGCCAACAACTACAAGACCAGCGTGAAAGCCATTAAGCAAACCAATGCCAACGTCGCAACGCTGCGTCCGGGTATGGTGTTGGTAATTCCTCCGCAATAAAAATTTCCGCATCCAAACCAGAATGCATCTGAAATCGGTTGCGATGGTCTTCGCACTTGGTTATAATCCGCCGTCGCTAGTTTTGTCTTTTTAATTTTCCCGCGCGAGGTAAATGCGCAAACCGGCGCTTTTGGCGACCGGAAATTTTGAGGAGGAAAGAATGAATTTCGAGGAAACCCTCTATCTGCGTGACGATGAAGCCGATGAATTTGGTGACTCCGGTACTTTCAGCGACTCGCTCGACGAAGATTACGAAGAAGAAGAAGAGGAAGAAGAAGCTGAGGCTCCAGTTGGTTCCACGCCAGAGCGGGAGCCTTACAGCGCACCTGCTCCAAAGCCTTCAACAGGCGGAGGCGGTGGTGGAGGCGGATCTTCCAGATCAGCGCCGCGCAAACCAGCCAAGAAAAAAGCGCCCAAGAAAGCAGCGAGAAAAGCCCCCAAGAAAGCGGCTAAGAAAAAGTCGGCAAAGAAGAACGCTCCCAAAAAAGCTGCGAAGAAAAAAGCAGCTAAGAAAAAAGCTGGCAAGAAGAGCGCAAAGAAAAAGGGCGGACGGCGCCGTCGCTAGAATCGTTTTTCAGTCTGTGAAGGGCCGCAGCGCAAAGCTGTGGCCTTTTTTGATTTCAGTATGTAATGACGTACATTCTTTGCTGAGGTCGCGTGTGAATAGGGCGATCATTTTTTTGGCGTTTTGTTTCACGACATTCCCACCTAAGGCGATTACTCAAGATACCCCCGCTCAGGCGACGAGCCCCGCGGCCGAGCTCAGCGTCGGCGATCAATATTTCGCAAAACAGGATTATGCCAACGCAATGATCTGGTTTCTCAAATCTGCAGATCAAGGGAATGCTCGAGCGCAAGAGAACGTCGGGTGGTTTTACGAGCATGGCCGAGGAGTCAAGCAGGATTATGCAGAAGCAATGGCGTGGTATCGCAAAGCCGCGACTCAAGCGGACCCTCAAGCTGAGGGCTCCATTGGATGGTTTTATCAGCAGGGTTTGGGAGTTAGCCCGGACTATGCCGAAGCGATGTCGTGGTATCAGAAAGCTGCAGAACATGGAAACTTTGCGGCGGAAACCAGTATTGGATGGTTGTACCAGAACGGACTCGGGGCGAAGCAGAATTACTCCGAAGCTTTGACCTGGTATCAAAAAGCTGCGTCAAAGGGCGATGCACTCGCGCGAAATAATATCGGTAGTCTCTATGAAAACGGTTTGGGAGTTGATCGGAATCCTAAAATGGCGATGGCATGGTATTACCAGGCTGCAGATCAGGGCAGCGCTTTAGCCGAAAGGAACGTCGGACGATTGTACGAAGCTGGGCTCGGAGTACAGCAGGATTACGGCAAGGCCGCGAATTGGTTTCGTAAGGCCGCTGAGCAAGGTGACGCCGATGCTCAGGTTGATATTGGTTGGCTTTACCAGAATGGCCTAGGTGTTCACAAGGACTACACCGATGCCATGACTTGGTATCAGAAGGCAGCAGCTCAGAACGATGATACTGCCCAGGACAACATAGGCTGGCTGTACCAGAATGGTTTCGGAGTAAAACCGGATTATCGCGAAGCAATGACCTGGTATCGCAAGGCATCCGAGCAGAACAATGCCCGCGCGAAAGCTAACATGGACTGGCTTTCCCGGAGTGGCTTGGCAAACGACGACACGAAGCCCGCGACTCAAAGCGCTGTCGCGACGCAACCCGCTTCTGGAGAGAAGCGACCGCTCGTGCTGCCGAATGGCATCCATGCTGCTCAGGCAATTTTTGCTCCTGACCCTGATTATTCGAAGGAAGCGCAGAAGGCAAAACTTAGTGGGACCGTAGTGTTGTCGCTGGTTATTAGCGCGGAGGGTGTCCCGAAGGATATCAAAGTAGTCGGGCCGCTGGGCGATGGTCTCGATGAGAAGGCCGTTGAAACTATAAAAACTTGGAAATTCCAGCCGGCAACGAAGGATGGGAAACCTGTGGCCCTCCCAGCAGTGATTGAGGTCCAGTTCCATCTTTACGGAGCGTTTTACGTAGGAAAAGTTGAAGTGCTCGGTGATGCAAAAGCAGAAAGTTTTAGCGCATATCTCTCTCCGCTAATCAGTGAAACTGAGAATTGTTTGAGCAAGATTCAGAACGATAAGGCCCTGAAGCAAGCGCGGTTGACGGTGGAGATCTCGATTGAGGGAGACGGAAGTGTGCATCCGCCCGGCGTAGTGATGTCCTCTGGCGACGAGTTACTCGATCGTGATGTACGCGGCTGCATTTCGCCAGCAAATATGGGCGAGCCTTTACCGTCCGAGATTAAGGATAAAAACCTTGTCGTTCATATGCAGGTTCTACATAACAGTAGCGGAATCTCACTCAATCCCATCCACCCGCAGGTCACGACTGGAAGTAGCGAGCAGTTCTACATCGACGTCGCGGGCACCTTGAGCGAGGAAGCGCATTGGAGCCTCACAGGCGTCGGTTGCGATGGGAACAGCTGCGGCACGATTTCTCCCGAGGGTCTCTATACTGCGCCAAACGTCCTACCGCAGCCTCCTATTGTGCGGATCGTGGGGACTTTAACTGGAGCGAATCCGATTGCTGCTTCAGCAATTATCCTGCTGAACCAAAAAGGCGCAGTGGTGTCGGACGCCAGCAAATAGCATTGCGCTCCGGCGGAGCGCAGCTTGTTGCGAGACGTCGTAGATAGGACTTGGTTGTCGTGAGTAGTCAGTTAGACATCGGCCATTACTTATCACGAGGTTTGAAAATTCTGCAACTTACTAACAGCTGTTCGCTCCTGCGTTCTCTGATCAGTGTATTGATCAGCAGTTTAGTAATCACTGTCGGCTCGGCATCGGGACAAACCCTTCCATCAGCGCAGACCCCTGCCTCGCATACTGAGCGTCCCGTTCCACCTATGCGGGATCCCCATACTCCAGGCTACGTCATTGCGAAAGAGTTGCCAGATGGCTCAATTCCTTCCGCCGATGTCGACGGCAATTTCATCATCGGACCTACGCACAATCCGGCGCCGGAATTATCCTCTCAAAGCGATCTCATCAACGGAGCCGTTATTGAGTTCACGATAAGTTCGTCGGAGAGCAGAATCTATCCGGGGATCGCGCGAGACCCCGGCACCTTCGGGAGCAGCGACCCTTCAGATCCTGCAAAGCTGATCGTGACCACAAGCCACCCGGCTCCTTATGCCAGAACGGTGGCCGTCTATGTGCCAAAGCAATACGTGCATGGCTCGGTGGCGCCATTCATTGTTGGAGCAGATGGCCCCGACAGGCTGCTGTTTTCGGCTCTCGACGCTTTGATAGCGCAACACAAACTCCCGCTGATGATTGCCATTTCAATCGGCAACGGAGGCGGTGACGCTCAAGGTAGCGAGCGCGGCCTGGAGTACGACACGATGTCCGGGGCTTATGTCGAATTTGTAGAGACTGAAGTTTTGCCGCTGGTCGAAAAGCGGGCGCACGTGAGGCTCACCAAAGACCCCAATGGCAGGGCGACTATGGGCGCCAGCTCGGGAGGATCATGCGCCTTAATTATGGCCTGGTATCGCCCTGAGCTGTACCATCGCGTTCTCACTTACTCGGGAACCTTTATAAATCAGCAGTGGCCTTACAATCCGCAAACGCCGCATGGCGCTTGGGAATTCCACGAACACCTCATTCCAAACAATCCGGCAAAGCCTTTCCGGCTATGGATGGAGGTGGGCGACCGCGATCTTTTCAATCCCAATGTCATGCGCGATGGCATGCACGACTGGGTAGCTGCGAACGAGAATATGGCTAAGGTTCTCGCTGCCAAGGGGTATCATTACCAATTTATCTTTGCCCGCAATGCCGGCCACGTTGACCGCGGCGTGAAACAGCAGACACTTCCAGAGGCGCTCCAATATATCTGGCAGGGCTACCCGAATTCAGCAGTAAGACATTGAAACCCTTGATCGTCCGGACAATTAAGCGCCTGCATTCTGCGTGACGGAAAACTCCTCCCGACCGTTCGTCATACCACTTCCGTTACGGTGTCTCGTACCAACGGTCACAGGAACAACGCCGATCTTGCCTCATACTCAAATTGTTCGAGGAGGCTTGCGGTGTTACTGAGGCTCGATTATCTGTCCTGCGTGCTGACCATTTGTTCCACGATCCTGGTTGGAAAACGTTGCTGGAAGGGGTGGGTCGTGGCGGCGGTCAACAGCGGAGTGGTTTGCGTGATCGGTTTTCGTACTGGCCAGTTTGGCTTCATTCCCGCAAATGTATTCTGCATAGGGCTTTACGCGGTAAACCTTCACTGCTGGCGCAAATCGGACGCGCGTTGAGCGATCTGCTAAACGACCTGCTGCTGTCTGCTACGACACATTGAGCTTGCTGAGGTATTCGTAACTTATTTTGATGGCTTCGAGCGGCGGTTTTTCACAGTAGTCTTGCTCCACAAAATAGTGCCTCATGCCGCCTTCTTTCGCCGCAGCGAAGATGCGCTTCCAGTTAATGGTGCCCTGGCCGACCGGTGCAAATAAACCCATTTTCGCATCGAGTGTATGACTGGCCGCTGGCTTGTCCTTCATGTCCTTTATGTGCAAAAGCGGGAAGCGCCCGGGATCTTTCTTGAAGTAGGCGACAGGGTCGGCGCCGGCATGGGTCACCCAGAAGCAATCCATCTCGAACTTCACCAGTTTCGGATCGACCGACTTCAACAGGTAGTCGTACGCCGTGGTATCGTCATACTTCGTGAATTCAAAATTGTGATTGTGATAGCAGAACTGGATACCGGCCTTCTGCGTGGTCTCGCCCGCCTGGTTAAAAACGTCCACCAATCCTTTATAGTCCTCGAACGATTTGTGCTCTTCCGGTTGAAGAATTGCATTCACCATGTATTTCAATTCAAGGGTTTTTGCCTCTTCCACCTTCTGGCCCCAACTCCCTTTTATGTCCTTGAGCATGTAATGGCCGCTCACGGCAGTGAGTCCGTTGTCGCTCAGTATTTTTTTGAACTCCGCCGGAGACTTCCCATATAACGAGTAAATCTCAACCTCTTTGTAACCGATCTTGCCAACTTGCTGAATAGTGCCGGCGACGTCTTTCTCAAGTTGATCGCGCAAAGTGTAGAGCTGAAGACCAACCGGTTTTCCATAAGGGCTGGCAAATAAAGATTCGGGAAATTGGGCAGAAATCGCCAGTGTGCCCAGAGCTGCGGTTCGCAAGAAGTCTCTTCTGCGCGTCACGGAATATGTTCTCCTTTGGCCTGCATGAGCCGAGCGTTAACAAAGTACGACTATCGGCCAAAATTCTCAAGCTGTCCTGACAGAGGGGACCAAACATTGGCGATGAATTGCGCCACGACAGGTCGCTGGACAACCGCTTGCTTCGGCCAGCATCTTAGTCCAGCAGCATGTCTGATTCCGCTCTGGCTCAAGTCCTTTTCGTCCTCTTACTTCTAGTTGGATTTGCCCAGTTGCTGGGCTATTTGTTCGTCAAGCTGCGCCAGCCCAAAGTTGTTGGCGAGATTCTGGCCGGCATCGTCCTCGGGCCCGCGCTGCTAGGCCGTATCCCGAGTTTCGCGCAGTTAATCGATGGCGCGAAGCACCAGGGAAACATTCTCGACTTCGTGTACTGGATGGGCTTGCTACTGCTGATGTTTCTCTCCGGTGCGGAAACCCAACAACTGTTCACGCGCGAGGAGCGCCGCGAAGTGGGTTGGCTTGGCATGGTGGGGACGGGAATACCGTTTGTGCTCGGCCTCATTTTTGGTCCCTGGCTGATCAGGCCGGAGCTTGCAGGCCCGAACGGCAACCGCATTTCATTGATCATCATTCTAGCGGTCGGCGTCGCGGTGACATCTGTGCCGGTGGTTTCCAAGATTTTCGCGGATCTGAAAATCCTGCACACGCGATTCGCGCGCCTGGTGCTGGGAGTCGCGGTGCTGGAAGATATCGCGCTTTGGCTGGCGCTGGCTGTCGCCACTGCCGTGGCAGGAAAGACCGCGCTCAATCCGCGCACCATGGCCTATCACCTGCTGGCGACCATCGCATTCTTCCTGCTGGGGCTGACCATCGTTCCGCGGATCATAAAAAAGATCAACAAGGCGCGGTTTAACGTGGTGGCGAAGAGTTCCCCGGTGGGTTATGCGATTGCGGTTTTACTTGCCTACTGCGCGGTCGCCGGAGCGTTGCAGGTCAGCCTGGTATTCGCCGCTTTCCTCGCCGGCTTCGCGGTGGTGCACAAGAAAAGAAGATTGTTTGCCGAGGCTCTGGACGCCATCGGCAAAGTTTCGTTTGCGTTCTTCGTTCCAGTGTATTTCGCGATTGTGGGATTGAAATTGGATCTGATTCGCGGCGTGTCGCTATGGATGATCGTGGCTTTCGTGGTTGGGACTTGCGTGGTTAAGATTCTTTCCGTCTCACTGGCGGGAAGGTTCGCCGGTTTCCGCGGCCTGGACCTGATCAATCTCGCGATCACGACTAATGCGCGCGGCGGCCCGGGTATTGTGCTGGCCAGCGTCGCATTTGATGCCGGCATCATCAGCGCGAAGTTTTACACTACTTTGGTCATCGCCGCGGTGCTGACGTCCCAGTTCGCTGGCGCCTGGCTGGATTACGTGCTGCGTAAAGGATGGCCGCTGCTCTCCGGCAGCGCCAATTCATGCGTGCCGGCCCCGGAAAAAGAAGCCAGCATGGAAATCGCCTGATTTATTTTTTCCCTACTGCAGAAAGGCATTTGCCGTAAAGCTCAAGCAGGTGCGCGGCATACTCTTCTGGCTTGGCCGCCGCGCCTGTGCCTTGAAATCCGACTCCGGTCGAGGTGGTGCGTCCGTAGCCGGTGGTCATGGCCACAAATTTCATAAGATCCAGAGCGATGTCTTCATTGCGCCGCGAGCCTGCCGTGATGCTGGGTGCCTCTTCCATGGAACTCTCCGTTGTTTAAGTCTGAAATTTGATGATAGCAAAAAGCCGTCAGGCATCAGCCATCAGGAAAACCCATGATACGTGGGGGTATGGGCGTACTCGCTCGCGCAAGTTTAAAGCTTTTTAATCTCTGCGGTTAAGAGCTTCTCGTCGGGACATCCGAGAAACTATTGGCCTCTCTGACCGCTGTCGGACAAGAATGTCCGACCTACACGTTTACGCTCAGACCTTCGCATATAATCACTGCGTAGGCAGCTGGACCGGACGGCCGCTCGCGTTTCGTCAAGAAATGTGAGAGGAAAGTCCGAACTCCACAGAGCAGTGTGCCGGATAACGTCCGGGAAGCCGATCTCAAAGTCGGTTGACGGCTAGTGCCACAGAAAACATACCGCCTCAACGGCAACGCTGGGGTAAGGGTGAAAAGGTGCGGTAAGAGCGCACCGCCGCTGCAGCAATGCAGCGGGCAGGGCAAACCCCACACGGAGCAAGACCAAATAGGGAGGGAGCCTGTTCGGAGCGCAAGTTTCGACGGGCGCGTGCCGGCTCGGCGCGTCACAACCTCCGGGTAGGTCGCTTGAGCTGCGCAGTAATGCGCAGCCCAGAGGAATGGCCGTCCCGCAGGAGCAATCCCGTGGACAGAATTCGGCTTACAGGTCCAGCTGCTTTCAACATATTGCTAGTTAACCGCTTTGGGAAGGTCAGAACCGGGACCATTTGAATCCTGATCGGCAGGTGCGCGCGCAAGTCTCAGTGAGCGAGAGTCCAACTCAATTAGTATCTATCGATGTTGTTGGTCGTACGCATTTTGAACCACTCGTAACGAAGTCCCATTTGCGGCAATCGCGCGCGAATGTTCGAAAGCGAATGTTGAAATCGGGTAATCAATTCAGAATTGCGAGCAATTTCAGCCTGGTCGTAACGCTCACCCTTGGCCTCGGCGATTCGTCGCCTCTGGCAATCGGAATAATCTTGACTGCTTTGGCATAGGTCATACGCCTCGTTCACCGTGGCTCCGCGGAGAGCTTTGATCTCCAAATTCTTTTTGATTGCGTCTGCAAGTTGGGCATCGTACTCGTCGTACCAACGGTGGATGACGGCTTCGGTTTCTTGAGGAGTGTGGGACTTCTTGTATTCGGCGATGGCAGCAATTACCTCTTCGCCGTTCTCTGCCTCATTGGTTTTTAGGCGAGGCAACGGATCTGAAGTTGAGCGAAGATCATCATCGGTGACGGTTTTCTTTGCGTGGCGATCTTTCTGGGCCTTCGTACGCCGCGCTACTGCCGCCAGTGAATCGTCAGATCCCGACTCGGTTTTCGTAGTTGGAGTGGAGACCGGAGTGGTGGTCTGTGCATAACCAATGCCCAAGCACACCAGAAATATGAAACTCGAATACCAACGGGCGTTTCCCGTACCCAGCATAACGATCCTTAGAATACTGAGAGACCCCGGCTCCGGCAATGTGACCTAAGTTTCTCTACCGAAGGGTCAGCTTCTGGGCTAGTTACTCCTGCCATCGTGCAGAGCCTTCTAAGCGAGCGTCAGAACCTGTCTGATTGACCAGCAACTCTCGATTGGCAATCCGCCCAAAAAGGTCCATAATTGCGCTGCTTTCAAACTGTCGTGGTAGCCACGCCTTGCGCGGGATTCGTTAACGTCACTGCGCAAACGCGTCAAAAGGAGGATCTGTGGCACATACAAATCGGGGCCGAGTTATTTTGGGAGGTTTGCTGGCGGGTGTGGTGATCAACATTTCTGAGTTCATTACCAATGGAGTGGTCTTAAAAGCCGACTGGGGACAGGCAATGCAAGCGCTGGGTAAAGCGCCGGTCCCCAGCGGCAGCGCCATTGCGATCTACAATGTGTGGGGCTTTCTGGCCGGTATTGCTGCGGTATGGATCTATGCCGCCATACGTCCGCGTTACGGCGCGGGCGCGAGGACCGCGGTACGCGCCGGGATCGTGACTTGGGGACTCGCGGTGCTGCTCGCGAATCTTGCCAATTATCCCTCGGGACTTTACCCCACCCGGCTGCTGGTCATCACTGGAGTAGTCGCGTTCTTCGAAATGATCATTGCGTCCGTAGCGGGCGCCTGGCTCTACAAAGAGGAGGCTGCGACCACGGTTCGGAGCGCAGCGGCATAAGCTGGGGAATCCTGCAATATACTGCGGGAAATGTTCAGCAAGCGAAGATCAGATGGCCGGAATAGCCGGCCATCTGCTTCTACTCGTCAGCCTTTTCGTTGAACTATTTGTTCGCGCAGCCGGCGCGAAAGGTTAACCGCCAATGAGCGATAGAACCGCGACGCCACGTGTGGGAATAATTCGAATAATTCAATCAGAGTTTTCCACTCGATACTGAATGCCTCCACTTCCTCTTCAGCGCTGGCCGTCGCACTGGGACGACTATCCTCGAGAAAGGCCATCTCGCCACAGACCTCTCCCGGACCGATATGCGCCAAAACTTTCGCCGAGATGCTGACCTTAACTTTGCCCGCCGTAATCAGGTAGAGCGTATTCGACTGTGAGGCTTGTTGAATGAGAACGTCGCCTTTTTTGAAAGTAACTGGCTTGGCGCGATCGAGAAGAAGCATCCAGTCATTGTGCGAGAGATACAATAACCGATTCTTCTCCGCTTGCAGTGACTCAAGCAGTTGTTCCTGGTCCTGACGGGTCCGCATCAATATGCCTCTTCACCTTACTTGAGGGGAGAGCATAACAGACGCGAATACTCTAACGCTAAGAATAGCCTTCTAAATCTGAGATCGTGCCCAGCTGACACCCGTTACTGACGTAATCCTTCCCCCTACCCGGCAGCGAAGATTGCCTGCAACCCACTGTAGAATCAGCACACACTTCGTCACAGCAACAAATTCCGCGAACTTGCGTTTGTATACCCAGTGGAATCGCGGAGCCACAGAATGGTTCCGGAGGTCGGCAAGCGGAGCCCCGATGAACGCGTTTTTCGCGCCAACTAAAAAGGAGAATTATGAAAATCACGCGCCTGGTTCGCTGCTCAGTTTTAGCGCTTGCGGTGCTGGCGATTTCAGCTTCATCTGTCGCGGGCGTTTTTGTGTCCGTTAATATTGCCCCTCCGGTGCTGCCGGTTTACACCCAGCCTGCGTGCCCGGGCGATGGATACATCTGGACCCCCGGCTACTGGGCGTATGGCCCGGATGGCTATTACTGGGTGCCTGGCACTTGGGTGGTCGCACCCGAGCCCGGTTTCTTATGGACTCCCGGATATTGGGCATTTAGCGGTGGTGGCTATCTTTGGCATGCCGGTTATTGGGGTCCGCACATTGGCTTCTACGGCGGCGTTAACTATGGATTCGGGTATTTCGGCGAAGGCTATGAAGGTGGCTACTGGCGCGGCCGGACGTTCTATTACAACCGCAGTGTCAACAACATCAGAATTTCGAACGTTCATATTTATAACCGCACGGTGGTAATCCACGAGAGAAGTCGGGTAGCTTTTAACGGCCCTGGCGGAATCAACCGGCGTCCTTCACGTGACGATCAACGATTCATGCATGAGCGACACTTTGAAGCTACGCATATGCAGGTAGAACACGAGCACGGTGCGCGTGGTAACCGCGAATTCCTCGCGTCAGTGAATCATGGACGTCCGGCCATTTTAGCCACGTCACGTCCAGGAGAATTCCGTGGACACAATGCGGCTCAAACGCGACCAGTGGCCGACCATCGCATGGATAACCGTGCCGTTGAGCGACGCATGGACAATCGCGCTGATCGGCGCATGGACAATCGCGCGGATCAACGTATGGACAATCGTGCAATGAACCGCGAGGTTGCGCGCCCGCAGAACAATGGGCGCAACATGGACCGTCCGATGCCGCGCGAAAATGCCTCAAATAATCGGGGAGGTCAGCCGCACAACAATATGCGGTCGGCGAATCCGGCGCCTCAAAATCGTGGCGCAGCTCCGCGTCGGGAAAACCGTCAACATGAAAGTGCTCCGCATCCTCAGAAGGAATCCAGAGGTCCCAAAGGCCGCTAACTGTCTCAGCGATCACAGAAATGGGCTGGCAAAATGCCGGCCCATTTTTGCTGTTCGGCACAACCTCGCGCCTTGACGTAAAATACAGCTTCCAAGAACTCTTGCGCCTTTAGCCGATTCAACGGCGCCTTGGAACCAAGGAGTATCAATGTCCGCACCCAGCCGCAGGCCGGAAATTCGGCGCCGTCGCGTTCGTAAAGAAAAAATCACCAAGCTGCGCAAGCGTATCGCGACGGCTACGTCTGACTCCGATCGCTCACAGTTGCTGGCGAAATTGGCCAAGCTCGCGCGCACCTCTCCCGGCCAGCCACTCGTGAAGGCATAGGAACTTTCGAATCGGATCGCACTCCCGGGCGGGAGCCGAGGTTTCACCGCGAACCGCGGTTATAAATTCGCCAGTTTTCGCTCCGGCAGAGCGGGAGATCTCACTCCAGCAACCTGCTCGTAGGTCGCGAGAATAGCCTGCGCCGAATTCTTCCACGAGAATTTTTTTACCTGCTCGTAGCCTCGCTGCCGCATCTTTTCGCGTAAGGCGTTGTCTATCAGCACGCGCTCAAGTGCCCGCATAATCTCAAAAACATTTTCCGGATTAACCATTACCGCTGCATTTCCCACGACCTCTGGAATCGACGACGTGTTGGAGGTTAGGACCGGGGTTCCGTGTGCCATGGCCTCAAGCGGCGGCAATCCGAAACCTTCATAGAGTGACGGGAAGACAAAGACTTTCGCCAGGTCGTAAAAAATCCGTAATACCTCGATGGGCAGAAAGCCCATAAAGCGCACATCGTTCTGCACCCCGCCGCGCACCACGGTGCGCCGCAAATCGGGGTTTTTTGAAAGCTCGTCCCCGATAATGATTAGCTTCAGGTCCGGATAGAGTTCTTGCTTAACAAGATCGGCCTTGAGCGCGGAAAACGCCTCGATGATTCGCACCAGATTTTTTTGCGGGCTGATCCGTCCGGCATAAAGCACGAAGGGAAACGTGACCTGATATCTTTCCGCCAGAAATTGCCGGTCCGCGTCAGTCGCGTGTCCACTCAGGAACCTATGGTCGATGGCGTTGTAAACCACTTCAATCTTGGCGGGATCGATGCCAAATAATTTCTCGATCTCACTTTTGGTGAATCGTGACACCGCAAAAATACGGGCGGCCCGCTTTATCACTCTTCGCGTGAAATTAAAATGCAGAAATCGTTTGATCCCAGACCCGCTACGGGCGCGGTACATGTGGTCGAGCAGGTCGTGTGCAGTCAGCACGTATGGACAAGGAATTCGGCGGGGAAACCAGAACAAATGGGGAACGTGCAGCAGATCGCAATTCAGCCGTTTAAGCACCGCGCTACAACGCATCTCTCCGCGCACGCTCTCGCTAGATTCGAGCGGAACGGCTGTAAAATTTTCTGGCAGTTTGCCGATCTCTCCGACTTTGGCCTCGGGGCCAAGCAGGAAGTATTTATTTTGCCGGTCAAGCTGGGCTAACGCGCGAATAATGTTCCGCGTATAAGTGCCCACACCGAATTCATTGATCCGGCGAATGTCGATAGCGATGCGCACAGGGAAATTTTAACCGCCGAGAGCCGAAGGCACCACCTATCTACAGACAGTCCCATGGCCAGCATTGAAGCAACGGTGATTCTCAAAAAGCGAACCCATTGCTGAAAGCGGGTCAAAGCAAAAACCAAGGCATACATCTCTAAGTTTCCAATCCGGCGAAGTGGAATGCGGAAGGCTCCCGAGACTGTTGAATAAAGCAACTATCTGGTGGGGCGGAGCTGGTCTTCCGTCGATTCCGTATACCGTCAGGCCCGAATGCTGTTCACTTACATACCATGCGTCCGCGGTCCATGCACGAATTGGGCGTATCTGCTCTGATTTTCCGGATTGCGGAATGGAAGGAATTAATTCGCGAATCCGGTCGCGAAACATAGGAGACAATTCTCCGCCAGACTGGTGCATTTCAGTGAAGCTGTATTGAAAGAGCCGTCGGTCATCACCTGAAAACGAGACTGACCTCGGATATTCCTTCCAGCCTCCCCATACTTTCACGCAGCGTTCGTGAAATTGGAGGCCGTGTTTTTCAACATGCAATATCTGCAGAATAGGCGAACCTGAATAATCAACCGCTCCTGGTATGCGATAAGGCATTACCGACTTGCTGAACCATAAGATCAGAAAGGCCAAAGACAGTGCCAGCGGAGGCCAACTCAGGTCACATAATCGAGATGCGCCGAGCCGAGGAGCAGTAGGAAGCAAGCGAAGCGCCGACGTGCTGATTGCGAGTGTAAGGAGTCCCACAGTCAGAATTGCGATCACAGCATAAACCACCTGCGACCACGAAAACATCCCCAGAGGTGATTCCGGTTCGTTAAAGACCAGCCAAACGTTACCAAGACCGGCATCACGCAGCACGTTATAGTAGAGCCAGGGGCCTGCGGCAAGGCCCCCTTAACGCGATCAAGTGTGCGAACCTGCGTCGATACGGAATAGCTCCGGCGGCAAACGCAAGAAATAGGGCGGCCACGCAGCAAGGGAAGAACCACACTCTTCGCACTCCAGCAGCTTGAAACCAGTGCCCGGCAATTCCGAGGAAGAGGAAAGACCAGTAAGGCCAAAGCAAAAACGGAACAATGTTCGCGAGCGCCGACCTTTTTTTTAGAAAGAGGAAAACAGCGGAAACCAACAGCACTGCCAATATTGCTAACGCGATCACCGGGATCAGCATGGAATTTGAGCCGCTGATGGCATCTATGGGATTTTCCAGTCGCGCAGAGGCAACCATAAAAAGAACAGTAACGAATATTCCGAGCACACAGTTCAAAACTGCAGCGCGTTTCGCTCGAGTTCTGGGAGCGTCAGCAAATAAAAATGCAGGATAGGCAAAGACGAAGAGTAAGGGAACAAAGCACAGGGCCAGCCAAAACAGGAATAATGCGCCCGATCCCCTGCCAGGATTTGGATCCCGATCCACCATGAAGAGTGAGAGGACCATCGCGCTGACAAAATAGGTAAGCGCATTCGTACGCCTCCCGAAACTTGCTGGAAATCGATTAGAGAGCACACTCGTACTGTCTCCTGCCATAAGTGGCGTCGCAAGTTACTTTTGTGACAAAGGCTAGTCGCGTGATTTATAGACCGCCAGGGGGGTTAGACACCAGAACAGATGTAAGTGGATTGCGTAACGGCTTGGAGTATCTTTACGCACTGATGTGCGCCTTTTCTCTTCGCACCGCATACAGCGGAAACGCATCTGCCAGATCGAGCACCTCGCGGCGAATCCGGGAGAGCGTCGAAGCATCATTTCGATTGTTGAGGGCTTCCGCAATCCACTGCCCGATCTGCTTCATCTCGCGCTCTTTCATCCCACGCGTGGTCAAGGCAGGTGTTCCGATGCGAATGCCGCTCGGTTTCATCGGAGGATTGGTATCGAAGGGGATTGCATTTTTGTTTACGGTAATGTTTGCTTCTCCCAGTGCCTTTTCTGCCTCGCTGCCCAGCATGCCTTTGCTGAAAACATCCACCAGCATCAGGTGAGTGTCGGTCCCGCCGGAGATGATGCGGAAGCCTTCGCCGGACAAAGTTTCCGCCAGCGCTTTTGCATTCGCAATAACTTGCCGCGCGTAATCACGGAATGAGGGCTGCAGCGCCTCGCGGAAGCAGACTGCTTTGGCGGCAATAATGTGCATCAACGGGCCGCCCTGCATTCCGGGGAACACAACTTTATCGATCGCCGCGGCAAACTCCTGGCGCGAAAGAATCATTCCCGCGCGTGGACCGCGAAGAGTCTTGTGCGTGGTTGAAGTCACGATGTGGGCGTGTGGCACCGGCGAGGGGTGCGCCCCACCGGCAACCAGTCCCGCGAAATGGGCCATATCAACCAGATACAATGCACCAACTTTGTCGGCGATCTGCCGCATGCGTGCGAAATCAATAATTCTCGGATATGCGCTGCCGCCGCCGATGATCAGCTTCGGTTTTTCTTTTTCCGCGAGCTTTTCGAGATCGTCGTAGTCGATGGTTTCGGTCTCTTTGGTCACGCCATAAGGGACGATCTTGTAAGTCTTGCCGGAAAAATTCAGATGATGGCCGTGGGTGAGATGGCCGCCGTGCGCGAGGTTCAGCCCTAGTATGGTGTCGCCGGGCTGCAGCACGGCAGAATAGGCTTCCATGTTGGCCGACGATCCCGAGTGCGATTGAACATTCGCATGCTCGGCGCCGAATAACTGCTTGGCCCGATCGCGCGCCAGATTTTCGACGACGTCGGCATATTCGCAGCCGCCGTAGTAACGCTTTCCCGGATATCCCTCGGCGTATTTATTGGTGAATACCGAGCCCGCGGCTTCGAGCACGGCTTCGCTGACGAAATTTTCTGAGGCGATCAGCTCAAGGCCTTCATGCTGTCGGCGGGTTTCATTGTCGATTGCGGCCGCGATTTCCGGGTCGGCTTCGTAAAGAGGCCTGCGCATAGCGGAGTTGTTCATCTTCACCATCCTAAACGCGGCGGGCCGGAATCGCCAATGCCTCGGATCTAGGCTGCGGCCCGGTCATCGGATTTTTGCGAGCTGGGGTCGTTGAATTCATCCAGAGTATGGCCGGGCAGGATTTCCCGCAACGCCCAATCAATCCGCTTGACGGAATTCTGAATCTCCGCTAACTGTTCTGAGTGGCCGTGCAGATACACCGAGTCCACGATCACCTGCAGCGCATTGCGAACATGATGATTCATCAACTCGATGGTCTTCAACTTTTCATTGAGATATCTCGCGCGGTTGTACTCGATGCGGTAAATCAGCAGCCCGGCAATAATCCCTCCGCAAGAATCGTCCAGAATGCGTTGTGATTCCCCTAATCCGTAATAAACCGAGAGTTGATCGGTGAATACAAGAAACACCAATACCAGCGCGCCATACAGCGCTGCCCTTAATGCTGGGTTCAACAGGCGTTTTTCACGACCGGCGCTACTCATAAGGCCTCCGGGGACAGGTCAATCGCGATATTCGAATGACGTTAGTTGGGAATTAAAACACCTAGCGACTGGTTTTAAAAGCGCGCCCTAGAAACGAAGCCAGAGCCCAGCCGTCCATGTATTTATACGGTGTTTCGCCCATTGAGTAATGTCCGCAAGGCAGGACGGCAACTTTGTAATCCAGATTGTGCCGCTTAAATTCGGCAACCACCTGCTTCGAAAATTCAGGAAGAAAGGTCAGGTCATATTTCGCATAGACAATCAGCGACTTTCGCGACCAGCGCGCGAACTGCTCAAAGTAAGACATAGGGCTGACCGCCTTCCATAATTCGCGCAAGCGGTTGATGTCCATCTGCGGCTCCAGGCCCTGGCGTATGTGGCGGGTGGATTGCCCGTGCCAGACCACGTCGGCAACATAGGTGGACGCGTGGTTGAATGCGGCGACCTGAATTCGGGAATCGTGCGCCGCGGCAAGAAATGCATAGCACGAGCCCAGGCTGGTGCCGACCGTGCCCAGCCGCTCGTATCCCTGATGCTGCAGCCAGTCAAGGCAGCAGCGAAGATCGATCACAGCTTGCCGGCATGCGTCCATGGTGCGGCCGATATTGGCGGAGACGGCGTAGTCGGCACGGCGAATTTCGGCAGGACGCCGAATGTCGTGATAAGGCATGCTTAGCCGCAGCACTGAAATCCCCAGACGATTGAAGATCCGGGCCAGCAAGTTGTAATGCAGCGCGTCCGAATTCCAGTGCGGGAGCAGCACCACCGCGCTCTTTCCCTTGGCCGGAAACCATCGCGCGTTGGCCAGATTATTTTCCGGATAAGGAGTATTCACCGGCGAAGTGAAGCGCAAAAATTCAGCACGGGTTCCGCGGACTTTATTTTCCAGAGCGGGCTCCGGAACTTCGCGAGTACTGAAAACCTGCACCTCGCGATTTTCCAGGCGGAAATCAGACGGCATGTGGTAACCGAAGAATTCGTCACTCGACGCAATCGCCCGCCGATTGTACTCACGAAGATAGCGCTCGCATTCCGCATCAGTACGCGTGGGCATAAAACCATTGCGGCTGGGCCAGTCACGCGTCCAATCGATGCCCCACTCC
>JBOGLH010000180.1:0-9254 GCA_050746025.1 Terriglobales bacterium | reverse complement strand
AGGGGAACCCGCATCAAGGGTCACTTTTATTCCCAGCGCTCGCCCGATCATGGACGCTCATGACTGGGAGCAAGGATATTTCTTCCAGGATGATTGGAAGTTCAACTCCCGGCTGACATTGAATCTCGGCGTGCGGTACGAACTCGTAACGCCCTGGGTGGACAAGCATGACATCATGTTGAACTTCGATCCCACGTTCAACAACAACACCGGGCGCTTCATCATTCCATCCACTCAGACGCTCAAGTATTTGGATCCCATCATTCCAGCCACGCTGCCGGTAGTGACTGCCGCGCAATCTGGATTAGGAATCGGGCGAGGGCTGGTCCGAACCGACAAAAACAACTTTGCTCCGCGCGTAGGCGCCGCCTTCAGGATTACGGACAAATCCGTGGTGCGTGGCGGATACGGGCTGTATTTTCCGACCAGCGCTGCCCAGGGAATTCGCGACCCGCTTGCGACCAACTCCTTCAATTTTGCACACACAAAACAGGACAGCGGCACCCCTTTGCAGCCCTGGCCTTTTCCAATGACTGGTGGAGACGAGCAATCGTTGGTCGGGGCTTTCGCATTCTCGAGCAACTCCGTGCCGGTGGGACTTCGTGAACCCACAGTGCAGCAGTACAACGCGACTTACGAACAACAGTTGGGGCTTGACACATCTGTTCGTATCTCCTATCTGGGTATTACCGCCCACGGTCTTATCGGCGGAACCGACCTGAACGAAATAGCGCCAAGTAACAATCCATGGGGCACTACGGTTGACCAAGGGAATGGCATTGGTGACGGCGTAACTCCTTGCACTCCCGACGACGGTGACTGCGCGCCGACTCAGGCGGATCTTAACCGGCTCCGTTATCCTGGGCTCGGAGACTTCGCCATAGCCTTTGGAAATTACGGCCACAGCCAGTCGAACTCCTACCAAGTTCAGTTCGAGCGACGGTACCAGCATGGCCTTATGTTCAATGCTTCGTATACTTATGCGGACCAGAAATCGACTGGCCTCGATGGCGGCAATTCCAGTTTGGGTGGAGTTCCCTACGATCCATTTAATCCGGAGCGTGATTACACGCAGGATGCTTGGATATCCCGCCACCGCTTCGTTTTCTATGGCGTTTACGATTTGCCGGTCGGACGGAGCAGGAAGTTTGGAAGCTCATTCTCGAGGTTGGCAGATGCCGTAATCGGCGGATGGCAAACGACCTTTCAGATGTTCGCAAAAAGCGGCACAGCGTTCACACCGTATTGGACTTGTGACAACTGTGGAAACGGTGTACGCATGGTTGGCCCGGGAAATATTGCCTCAGAGTCAATTGACGCGCTCGGGGATTTCAATGACTTTATCGGGTATCGGCCCTTAGTCGTTGGTAACTACAAGCAGCACGTGGCAGACCAACTCTTCGATCCTAACGCCTTTGCGCCGCCTACAATGGGGGCGGACGTCTTTACCAACCCTGGTGTTGCCCGAAAAAATTTGTTGTGGGGACCTGGGGCTTGGGGCGTTAATTTCGGTCTCCATAAAGAGTTCAAGGTGACTGAACGAGTGACGGCTACTCTCGGAGCTGATTTCGACAACATCTTCAATCACCCCATCAAAATGCCAAACCAGGATTTCGGGGATAGCAGCTTCTCGTACCTGGGCGGGTTTGATATCGGAGTAAACCCCAACCTGCAACCGGTTCTGCAGGACATAAACCCTAACCCTGACTTTGGACGTGCATTCTCGACATTCTCGCAAGAAGGAATCGATAGCCGTCGCACCACTCGACTACGGCTGCGAATTACATTCTGAGCTGCGGTTTGCGCCGGCGTGGATATCTCGCGGGCGATTGGTGTCGCTGAACTGAGCGCGGTCGATTCTCTATAGCCGGTAAGCCTCTTTGGCGGTCCCGCCGAATAAACGATCGCGTTCGGAAACCGAAAGCGCAGATGTCGATCGCTCAACCATCTCGATCCACTTGTCGTACGCACAGGCAAGCAACGACACCGGCCAATCGGATCCAAACATCAGGCGCGTCGGGCCGAAGGATTCAAGAGCAGTATCGATAAAGGGACGGAGATCACTCTTCGTCCAGCTCTTCCAGTCGGCTTCGGTTACCAGTCCTGACAGTTTGCAATAGACGTTTTCCCGGCGGGCAAGCTCCTTCATGCGCTCCCGCCATGGCGAAAGCGCTTTGCTCTTGATCTTTGGTTTGGCGATGTGGTCGAGAACAAATATTTGTCTTGGATGCCGATCGACGAATTCAATCGTTTGTGGCAGATGGCGTTCAAAGATCAGAATGTCATAGCGCAACCCGACATCTTCGAGCTGCGACACTCCTCGATTGAAGTCCTCACGCAACATGTAGAAATCATCAGGCTCGTCTTGCAGAACGTGGCGCACAGCTTTGAGCTTTGGGTTGTCCGAATATTTTTGCAAATGCGAAGCTACAGCCGGATCAGCCAAGGGGACCCAGCCCACGACTCCACGCATAACATCGTGCCGGGCTGCGAGATCCAGCAGCCAGTCAGTTTCGGTCAGACTTTGCCTTGCCTGCACGGTCACCACGCCGTCGATATTCGCGGCTTGCATGGTCTGAGCAAGCTCCGGGACCAGAAAATCTTGCCGAATGGACTCCATACCTTCCGATATCCAGGGATAGTCGGTGCTCGAGTACTTCCAGAGATGATGGTGTGAATCAATCCGCTCTTCGCGCATAGTTCTAACGCCAGAATAATTCTTATTGCCCACAAGGGCTGTCGCGATGTCCAGCGGCGATTCAGTCTTTGGCAATTCGCTGGGTGTGAGCCATCCCTAAACGTGAAGTTTTTATACAAGACCGTTCGCGAGGGCACAAGCTTGGTATTCATTTGGGATAAGAGTTAAATTGATTGTTTCTATTTACTCTCGGAGCCGGACCGTGGAAGCGACATCTTTCGAGAAAACCAAGTCGGCGCTCTCTGTCGATCAAATTGAGAGCGCGGTGCAAGACGCATTGACAGCAACTCAATGCGTGGATATGCACACCCATCTTTATCCAGCAGCATTTGGAAAAATAGGTTTGTGGGGAATTGATGAACTGCTCACTTACCACTATTTAGAAGCAGAATTTTTCCGCCACTCCGACCTGAAACCGGAAAAATACTGGACGCTTTCGAAGCGAGATCAGGCAGACGCGATCTGGAAAACACTGTTCGTCGAGAACACACCAATTTCAGAGGCAACACGTGGAGTCGTCGCGGTGCTTAAGGCTCTTGGTCTGCCGACTGCAGCTCCTGACCTGTGCGACGCGCGCGAATTTTTCGCCGAACAATCCCCCGAAGCGCACATTAATAGTGTATTGCGAATGGCGGGAGTTTCAACGGTGGTAATGACCAACGACCCGCTCGATCCCGAAGAAATGCCGGTTTGGATGAAAGGTGTAAAGAGTGACGCGCGATTTCGGCCAGTGTTGCGGCTGGATCGAATTCTGCGGGAGTGGTCGGACCCGTGGCAGCAATTGGTCGGCCTCGGGTACAACGTGGATAGCCGCGCTTCGGCTGTGTGTATCGGCGAAATTCGCAGGTTTCTATCGGATTGGTGTGCACGCATGCGGCCGATTTACATGGCGGTGTCGCTGCCAGACGCATTCCAATTTCCCGCAGACACGCCGCAGGGAATTTTGTTTCGAGAAGCAGTTCTCCCCACGTGCCGTGAATTCGATTTGCCGCTGTCGCTGATGATCGGCGTGCGGCGGCAGGTCAATCCGAGAATTCGCCTGGCGGGAGACGCGGTGGGACGCGCCGACTTGCGATCGCTCGAAACCTTATGCCGCCAGTATCCGGACAACCGTTTTTTAGTCAGCGTACTGAGCCGCGAGAACCAACACGAACTGTGCGTGTACGCGCGAAAATTTAACAACCTTATGCCCTTCGGCTGCTGGTGGTTCCTCAACAATCCTTCGATTGTGGAGGAGATCACGCGCGAGCGGATTGAAATGCTGGGAACCAGTTTCATCCTGCAGCATTCGGATGCCCGGGTGCTGGAGCAACTTATTTATAAATGGCGGAACACGCGGAGGACGCTGGCGCCGATTCTGGCAGCGAGCTATCGGACGGTAATCGAAGACGGGCGCGGCGTCACCCGGCAAGATGTTCAACGGGATGTCGAAAAGCTTTTGCGATCGAATTTTGAGAGATGGGTTGGAAACAAATCTGTGTGAGCTGAGTGGATACCAATATGCGGGGGACAGCCGAGGGCGGCTGTCCCCACACGAGCGGATCGCGCAAGCAATGAGCGCTTAGAGAGCGCCAGCTTTTTCTAGTGCGGCTCGCATACCGCGCCAACATTCGATGGAAGATGCTTCCGGGCTTCCTGCGCCGTGCCAGTGAGTTTCGAGGCTGACCGCGTGATGGTATCCGTCCCGCTTGAGCGCGGCGAATTGTCCTGACCAATCGATGATGCCCTTGCCCATGTCCGCCCATTCGTAATCATTTCCGACCCGTGCGACGTCCTTCACATGGCAATGACCGATTCGATTTTTAGGCAGAAGATTGTACGGGCCGGGGAATGGGACTTCGCCTCGCTTGGCCGCATTGCCTGGGTCCCAGTTGAGCATGAAATGGCGTGATGGCACGCCAGCCAAGGCTTTCGCGGCTTCCGTTCCGGTGGCGGTGTTGCAGGCATATTCGTTTTCCAGCAGCAGGATGAGGCCGGCTTTGCCAACTTTTTCGGCGGCCTTGCGCAAAACTTCATTGATGGCCTTACGGTACGGCGCCTGATCTTCCAATCGCCAAAAATCAAAGCAGCGGATGCGATCGGTGGAAAATTTTCGAGCCAGTTCAATGGAGCGATCCAGGACCGAATCCTGCTGGGCGTAGGTGAAGTTGGCGTTGAACTGGTCACGCTCGGATAATTTCGATTTCGGCGCGCCCGGCCAATCCGCTTTGAACAAGGGACTGGCAATGTCGGTGACCTGCAGATTGTTTTTCTTGAGAACTCTCAGAGCTTCCGCAACCTCGTTCGCGTCGAGGTTGACGATGTTCTTCTTCCACAGTGCCCGGATTTCGACCCAACTCATGCCGAACTGCTGTGACGCGACCTGGCAGGCATGGTCGAAGTCCTGAGAAATCTCATCGGTGATGACGGCGATCTTGAATGGCGATTGCGCTAGACGGGCTGGCTCGGGTCGCGCAGGTTTCGGTAAGCCCGCGGCTGAGAGATTTCGAGCAGTGGCAAGGGCAGCGATTCCGGTAGCAATAAATTGACGGCGGGAGAAATCACTTGACATGGGCAACTCGCGAAATCGAAATGATTTTGACGGTCTGGAATGCCTAAGGATATCAAGACACCACGCGCAACTTTTTCCAGCACGTGTTCCGAAAGCCGACGCAGACGCTGCCTCGGAAGCTGCAAACTGGTCTTCCTCACCGTGGTAATTGATTCCGCTTGGATAGTCGAAGCGTCGGACAGTCCTGTCTCTCCGGGACTCAATGAGATATGCGAGGGCAGCCTGGCGGGAGTAGTGGAAAGCGGCACCACCAGCACAGTATTGGCTCGCTCATGGGCATTGCGAGCTTCAATAGAAACGACCACGACTGGGCGCTCTGATTTTTCCGGAGGATCGGTCGGCAACTGCACGTACCAGATCTCACCACGCTGCGGCGCTCTGTTCGATTGCACCTGGGTCGGCTCCTCCGGTTACATCTGCGATTCGGAAAATTCGCCCCAGGCTTTTTCAGCGTTCGCTTCTTCATCAGAAAGCGAGTCGTAATAGGCCGTGAACTGAGCTTGCAATCGGGCGCGCTTCCAATCGCGGATTATTTCCTCCAGTGCGGCGGTCAGCGAGTCGGATCGACGTTCGCTCTTGAAATTCTCGACGACCGCGATGACATCCTCAGAGAGAGAAAACGTCTTTGCCTGCTTCCGCTTACTTTTTAGTGTCATAAAGTCATATCACTCAAAATACGAGACATATGCCCACATTTAAAGTCTTACGACGAATATGATATGTTATCATACCGGTTGTGTTATTCGCCCAGCAAAATGGTTCTACTGCATCCTCCAACATCAAGCCCCAGAATCGCGTACACTAGGATATGCACTCTGAAGCGCAGCTCAATCCGGAGACCGTGGAACGCCTCGAGGAGCAGAGTGGGTTGCTGTTGAGGACCTACGAGCTGGAGATGGCGCAGAATCCTGCCAGCCGGGCGACGGAATCCGCGCGCAGCAATCTCATTGCATTGCGCCATACTATCAACCAAATCTATGGGGAGTCCGCCGTGCTCGATGTTACGGAGGCGTTGGAGTTCGCCACGGTATTGGTTTCCAGTGAAGAGTAGTCTCGGGCACACTGAACCAGGCGTGCGCTATTAAAAATTAGACTTTGCGGAGGAACCAACCCGGTTCTGATTCGAGGGTCGTGTGACTTCCGCAGCTTTGTCGAAGGAAGAGACCAACTATGCCAGCAAGAAAAGAATATGTCGCCGAACAAGAGATGGACGAATTGGGACCCAGCAACGCCTCATCCGAGCAGGACGCGGAAGACCTATTCAGCGCAGTGCGCGAGCAGGGCCTGGATGTGATCGCCGGAGACATGGCGCTGCCCTGGCTCAGCATGGAGCAAAAGCTCGCCAGCGAAGAAGATGAGGAAGAGGTCGAACTCGACCTGAGTACAGGCGCGCCTGATACATCCAGCGATCCAGTGCGGCTGTATCTGCATGAGATGAGCATTTCGCCGTTGCTTACACGCGAAGGCGAAGTGGAGATCGCGAGGCGGATTGAGCACGGCCAACGTCGAGTATTGAAGGCGCTTTCGCGTTCGCCGATCGCGATCCGGCAGATTCTTACTATTGGCGATGACCTGAAATCGGGACGGCGCACGATCCAGGAAATAGTAACTTTCGAAGAAGAAGAACTCACCGAGGAAAAATTACGCAAGCGTACCGACGACATTGTGCGCCGTATTGATCAGCTGCGAAAACATTACAGCGTGGCCTGCCGGCTGCTGGAGCGGCTGGGAACGATACCGCCGAAAAAGAAAGCCAAGCAGTATCGGCGTTGCCAGTTGCAACTCGCACGCGAGATCGTCCGTATTTCGCTTATCGTGCGCACTCTTGGGCTCGCACCCGCTGAGCACAAGAAACTAATAGAGCGCGTAACCCGCACCGCCGATGCCATTCGCTCGCTGGAACGCCAGCTTGCGCAGATGGAGAAGAAGGTCACAAAGACTTCGAGCGAAGCGGTCAAGAAAAATTATCTGGCGATGCAAAGGCAGCATCGGGCTGAGATCAAAAAGCTGGAAAGCGATGCCGGAATGACCTTCGCGGAACTCCGCAATGCGCAGCGTGCCATTGTCCAGGGACAGATGAACGCCGATGCGGCAAAGCACGAAATGATTGAAGCGAACTTGCGGCTGGTGGTTTCGATTGCCAAGAAATATGCCAATCGCGGCCTGCACTTTTTAGATTTGATCCAGGAAGGCAATGTCGGGTTGATGAAAGCGGTGGATAAGTTCGAATATCGCCGCGGATACAAATTTTCCACCTATGCAACGTGGTGGATCAGGCAGGCGATCAGCCGCGCCATTGCCGATCAGGGGCGCACCATCCGACTGCCCGTGCACATGACTGAAATCGTTAACAAGATGATCCGCACCTCCAGGCGGCTGGCACAGACCCTGGGCCGCGAACCTTCGTCGGCGGAGATTGCCAAGCAGATGGACATCCCGGAGTGGAAGGTGCGAAAGGCGCTTAAGATTATGCGTGCGCCGGTCTCGCTCGAAACTCCAATTGGCGAAGAGGGCGATTCTCATCTCGGTGACCTGATTGAGGACCGCACCGCGGTTTCGCCGGCTGAGGCGGTAATTGGAGTAAATCTGAAAGAGCGCGCAGAACGGGTGCTGCGTACGCTAAGCCCGCGTGAAGAGCGCGTGCTGAGAATGCGCTTTGGCATGGACGACGGCTCGGAACATACGCTGGAAGAAGTCGGCCGGTGTTTCGCCGTCACCCGCGAACGCATTCGCCAGATCGAAGCAAAAGCGTTGCGCAAACTGCGCCACCCATCTCGATCGAGCGAATTGCGAGTGCTGCTGGACACCGAATAGGTTTACGCGGCAAATTCGGGAAGTAAGATGACGTGACGCGGGTTCCCGGCCCAACGTCATCTTCTGCTTGCGGTCTGGCTTCATTAACCTTGATGCTGGAGCGGGCCGCACTTCCCTCCTTACTATTGCGGACGCTCGCCTTTTAATACACTTGATCACACGTGACCGACTTGGACCAACAGGCGGCTGCCGAGCAAACGCCAGCGCTCAACGAATCGAAGGCAGCCGCAGAGTACGAGAGCGGGCCATCGCTGTTGAGCACCCGGATTTGCGACCTGGGACTGGCAATCGAGGGATCGACGCTTGAAAAATTAGTGCAGCAGCTCTATCGCGAGTTAGAGCAGAAAAAAATCTTCAAATTCCGTCCCGGTTGTTATTTGACAGACGAATGGGGATGCCCTTCGGGCGAACCCGTAATTGGAATTCCCTTTTACCTGGCGCGGGCTGATGTGGCGCAGATTGAAAAAGATAATAATGATCTCGAGAGCGCGCGCGAGGTCATGATGTATCTGCGGCATGAGGCGGGGCATGCGTTCAACTACGCGTACAAACTGCATCGCACGCCGGAATGGAAGCAGTTGTTCGGACCGTATCGCAGGCCGTATCGCGAGAACTACCGGCCGGTGCTGTTCTCAAAAGATTACGTGCGCTATCTGCCGGGATGGTATGCGCAGAAGCATCCGGATGAAGATTTTGCGGAAACATTTGCCGTGTGGATGACCCCGCGCTCGAACTGGCGCAAGCAGTACCGGGGCTGGGGAGCGCTGGCGAAGCTGCAGTATATGGACCGCATCGCACGCGAGCTGGGGAATGTTGATCCGTTGCGCAAGCGCGGAACTCCGGACATCACCGCGGCAGAAATGGAAATGACGGTTGGCGAGTTTTATCGAAACTCGACCGACCAGATTCCGTTGTTAGACGTGACTCAGGACGGCGACCTCACGGCCATGTTCAATGCCTCTAAGAAGAGCAAGAGCGCGCAGCCGGCTGAGGTTTTTTTACGCGAACATAGAAAGACCATCGTGGACCACATCACACGCTGGACGGCGCTGCAAAGGCCGGCAGTGAAGAAATTGATGGAGTCGATTGAGAAACGCAGCGGTGAATTGCGGTTGATGATCGACAAGAAGAAAGAAGCGGAATATCTTTCAGAAATTACCGTATTCGCGACCACGCTGGTGATGACTCACC